>JAGXSQ010000155.1 GCA_018333395.1 Dethiobacter sp.
GCTGTGCTGGCCTTGCTCGGCCTTGACCTTGCAGAAGCGGCACGTCTGCTGTCAGACATCTTTGCGCCGGTCGTGGCACAGCAAAATACGGCCGCCCTACAGTCCGGACATGATGAAGCATCGCGCCTGTGTGGTACCTGCTTCTCGCTGCCTCTCTCGCCAGGGCGCCGGCCAAAGATTTTTCTAGACGGCAATCAAGCGCTGGGTATGGCCGCCTTGGCTAGCGGTTGCCGTTTTCTCTCCGCCTACCCCATGACCCCGTCCACCGGCATTCTGTCCTATCTAGCCGGCAAGCAGGATGAATTTGACCTCGTAGTCGAGCAGGCAGAGGACGAAATCGCTGCTATCAATATGGCTTTGGGGGCGTCCTTTGCTGGGGCACGGGCCATGACCTGCACTTCCGGAGGCGGGTTTGCCCTGATGGGGGAAGGCGTTTCTCTGGCCGGGATAACGGAAACCCCTGTGGTCATCGTGATCGCCATGCGTCCCGGACCGGCTACGGGGCTGCCTACGCGCACGGAGCAGGGTGACTTGAATTTTGTACTGCACGCCGGACACGGTGAGTTTCCACGGGCCGTGCTGTGCGCGACCCATCTGGAAGACGCTTTCTACCGGCTGAATAAAGCGTTTGACCTGGCTGAAAAATATCAAATCCCCGTCCTTTTTCTCTCCGACCAATATTTTGCTGACACGGCCGTTGCCATTTCGCCCTACGACTTTACCCGGCTCCGCTACGAACGTTACTTGGCTGATACCGAAAATTTGACCCGCCCTTATCGGCGTTATCTCCTAACGGACGACGGCCTTTCCCCACGTGCTCTCCCGGGGCAGTTCCACGGCGAGGTAGTCCTGGCAGACAGTGATGAGCACGACGAAGATGGCCACATCATTGAAGACGCGGCCACCCGTCGCCTGATGGTAGAAAAGCGCCTGCGCCGGATGGAGTCGCTCGCCACCGAAATGGACGAGCCAGAGCTTTACGGCAGCCCTGACCCGGAAATTCTGCTCGTCGGCTGGGGCTCCACTTACGGCATCTTGCGGGAGGCCACCGACACACTGCAGGCGCACGGACATCAAGCGACGCTTCTCCACTTCAGCGACCTCTGGCCTTTGCCATCCGCCACGATAACCCGGTTACTCCCTCGGGCCGGAATTAGTTTTTGTGCGGAAAACAATGCCACCGGACAGTTTTCCGGGTTGCTTCGACGCGAAACGGGCCTCGTGGTAGACCACAAGATCCTAAAATATGACGGTCGCCCCTTTACCAGCAGTGAAATAGTCCAGGAGGTGAGAAAGCATGTGTAAAGCAGCCGACTACCTAGGAGGAGAAACAGCATGGTGTCCTGGCTGCGGAAATTTCGCCATCCGCCAGGCGCTGGCGGAGGCGCTCTCCGAGCTGTGCCTGTCACCGCATCAGGTTCTAATGTGTTCCGGTATCGGACAGGCCGCCAAAATGCCTCATTATCTCCACCTCAACGGGTTTAACGGCCTGCACGGCCGCGCCTTGCCTCCGGCCGTTGGCGCCCGTGTCGCCAATGCGACACTCACCGTGATTGTTGAATCAGGCGACGGTGACACCTACGGTGAAGGCGGCAACCACTTTATCCACACCATCCGCCGCAACCCGCATCTGGCTCACTTTGTGCATAATAACCAGGTCTACGGGCTGACCAAAGGTCAGGCCAGTCCTACAAGCGAACTGGGGATGAAAACAAGCGTACAGACCGGTGGAGTCGTCTCACCGCCGTTAAATCCGCTAGCCACAGCCCTTGTCATGGGCGCCGGTTTTGTGGCCCGTTGCTTCTCCGGGGAAAAGAATCACCTGAAGGAAACAATGAAAGCTGCCCTTGTCTTCCCCGGCTACGCCCTGGTAGACATCCTGCAGCCCTGTGTCCCTTTTAATAAACTAAACACTTACTCCTGGTACAAACAGCGTGTGTATCTGGCGGAGGCACATGACCAGAGCGACTGGGTGGGCGCCATGACGCTGGCTCGCCGATGGGGCGAGAAGATCCCGCTTGGCATCTTCTACAGCGTTCCACGCCCAACCTTCGAGTCACAACTGCCCGTCCTGCAAGGCGAGCCGCTGGCACTGCGACACTTCAGCCCCGCCTCCATCGCCCACGTTCAGGACGAATTCCGCTGAGATAATCCTCTCCTAATTTTTCATCAAAGTCTGCATCAATTTGTCTCCGTCGGTAACCAAAATCACGGTAACAGCACATCGTCCCTTGCAAGTAGGGGCACGGCCTGCCGTGTCCCTACTTGTTGCGGTGTTCCGCCAGTTTAAAGCCTTCGCCTAGAACCTCGTGGGCGTTGCCGACGATGACAAAAGCACTGCTGTCTGTCTCGTGGACGATTGCTTTCAGCCGCGGCACTTCCGACTGGCTCACAACGGTGAGCACCATTTCCCGCGGCACCCCGGTATATGCTCCTTTGCCTGTAAAGACTGTGGCGCCCCGGTTCAGCTCCTGGAGTATTCTGCACACGATCTGTTCGCTGTGATCGGAAATAATCAGGGTTGCTTTGCTGGTGCTGACACCTTCCTGGACGAAGTCGATGACCCGGCTGCTGACAAAAAGAGCAATCAGCGCGTACATCGCCAGTTCCAAGTTAAAGATCAATCCCGCTAGGGCGATAATCATAAAGTCCACGCTAAGCATGCTCTGGCCCATGGTAAACCCAAAAATTTTGTTCAAGAGCTGTGCTGCCAGCACCGTGCCGCCAGTAGAGCCGCGAGCGCGGAACACAAGCGCGATGCCCACGCCCATCAGCGTTCCGCCATAGAGCGAAGCCAGCAAGAGGTCATCGGTAACCACCGGCAGGCCGTCCAGCAGCTCCACTAGTACAGACAGGGAAATCGCCCCGAACAGCCCCCGAACAATGAACGGTGGCCCGAACATACGCGATGCCAAGACAAAAAGCGGCAGGTTAAGCAGGAAAATAGTCAAGCCCACCGGTACATGCAGCGAAAAATAGAGGATGATACCAAGGCCGCTGATGCCGCCGGCAGCAATTCTATTGGGGACTAGGAACATGTTAAAAGAGACAGCCACCACGGCTGTCCCCAGTAATACGCCGACATATTCCATATAAACAGCCTTTTTTTTCTTCATGTCATCCACCCCCGTGCCCGCTTTCTTTAGCCCGGCCTGCTGTCTGGCGCAGGTATGACTCCATGAATACGTCGATTTCTCCATCCATCACCGCCTCGATATTTCCCACCTCCACGCCGGTTCGATGGTCTTTAACCAAGGTATAGGGCTGGAAAACATATGAGCGGATCTGACTTCCCCAGGCAATTTCTTTCTGCTCTCCCCGCAAGCTAGCCAGTTCCTCCGTCTGACGTCGCTGGTACAGATCCGCTAGGCGGGCGCGCAGTATCTTCATGGCGCGGTCGCGGTTGGCATGCTGCGAACGCTCATTCTGACACTGAGCACTAATCCCGGTAGGCAGATGGGTAATACGGACTGCAGAATCTGTGGTGTTGACGTGCTGTCCTCCGGCACCGCTGGAACGGAAAGTATCGATTTTTAGTTCTTCCGGGGAGATAGCTAGTTCCTGGTCTTCTTCTCCCACCTCCGGCAGGACGTCCAGCGAAGCGAAGGACGTATGACGTCTTTTAGCGGCATCAAAAGGTGAAATGCGTACCAAACGATGTACGCCTCGTTCCGCCTTCAGGGAGCCGTAAGCATTTTTGCCTTTGATCAGCAAAGCAACACTTTTAATCCCGGCCTCATCGCCAGGCAACAGGTCCAAAAGTTCCGCCTGATAATGTTTCTTTTCTGCCCAGCGCGTATACATGCGCAGCAACATCGCTACCCAGTCCTGAGCCTCGGTGCCGCCGGCCCCCGGATGAATAGCGAGAATGGCAGCGTGCCCATCGTAACGCCCACGGAAAAGCAGCGCCAGCTCTATTCTGTCCAGCTCCAGCTTTAGCGCCGCCGCGTTCTCCCCGGCTTCACCCCAAAGCTCACCGTCATCCTCCTCTGCCGCCAGCGTGATGGTCACCTCCAAGTCGGCCAGCGCCTCTTGGGCTGCGATCAGGGGAGCTACTTCCTCCCGCAAAGCTTTTAGCTCTAGCATCATTTTTTGTGCTTTTTCCGGGTCAGACCAGAACTCCGGCTTGGCCGTGTCTGCTTCTAGTCCGCCAATCTTAGCCATCCTGCCAGCCAAGTCAAAGGGAAACACCCAATTCATACAGGCGCCCGTAAAGCTCCTGGTAAGCGTTCCTGATTTCTGCAAACACTTGCTCGCACCTACTTCCCACAACATTTTTTATATTTCTTGCCGCTACCGCAGGAGCATGGCTCGTTGCGACCGACTTTGGCCGACCGTGCCGCGCCATCTGCCGCCGTCCTACTGCTTCGCGGCATTTCATCCACTACGGCCACCGTCTGGCGGCGCGGCTCCACCATAATACGACGGTGTAGCAGCTCGCGGACTACATCCTTCTTGATGGAGTTCACCATCTCCTGAAACATCTCGTAAGCCTCGTACTTGTATTCCACCAGTGGATCGCGCTGCCCATACGCCCTCAAGCCCACCCCCTGGCGCAAATCATCCATGGCGTCAATATGATACATCCACTTGCTGTCCACTACACTAAGCAGAATAACTCGTTCCACCTCACGCATCAGTTCCAACCCCAGCTGCTGCTCCCTTTCCCTGTAAAAATCAAGGGCCGCAGCGAGAAGCATCTCCCGCAGTTCCTCCCTGCTTTTGCTCTGCAGGTCAGCCATAGTAAAGCGCTTCAGAGGTAGAAACAAGCTCTCGGCGTAGTGCAACAGACCAGACAAGTCCCACTCGTCGTCGTAGACTTTTTCGCCGGCATGCAGAGCCAGGGATTCCGCGACTAGCTCAGCAATCCAGCCCAGCACCTGTTCGCGCAGGTTTTCTCCGCCCAAAACCCGCCGTCGCTGGCTGTAAATAATCTCCCGCTGCTCGTTGACAACATTGTCATACTCCAGAACATGCTTGCGCAGATCAAAATTACGGGCCTCCACCTTTTTCTGTGCCGTCTCAATGGCCCTGCCGATCAGCGGATGGTCAATAGGCACATCTTCTTCAAGGCCCAGGCGCTCCATGATGCCAAGGATGTTGTCTCCACCAAACAGACGCATCAGGTCATCTTCCATGGAAAGATAAAACTGCGAAGAACCCGGGTCGCCCTGCCGCCCGGAGCGACCGCGCAGCTGATTGTCGATACGCCTAGCCTCGTGGCGCTCCGTTCCGAGAATGTGCAACCCGCCCAACCCGATCACTTTTTCTTTTTCCGTCCTAGTAATTTCTTGATACTTGGGCAAAGTTCCGGTAAAAAAGTGCCTCGCTTCCTCTTTTGCGTTATCACCCACGTCTTGTCGGGACCAAAAAATGTCCGGCAGCATGCCGTATTTGCCGCTGAATTCTCTTTCCGCCAAGACTACATGGTTGCCGCCGAGCAAAATATCAGTACCACGGCCCGCCATGTTGGTAGCGATGGTCACGGCGCCCAAGCGTCCCGCCTGAGCGATGATATTAGCTTCCTTCTCGTGGTGCTTGGCGTTTAGCACCTCGTGGCGGATGCCCCGCTTCTGCAGCAGGCGGCTCAATTCTTCCGACTTTTCGATGGAAATGGTACCCACGAGCAGCGGTTGTCCCGTGGCGTTTCGCTTGGCAATATCCTCCACCACCGCCCCGAATTTACCCCGCTCTGTCTTGTAGACCGCATCCGGCAAGTCGCGGCGGATCATCGGCTTGTGAGTCGGAATGACCACCACGTCCATACCATAAATCTTCTGGAACTCTTCTTCCTCTGTAGCCGCCGTGCCAGTCATCCCAGACAATTTTTTATACATGCGAAAGTAATTTTGAAAGGTTATGGAGGCCAGCGTCATGCTCTCTTTGGCCACCTTGACCCTTTCCTTGGCTTCGATAGCCTGGTGCAGACCGTCGCTGTAGCGCCGACCGAACATCAGCCGTCCGGTGAACTCATCGACAATAATGACCTCGCCGTCTTTTACCACATAGTCCCGGTCTCTTTGCATCAGAGCATGGGATCTGAGAGCATTTTCCATTTTTTTTCTTTTAACTTGGCTAAGCTCCAGTCTCGCCCCGCCAAGCAAGTCGTGGACTTCACTTTCAGCGATACTTTCTTCACCGTAAAGATTTTTTTCGCCAAGCAGTCGCTCGACTTCTCGCTGCCCGTCTTCCGTCAGTTCTACAGTCCGCGCCTTTTCATCGACCGTGTAGTGTCGCTCTTTTTTCAGGGTCCGTGCAGCTCCGTCAAAACGCAGGTAGTCTTCTTCCTTTTTGTCATCCTTCATTTGCCCGGAAATAATCAGCGGCGTCCTAGCCTCGTCCACCAAGATACTGTCCACTTCGTCCACAATAGCATAGTACAGCTCCCGCTGCGACAATTGCTCCCGATAGATGACCATGTTATCCCTAAGATAGTCAAAACCAAACTCGTTATTCGTCCCGTAGGTAATGTCTGCCGCATACGCCGCTCGCCGCTGATCCGGCTCCAAACCGTGCGCAATCAGACCCACAGACAACCCCAAAAACAGATAAACAGGCCCCATCCACTCGCTGTCCCGCTTGGCCAGATAGTCGTTAACAGTAACGATATGCACACCGCGCCCGAGGAGCGCATTTAAATATGCCGGCAGCGTAGCCGCCAGCGTCTTGCCTTCCCCGGTCTTCATCTCGGCGATACGCCCTTGGTGCAACACAACGCCGCCGATCAGCTGGACATCAAAATGCCGCATACCCAGTGTCCGCCGCGATGCCTCCCGCACCACCGCGAAAGCTTCCGGCAAAAGCTCATTTAACGCCGCACGTTCAGCAGCGAAAAGTTCCTTCTCTGCTTCCTGCAAATCTCGTCCCAGCTCGCGGCAATATTCCGCGTCAACCTCTGCCGCCAGTTCCCGGCGCAAGTCGACCATCCGCCCGCGCGCCTCTTGCAACGCTTGCTCTAGGCGCACCCGGAATTCGTCTGTCTTGGCCCGCAGTTCCCCGTCAGATAGCGCCTGCAGGCGCTCCTCCTGAGCGTTGATTTGCTCCACGAGCGGCGTTATTTTCTTCAGTTCCCGCTGGTTGACATCGCCTAAAATTTTGGCAAGCAGCCCGCGCATATAAAATCCTCCAAACAATTCTATCTTAAACTGTATTCCGGCAGTTGCGGCCGCCGCCGCTCTCATGCTCTGTCGTCCATTATACCTTTTGCTAGCCTTGGAATCAACACAGAAAGAAGCCCATTGCACGTGGGCCTTAAATAAAAAAAGGCACTTTGGCTTACAAACTGCTATTGGTTATGCCGTAACTCATCATACTATTTTCGATTTCTGCAAATACATCTTTTGCCGAGATTGTTGCCATTTCACCTCGTTCGAAGGCATCAACTCGCTGTTCCGCTTCTTCAGCCCATAAAGCATCACTCCTTTTCCTGGAATGAAACTCAAAGCTGGTCAGAAGATTTTCGACCAATTCGGCCCGTTCCACCGGCGGCAGTTTCAGCGCCTCAGCAAGAATTTGCTTCCCATGTTTTGGCATAGATCACCACTACTCCTATTCTCTTTGTCTAATCCTATTTTAGCACATTATCGAAACATGTCCTAATTATTTCTTGGCATAGCGTTCAAGTTAAGCCGACCGCATCCTCGCCCCAGACCCGGGCGAGGGTGGCTTGGATCTTCTTCTCGAAGCGGACGATCAACTCGCGGTTGGCGTTGACCAGCGCTTGTTCGGCCTTGATCTCGGCCACGATGGCTTGCTGCAAGGCGAGGGGCGGGAGGGGGATTTCAATCGCCAGATAGTTCTTCTGATAGAGCGCAGCGACGCTGGTCGTTCCGTCCACTTGGGCTCGAATCTTTGCTTTGCCGAAATCGCTATTCATCACCGTATTCACGAAGTCGGGCAGAGCAGGCGAGCCAAAGCGAATCCGAAGGATGTTGTTGTTAAAAAGGTGGGTGCCGCTCTTTCCATGATACACCGCAGACTTTCCAACGAGATCAGGTGCGTTCCGCGTGTTGTAGATGAAATCCCCGTCGTTCAACGAAAGGCGTTTCAACTCTTCTGGACTCGCGTCAACAAAGGCTAAGTCCGTCAGGTCGAGCGCTCCGTCGTTCGTGATGTTGTTCATCTTAATGTAGGGATGCTTGTGCCTCGGGTCTTGCTCGGCTTTGTTTCTCACGAGGCCGAGAAGAATGGATTCGACCAGGTCGCCAATCGGCACCATCGGCCAGTCGGGGTGTATGGGGATGTGGGGGCGGTAGTTGTCGAGGACAGCGCGGGCGCCGTCGATGACTTTCCGGTAGCCCTCGATCTCCGCCACAATCTCCTTCTGTACATCCAGGAGAGGAAGGGGGATTCTGATTTCTCCAACTGCCGTAGGGTTAGCTCGCGATAGGGAACCTCCAACCCCAGTGATCGTCTGCATGAACGACACGTGGAAGGCGTTAGAAACGAGCAGCTCCCGAAGAAATGCGGGCTCTACCTCTTCACTCGCAAAGATAATCCACTCGGTTGATGCGATCTGGCGCAGACCATCTGAGTTCTTGCGAACGACCCATGCTCGACGGATGTGGGGAATGATGCGGGACAGAAGAACATCCCCAGGTGCGACGACTTTCTTTTGGGACCCAATATCGCGGCCAAATATCAACTCTGGATGCCTAGCGTCATAGGCCGGAATGCTCCACAACTCGAACAGCTCGTCGGGAGTGTTCCGAGGATCTAGAGTCTTCACACTCTCCTTCATGAAGCGGCCAACGGGCACGAGTGTGTGTGTGGTCGCTGATACTGCCCCTTCTCGATACCGCCCCCCGCTCAGGTTGTAGTCGCCATTCGCCGCGATCCTCTCCTTAGGGACCACCAGCCCGAGCGTCGGTTGGAAGCCCTCACCCAACCCTCTCCCAGAGGGAGAGGGTTCGACTTGTTCGCGCGCGCGCAGGCGGCGCAGATATTCGGCGATCTCGGCGTGAGCCCGGGGCAGGTCGTCCTTGTCAACGGGGCGGCGCTGGGCACCGAGGCCGAAGCCGTCGTGCTCGATCTTAAAGAAGCCGATGGTGGCGCTCTGCTTGGCCAGCGACTTGTCCAGGATAAGGATCGAGGTCTTCACGCCGGAGTAGGGATTGAACACCCCCGCCGGCAGTGAAATCACGGCGACGAGGTAGCCCTCCACTAACATCCTGCGCAGCTGCCTGTAGGCGGTCTGGCTCTGGAAGATAATGCCCTCGGGCACGATGATGCCGGCGCGGCCGCCGGGCGTCAGGTGCTCAGCCATGTAGTCCACGAACAGCACTTCGCTGCGCTTGGACTTAACCGAGAAGCGGTTGTGCGGCTTGATGCCGCCCTTCGGCGACATGAAGGGCGGGTTGGCGAGGATGACGTCGGCGTATTCGTTCCAGCGGTCCTGACTGGTGAGAGTGTCGTACTCGAAGATATGCGGGGCGGCGAAGCCGTGCAGGTACATATTGACCAGCGAGAGGCGCACCATGTCGGGCGAGATGTCGTAACCCTTGAAGTTGGCGGCGAGGCAGCCCTTGTCGTCAGGCGTCAGGGTGCTGTGACCCTCGGTGTCGGTGTTGGCCTTGAGAATGTGTTTGTACGAAGAGATCAGGAACCCGGCGGTGCCGCAGGCGGGGTCCAGCACGGTCTCGTGCTTTTTGGGGTCGAGGATCGCGACGATGAAGTCGATGATATGGCGCGGTGTGCGGAACTGGCCGGCGTCGCCCTGCGAGCCGAGCACGGAGAGCAGGTACTCGAAGGCGTCGCCTAGGCGCTCGGAGTGGTCGTATTCGAACTCGTCGATTACTTTAAGGAAGGCGCGCAGGGTCTCCGGGTCGCGGTAGGGCAGATAGGCGTTCTTGAAGATATCGCGGAAGAGCGGTGGGATGCCGGGGTTTTCCGGCATCTTAGCAATGGCCTCGGCGTAGAGGTTCAGGGCTTCAAAACCACCCAGCCCGGAACGCATAAGCTTGGCCCAGCCGTAGCGGGCGAAGTCGGCGGCGAAGAACTTGCGGCTGCCGCCCAGCTCCTCAGCCTCGGCGTCCATGTCATCCATAAACTTGTAGATCAGGGCGATGGTGATTTGCTCGACCTGGCTCTTGGGGTCGGGCACCTTGCCCACGAGGATATCGCGAGCGGTGTCAAGGCGGCGTTTGGTGTCGGTGTCTAGCATTGTATCTCCTCTACGCGGCAAAATGGTTCAAAGACACGTAGTCCTTGATATACTCGGGGACGAGCGCGCGGTACTTCTCCGGCACGGCCTTGAAGTCGCGGGTGGAAAACACCGGATTGGTCACCAAGTCGGTAAACTGACGGCTGTCGATGATGTCGCGCACGCGGCCACTAGTGACGTAGGCTTTGAAGTAGTGCTTGATTGCGGGTATGGCCGAAGGCGGTTCGGGGACGTGGTCAGCAACGAACTTGGCGAACTCTTCCTCCAGCAGCTCGTCCTTGCTCTTGAAACGGGGGATAAGGCCGAAAACCTTCTCGAGAATTTCGCGCAACGTCAGACGGCGGTCCACAGCGGCCGCTTTGCGCAGCTTGTCGAGGGTGTAGTACTCCTCGGGCTTGTCGAAGAGCTCGCGGTTAACGTAGTCCATGACCCGGTCCCACTGGCCGGCTTCGACAGCCTGGGCAACGAATTCGTTGCCGCGCACGGCGTCCTCGAACTTCTCGAAGAACATGCGGTCAATCTTCATACCTTCGAGGCCGACGGTCTCTTCCTTAAGGGAGGCCAGAATGTCGCTGCCCAAGTGCTCGTAGGCCTCGTCGTACACCACTGGGCCTTCGCCACCGCCGTTGTCCGTACCCCTGCGCGTGGGACGGGGAAGCTTTATAACTTCGTCGTAGTTGAACCCGCTCTCGAAGTACTCGCAGTTGGCAAAGAAATCAAAAAGCTTGAAGGCGGTCTTTTGTGGCTGGGTCACGTTGGCCTTGATGCTTTCATCGAAGAGCTGCTCTAGGAAGTCGTGCTTGCGGGTGCCACGGCCTTTGATCTGAATGAAGTCGGTCGGCGAGAAGATGGGACGGAAGAGACCAAGGTTCTGGATGTCGGTGCAGTCGTAGCCGGTGGTCATCATGCCAACGGTCACGCAGACCCGCGCCTTACTGGTCTTGTAGGCGGAAAGAAAGTTGCCGGAGCCGAGCAAGTTGTTGTTGGCGAAATTGACGGTAAACTGTTGGGCGTAGGGAATCTGGGAAGTGACCTGCACAGCAAAGTCGGACTGGTACTTCCCGGGGAACAGGCGGTCGGCCATCTGGTTAAGGAGTTGCGTCAGCTTGGCGGCGTGGTTCTGGCTGATGGCGAAGATGATCGACTTGCCGATCTCGCCGCTGACCGGATCGCGCAGGGCGTTCTCCAGGAAGGTCTTGCAGAACAAGCGGTTCGTCGCCTCGGAAAAGAAGCGCTTCTCAAAATCCCGCTGCCTGAAGGCCTCCTCCTGGTCCTCGCCGGTGTCATCGATGAACGCGGCTATGAAGCCCGCTTCGGAAAGAAGGTGGGTGGTAACCTCGGTGCGGGCATCCACCACGGTGGGATTGATTAGATAGCCGTCCCGCACGCCGTCTACCAGCGAGTAGCGGAATGTAGGCTGTCCGCTCTCGCAACCGAAGGTGCGGTAGGTGTCCAGCAGCAGACGGCGCTCGGCCTCGCGCGGGTCGCGTGTTGTAGGATTTGTCTTGTCGAAACGGCGAAGGTAGTCGCGCGGTGTGGCGGTCAGCCCGAGTTTATAACCGACGAAGTAGTCGAAAACGGCGCGGGCGTTGCCGCCGATTGAGCGGTGCGCTTCGTCGGAGATGACCAGGTCGAAGTCGGTCGGCGAGAAAAGCCGCAGGTACTTGTTGTTGAAGAGGAGCGACTGCACGGTCGTCACGACGACCTCGGCGCGCCGCCAGTCGTCCCGGTTCTCCTTGTAGATGACCGTCTGGAAATCGGCTGACAGTAGCGCGGCGAGGGTCTTCTTGGCCTGGTCCTCCAATTCGAGACGGTCCACCAGAAAGAGTACGCGCCGCGCGTTGCCAGAGCGGAGAAAGAGCTTGACTACAGCGGCGGCAGTGAGGGTCTTGCCGGTGCCGGTGGCCATTTCGAACAGGAAGCGGTCCAGGCCGTCCTTCACGGCAGCCTGAAGCCGATGGATGGCCTTTAGCTGGTAGGAACGCAGGAAGCGCAACTTGTTGGTCTGAATATAGGCGGGGCGTTCGTCCGCGTTCTTCCAGCCGGCATCGGCCTGGTAGTTCGGGCGCTGGGTGAGGACAATGTAGTCTTCGCCAACCTGTTCCTTGACCAGACGCTCCGGATTAGGCACAACCTTTTGGTAGCCCATTACTGAATCCGGCGTAGGGAAGGAGGTGATGATGCGGGGGTTTCCCCATTCGAGGTCCCAGAAATAGTGCAAGTTGCCGTTAGAGAGGATGACAAAGCGGCAGTTCTGGGAGCGGGCGTACTTGCGGGCTTGCTCTTTTCCGACCAGGGGGCTTTTGTCTTCAGCCTTAGCCTCCAACACGATGAGCGGGAAGCCCTTGGCATCGAGCAGCAGGAAATCGACGAATCCCCTGGCAGTCTTCTCGAAGTCGTCGCCAAGCGCGTCCAGGTCAGCGGACTTGACCGTGACTCCGGGTTCAAGGCGAATGTTGGCGGGTTTACCGCCGTCAGTAAAGAAACGCCAGCCCGCCGCTTCAAGCAGCTTGTTGATCTTGATGCGGGCTGTGGCTTCCTTCCCGCGCATTCTGATTCCCCCTTCGGTGGTGGCAGTCAAATAGGCCCCCATAGACTCGGGCTAAAGTTGGTCACCGCCGGCGCCAGCGCGGGTCAAGAGCATCGCGCAGACCATCTCCGAAAAGATTAAGCGCCAAGGCAGTCAGCATAATGGCCAGTCCCGGAAAGGTGGCCACATGGGGAGCGTCACGCAGGAAAGCGCGCCCGCTAGAAAGCATGCTTCCCCACTCCGGAGTAGGCGGTTGCGCCCCAAGCCCGATAAAGCTCAAAGACGCTGCCGCAAGAATCGCTTCAGCTACCCCCAGAGCACCCTGGACGATGAGGGGGTCAAATGAATTGGGCAGGATATGCCTATACATAATCCGCAGGTCGCTCGCGCCACTGGCCCTAGCCGCTTCGATAAAATCCTGTTCCCGCACAGTAAGAACGGCGGCTCTGACCACCCGTGCGTAATTGGGGATAAGACTCACACTTACGGCAATCATGACGTTGAACAAACCCGGGCCGAGCGCTGTTACAATGACCATAGCCAACAAGATGGTGGGCAGGGCCAGGATGACGTCCATCACCCTCATTATCAAGTTATCCAGCCTGGCCCCGTAGTAGCCAGCCAGCATACCCAGAAAACCACCTCCGACCAGAGCGGCACCAACGGAAAAAAAGCCCACCAGCAACGATGCGCGGGCTCCATGGATAATCCGGCTCAAGATATCGCGACCGAAGTCATCGGTGCCTAGCAGGTGAGTAGGCCCTGGAGGTTGAAGCCTCTGGGGAAGATTTTGGGCTGTGGGCGAGTAGGGTGCAAGCCATGGAGCGAAAACGGCCGCCATAGTAAGCAAGGCAATTACGGCGACGCCAAACATCGCCAAGCGGTTGTGACGCAGTCGCCGCCAGAAGTCGCTCCTTCCGCGCCGCTTCCCCACAACAGATGCTTGCTTTACATTCTTATTCATCCGCCTTAGCTCCTCGTAAAATGGCCTAATTGCAGAAAACTCCCGGAAACAGGCGCCCTGGCAGCACTACTTATAACGAGTACGGAGGCGAGGATTAATATACGCATACAACAAGTCTACCAGCAGATTGAGCAGCACAAACGCCAGCGCCAGCATCAATACCGCGCCCTGGACCACAGGGTAATCCCTGGCCCGTATCGCCTCCACCGCCAGCCGACCTACTCCAGGCCAGGCAAAAACACTCTCCGTAATAACCGCTCCACCGAGCAAAGAGCCAAACTGCAGGCCAATGACGGTGATAATCGGCAAAAGAGCGTTCTTTAGCGCATGGCTGTAAATCACCGCTCTTTCAGGCAGTCCCTTGGCACGGGCAGTGCGGATGTAGTCCTGGTCCATCACTTCCAGCATGCTCGACCGCGTCATCCGCATAATCAGCGCCGCCGCACCCACGCCTAGGGTAACAGCCGGTAGAATCAAAGATTCCAAGCCCTGCCGGTCGGAGGCGGGAAGCCAACCAAGCCTGACAGAAAAGAACAGTATCAGCATCAACCCCAGCCAGAAAGTAGGCAGAGAAGCACCCCATAAAGCCATAAACATACTGGCATGATCCAGAAATGAATACGGTTTGATGGCCGAAATAATCCCGATAGGAAGCCCTATGACGACAGCAATAACCACCGCCGCCACCGCCAGTTCAGCGGTGGCGGGCATGCGGCTTAGCACTTCTGCGGCGACAGGGCGGTTAGAGCGGTGGGAACGCCCCAAATCGCCCTGCAGAGCTCGCCCCAGGAAGCGTACGTACTGCACAGGTAGCGGGTCAAGCAACCCCATCTCCTGCCGGAGGGTTAACAATTGCTCCTCGGTCGCCCGTTCTCCCAACATGAGGAGAGCCGGGTCAGCCGGCGCAAAATGCATTAACAAAAAAACGATCAGCGATACCCCAAGCATGACGGGAATAACTAGCAGCAACCTGCGTACAACATACCGCCACAAGGGAGTTTCCACCCCGCTCCTATTTCTTTTCTACCGTTTTCAGGCTATGATGGCCGGCGGGATGGAAAACAAAGCCAGTAATATCCGCCGTCATCGCCACTACTTCCTCACTAACATAGAGGAACAGCCACGGCGCTTCCCGGACGATAATCTCTTGCGCCTCCTGGTAAGCAACCAAGCGCTCCCCGGAGTTGGCACTGGTCCGGCCGAAATTGAGCAATTCGTCTACCCGGCTGTTGCTATAGAACGTAAAGTTACCGGCACCGCCGAACTGGCTGCTGTGAAACAAGGAAAAGAGCCCGTAATCAGCGTCTCCGGTCACACTGAACCAACCGAGAAGAAACATCTCGTGCCGCCCTGCCGCCATATTCTCTAGGAAAGCGCCCCATTCCAGCGCGTGCACTGTAGCCTCGATGCCAACCTCCTGCAATTGCGCCTGCACAGCTTCAGCAATCCGGGTGCGGGACGGGCTGTCGTTAGTCCAGATAGTAGTCTTGAACCCCTCCGGAAGTCCGGCAGCGGCTAGGAGCTCCCTAGCTCTCCCGGGGTTATATTCATAGCCATCTAGGCCAAGATGAGCGCCAAACACATTGGGTCCAAGGGGACCACGCGCCCTAGTACCTACGTTGAGCAGGATATGCTCGATTATTTCCTCGACATTAACGGCATAATTGATGGCCTGGCGGACCTCCAGCCTGTCAAACGGCGGCTTCCGCAGATTAAAGCCCATATAATTGGTCGCTAAAGTCGGTTTACGGACGAGCTGCAGTTTATCGTTCCCGGCCAGCCTTTCTATATCTTGGGGCTCGACGTCATAGGCAATATCCACCGCGCCAGTTTCGAGTTCAATAGCGCGAGTGGCCCCTTCCGGGATGTTCCTGAAAATAAGTCTGTCAATCTTGGGCGCAACACCCCAGTAGGCGCCATTCCTGGCAAGCTCCACGGTAGCACCGGCAGTCCAGTTAGCGAAAAGGAAAGGCCCTGTTCCCACGGGCTTTTGGCCATAGTCCTCTCCTGCGGCTGTAACAGCTTTCTCATTTAGGATGGAGGCAGCCGAATGGGCCAGCTGGGCCAGGAGTGGGGCGAAGGGCTCTCTTGTGGTAATCCTTAGCTTAAGTTCGTCAACGATTTCCACGCCAGTTACCGGGTCGAGAATAAACGCGGCTGGAGATTTGGTCTTTGGATTTATGAGCCGCTCGAAGGTAAATTTTACATCGCTTGCCGTAAGCTCCTCCCCGTTATGAAACTTGACTCCCTGACGGAGAGTAAACTCCCAGGTTAGCTCGTCAATCTGGCTCCACGCCGTAGCCAGTCCCGGCTTAATCTCCATGTTTTCGTCCTGGAAAAGGAGCGTGTCGTACAATTGTTGCGTGATTCTCGCCGACGCCTGGTCATTAGTTCGCTGCGGATCCAGGGAAATGGGCTCAGCCCCTTGCGCGACAACCACAGTTACCGGTTCGGACCGCTCAGACTGCCTTGCACAGCCGGAAAAAGCAAGCGTGGCCATCATCAAGGACAACATGAAGCCTATAGCAAGCTTTCTTTTCGTCAAGCTCATCCCCACTTTTCTGTCTGTTTTTTTGTGAAAGCATACCGCCCGCTGTTCGTGACGCAGTCCAGGTTAGCACGACAGCATCCCCTGTAGCTATTTTTAATTTTTAGGCGCCAGAGAGCCACGAGGCCTCCCGGCCTTCCCGGCCAGCATCTGATGCTGGATAAACAGGAAAACACCCAGTGTAATCAGTATATCGCCCCCGCTGACGACGACCGGGCCGGGAAAATGCCACGGCACCGGGATAACATCGGCCAAAAACGATAATCTGCTTTCGCCTGTCAAGAGGGTGTGGGTACCCACCGGCACATTGCCGGCACCGCCTGCGCTGGCGATGGCTACCACCGACACCGGCATCATGCCGCCGTTAGCCGCAATTACCAGCAGGTTGAGCGCGCTGCCAAGGCCCAAAAGAGCCATCCCCGCCCTGTCCCTGTTCAGCAGGAAAAAATAAAAAAGCGGCAGGTATGCTGCTGCCTGCAGCCAAGCCGCCGCAGGAACCCAGTATGCCGCCAGCACATCGGCCACCACCCGCAACAGCAGCGTCAACCAGACAAAAACTAACCCCTCCAAGGCTAGGTTAGCCAAACGCGCTATTTTCCCGCCGCGCAGCAAAGCCACCAGCACTGCTGCGCCAACCTCCGTCAAAGCCGTCATTTATATTTCCCCCCTGCGCCGCAAGACCCGCACCAAAGCGTCAGTCACGTCACGGCAAAACTGGGTGTCGCAACAGCGCTGCAGTTCGTCTACCGCTTCCGCCAACGTCTTTTGGCGGTGGTAAGGCCTCTCAGAGGTCATGGCATCAAAAGCGTCCGCCACGGCTACAATCCGGGTACCCAGGGACATCTCTGTTCCTGGCATGCCGTTAGGATAGCCGTAGCCGTCCACCCGCTCGTGGTGGTGGCGGACAACATCGGCGTATTCACTGACAAACTTGATATTCTGGATAATCTCGGCACCAATGACCGCGTGGTCGCGCATCTGGTCGAACTCCTCGTCCGAAAGCCGACCCGGCTTATTTAAAATCGGCTCCGGAATACCGATTTTGCCGATATCATGCAAAAGCGCGACCGCCTCTAGCTTCTCTAAAAAGTCTTCGCGCAGTCTCAGCTCCTGCCCGATCAGCACCGCGTATTCGGCTACCCGCTCCGAATGGCCGTGCGTGTAGTGGTCCTTAGCATCGATGGCTCTCGTCAGCGCCTTAATCGTATCCAGATACTGGTTGCGCATGTCCATGTACAGGATAAAGGTGTGACGCGCCAGCAAGAGCGGGATAGTAAGCAGCAGCACGCCGATAACACCCATGTTAAGGTGCACCACGGCAAGGAGCAACCCTAGCGGCGCGAGCGCCAGGTAGTTGGGTAGCGCCCAGCGCATGTTGGTCAGAAATACACTGCGGAAAGAAACTTTTTGCGACAGGGAGATAACCAAGGCCACGAAAACAACATTAAGCGCCAGATAGACGGCCACGCTACCGACAAGCGGCAGTAGGTCGGCCGGCAGACGCACCCGCCCCACCTCTCCGCCCAGCAGCAGGTAAACGTGGCCGGCTAGCCCGGTGGAGAGCGCCAACTGACTTATGTTAAAGAAGATGCGGTGGTATTTTTCCCGCATCTTCCGCAGGAGCTTGAGATCTGAGCCGGAAACGATAACATTGGCCCAAGCGGTAGCCGCCGGGCCGAAAAGAATAATCATGGCCACGTCCAGCGCAAAACCAACGGAAACGCTCCCCTGTCCTTGACCCCACGGCAGTGGGATGTCCAGGTTTTCAAAAACAATATGCAGCAGAACAAAAAAGAAAAACGGCCAGCCTAGTTTCCCTATCTCTGGGAAATTAACAGACAAAAACAACAGGGCCACCGATAAGATTAAGAAAAGATATATTTTTAGAGCAACCGTTTCTTTTTTGAAAGACATGTCGCCCTCCTGTGTACTTAAAAAAGGACCGACCGTTTTACCACCTGAAACGAGCGCCGCCGGCCAGCACGAGTGTACCGAGCACGATTAAAGCGCGAAGAATCTTCGCCACAAGAGAAACCCCCTTTGCGGTTTTCTCCGCCGCGTTCCGCTAGGGACGGCAGGATCGACCGCTCCGCTCGGGGTTGGTTGTTTGTCGGTCCTTTTTTTTATAACCAAGTATCAAACATCACTGCCGGATTAAGTATCAATGCGCAAACGCCGGTTTACGGCGGCCAGTGTCGCCCGCACCACCGCTTCTTTCTCGTCCTGCTTGACTAGAGCACTGCCGACCAGCGATTCCTCAGCCGGACTGCAGACAAAGGTGACGGACACAGCAATAAAATGGCGGCCACCGAGCGTAAACTGGCCCACATCATCCAGAATCACATGGCCACCTTTTTCCATGAACTGGTTAACCGCCTGGACGGTCGCTTCGGCAATCAGGCGCAGCCGGTTGGTGCGGGAGTTAACGCCAGCACTTTGTCCCTGGCAGCTCTTTTTCGGGGAGGAAATTTCCACCATGGCCTCTATTTTGGCGCCCTGGAGGTAAAACTGGAGGGCGGAGCACTTCAGTCGACGCGCCTGAAAAACATTCTGTTCTTTATTCAGCTGGACAACCGATACTTTTTTATGGTCCAAATCCAAGCCGCACTCCACCCGGAGCAGCGTCTCAATATCGCGTACGATTTGCTTAGCGTTGCGTGTCTCTTCAGCGAGAACGTGCATCTCTTGGATTTCTTTGTTTTCACCGGTGACAATGTTGACGGAAACGACGTCCCTGATTTGTTTAATCAGCTTTTCCAGATCAGAAATCTTGTGTTCCTTTGGAGCATCGGCCAATCTTATCCCCCCACTCTTCTCTTTTGCCAGATTCTCCACCAAAAGCACGAGACAGAATAATTTGTCAATCTCGCATTAGCCCTATTTCGACCTGTTTTGTCAACTTCCTGCTTTTTAAGCTTAAGAACTCGTGATGGCTCAAAGTAGACAACCAAGTTCTTCCGTTAGAGCAAAAAGACACCCGCTGACCAGAGAGTGGCCGCCAAGCAACAGCGGCAGGCCACAGCTTACGGCGGCGTGGGTAAACTCCCTCGTCCAGACGTCGCTGACTTTTTCGTACTGCCCAAGGTCGGAATAAAAACGGTCAGCATCGGAGAGTTCCCTTTTCAGGTGGGCAAAAAGGACGCGCGTGTCGATAAGTGCGGCTTGAGCCACACGAGCAAGCGCCTGGAAGAATTTTTCCGGCCCGGCCTCCATCAGCCAAAATCCTAGCAGCGAGACGACCTCACCACTTTCCAGGCGTCCCAGCGCCTTCATGCCGCGCTCCTCAGAAAAGACGCGTAGGCGTACCTTAAAATGGCTGTTGAGGCGGGCCATAGCCGGGGCACCTACCCGGCCGATCAAGGCCAGCTCCAGGTAGTCGCCCCGCAGCACGTCTTTCAGGCGCTCAACTCCTGTCAGGTCAAGCGAGAGCGCCGCCAGAGCGGCACGAAGATGAGCGCCGCCAAAGGGAGAGGCCCCCAGAACAAGCAGATCGCTTGGCGTGTCAATGTCAAACTGTGATCCCAGCGTGGCCGGCATCAATACCTGCTCAAAGCGCGCCTCATAGCGCAGCAGCAAGGCCAGGCTGTTGTCGGTGGCCGGTAGCGGGTAGCGACGCAGGGCTGTGGCCGGGTTAAAGCCGATGATGTCGGCCGACTGGACGTTGTTCGTCACGAAACGGCCCTGTTTTTCCAGCACCCGGCGGCAGGCGAGCGCCAGCTCTTCCCGGCTGATAAGCGGCACCGCCGCACCACCGAGGCAAAGTACCGGCCCGATGTGCTGCTCGTCTACCAGCTCCAACAACTGTCGGCCAAAATGGAAGTGGGTAGGCGGCAGCCTGTTGACCTTGACGTAAAAGCGCGGGTCCGTGCTAAGCTGGGCAAGCTCAGGCCGGTTAGTGACCAAGAAAACCCGGGCTACTTCCGGAAGCGAGAGGAGCTTAGGCACGCTGTCGGCCAGCGCGCCGTGTCGGACGCGGACCAGCATTTCCTCCACGGGACTCTGCGGGTAATTTCCTTCAAAGATAACGGCGTCAAGCAAAAAAAATCACGCTCCAGATAAAAAGCCGGCGGTAGCCGGCTTTTAGAGTTTTATAGTAGGTTCAATTAAACCGTAGCTCCCGTCCCTGCGGCGGTAGACCACGTTCACTTCGTCGGTATCGGCGTTGGCAAAAACATAGAAGTCGTGACCGAGCAGGTTCATCTGTAAAACAGCCTCCTCAACAGGCATCGGCTTGACGAGGAAGCGCTTTGTTTTGACGATCGGCATTTCCACCTCTTCGGTTACAGGCGGCAGTTCGGCCAGCGCTCTAAGCCCGCCCTGGCGCGGTTTCCGGTTGATTCTTGTCTTGTATTTAGCTATCTGGCGCTCAAGTTTGTCAACTACCATGTCAATAGAAGCGTACATGTCATTAGTGGCCTCCTCGGCCCGCAGAATCATGCCGTTGACCCCCACGGTCACCTCCACCGTGTGTATGCCGCGGACAGCGCCTAGCGTTACCTGCGCCTCTGTACTTACATCGAAGTATTTGTTAATCTTACTGATTTTTTTCTGCACATACTCCTTAAGAGCCGCAGTAATTTCCAGATTGTTTTTACCCCTGACCATCAGTTCCATCTGTCTATCTCCCTTCAGCTTTTTATTAGTATTCACTGTAACCGGGAAAAATCCTGCCACCCAAACCAAAGAACGGCAGATTCCCGGCACAATCTGCTCTCCGTCATTCCTTTTCCATGAAAAAATCCCAAAAGCAACTTTTGGGATTTTTAAGGCCATATGTCAGGTCGCCTGAGCGGCTAACCTACTTTAGTCACGTTGGCCGCCTGGGCACCACGAGTACCTTCCACAACGTCAAACTGAACCTGCTCGCCTTCGGAAAGAGATTTAAAGCCCTTCTCCTGAATGGCGGAATAGTGGACGAATACGTCGCCCCCGTCTTCCCGCTCAATAAACCCGTAGCCTTTTTCCTGATTAAACCATTTGACCTTACCGAACACTTTCATTCCTCCTAGAAAAATAAAACTTGCCAGCGTGACACCGGCACAAAAATAAGGTATCACATCAGTGCCGCAAAGTCAACTACATAACGCGACCGTTTTAGCGCCCGATTACCGCCAGATAAACAGCGCTGGCGCCAGCGTTAAGCAGTGCTTCTGCCGCATAGTGTGCCGTAGCGCCTGTAGTCAGCAGGTCGTCCACCAGCAGGATATTGCCCGACAAGGCAGTCCCAGGCACACCGGCAAAGGCCTCCTGCACATTTCCCCAACGCTCCGCCGCGCCAAGGCGCGTCTGGCTCTTGGTAGACCTCGTCCTGACGAGAGCTACTTTCAGCGGAACATCGAGCTCCGTGCCAATAACCTGCGCCAGCAACAGTGACTGGTCGTAGCCGCGATCCGACCGCCGCCGCGGGTGGAGCGGCACGGGAACTACGGCGGAAAATGCCGGCCAGGGACAACGGCGGATCTGCCGAGCCAGCAACCGTCCCAGTGGTCCCGCCAGGTGCATCTGCCCGCCGTATTTATACCTGTGAATCACTGCTTTCAGGCGGCCGCGGTACAAATCTGCCGCGCAGGTGCCGGTAAAAGCAAGTCGCAGCCCGCGGCAGGCCTGACACTTGGCTCCTCGCTCCGGCAGCACGTAGCCACAACGGCGGCAGCAGCAGGCCGGGTCAGGCATCGCCGCCAGGCAGGCAACACAAAAATCAGTCTGAGCGCCATTGTCAGGGCGCCGGCGGCACAGAACGCACCGAGGGGGAAAGAACAAGTCTAAAAGCAGAGGTAACAGACGCAAAGATGCTTTTCACCCCACTTGTCCCTAACCGTTTAATCTGGCTGCCAGCCTTGTATAGCGTGTCTCGACCTTGTTGTTACGCACGGCAATCGCCAGTGCTTTCCTGGTACCCACCAGCACTACCAGCTCCTTGGCTCTGGTGATAGCGGTGTAAAGCAGATTTCTCTGTAGCAGGACATAGTGTTGCGTAACCACCGGCAGAATAACTACCGGGTACTCGCTGCCCTGACTTTTGTGGACCGAAACAGCGTAGGAAAGAACCAGCTCCTCCAGTTCAGCCAGGTCGTAAAGCACTTCACGCAACCCGCTCACATCCGGATAACAGACAGTCAGCTCTCCGTCTTCCAGGTTAAGATAGGTTATACTGCCAATATCACCGTTGAACACTTCTTTCTGGTAGTTATTACGAATTTGCATTACCTTGTCGCCCAAACGAAAAATGGTCTGCCCCACCCGCAGCTCCGTCTTGTGGGGTGCCGGCGGGTTTAGTCGCTGCTGTAGGTGCAGATTAAGATTTTCCACGCCCAAGACGGTCCGGCGCATCGGACTTAGGACTTGAATGTCGTTGATGGCGTCCTTATTTCTGTACCGGGGCAAGCGGCGGCTGCACAGATCCAGGATTTGCTCCAGAATCTGTTCCGGCTCGCTTTGACTGATAAAACAGAATTCGCCTGATGATCCTTCCCACTGCGGCAACTGCCCGGCATTAACCAGATGCGCATTAGTAACGATGGCACTCCTCTCTGCCTGGCGGAAAATCTGTTCCAGCCTGGCAACCGGCACGCTCCCTGAGGCGATAATCTCTCGCAGGACATTGCCCGGGCCCACGGAGGGCAGTTGGTCGGCGTCACCTACCAAAATCAGCCGGCAGCCCGCCGGAATCGCCTTGAGCAGTTGGCAGAAAAGGAGTACGTCCACCATGGAAACCTCATCAACAATGAGCACATGGGCGCGCAAAGGCCTCGCTTCATCACGCTGGAAACGATAGCCCTCACCCTCACTGTAGGCATACTCCAGCAGGCGGTGGATCGTCTTGGCCTCCCTGCCCGTCGCTTCCGTCATCCGCTTGGCAGCGCGGCCGGTAGGAGCAGCCAGCAGCACTTCCAGCCCCTGGCGGGCAAACAAAGCGAGCAGTGATTTGGTGGTCGTCGTTTTGCCCGTACCGGGCCCGCCGGTAATGACCAGCAACCCGTGCGAGAGCGCCTGCAGCACCGCCTGTCGCTGCCCTTCAGACAGGCCCGCGATTGCTTCTTCCGACGCCAGCGGGTCCGGCGCCTCAGAAAAGCTGTAGCGCGCCAGTTCCCGTAGCTTATGAGCCGCATAGCGTTCTGCGTGATAAAGCGGTGCCAGATAAGCCGCCGTTCCGCCGGGAAGGCCCTCGAGCACGAGCAGCCCGTCTTGCGCCAAGCGCTTCAACTGTTTTTCCATAAGTTCTGCCCACTCGCTGTCTTCCTCTAAGTCAAGCGCCTCCCAAACTCGGCTAAATAGCTCCTCCACCGGAAGAAAGACATGTCCTTCATCCTGCGCTTGATTTAACAGATAAAGCAGAGCCGCACGGAGACGATGGGACGAGGCTGGAGCAAAACCCATCTCCAGCGCGATTTTGTCGGCCGTGCGGAAGCCTACGCCAAAGACGTCTTCCGCGAGCTGGTAAGGATTTTTACTGACGATATCCTTGGTGGCCTCCCCGTATTTCCGGTAAATACGAGCGGCGTACCCGGGGCCGACGCCAAAGCCCTGCAAAAAAGACATGACCCGCATGATTTCGCGCCGCTCTCGCAAAGAAGCCGCAATCATCGTGGCCCGCTTTTCACCGATCCCCTCTAACGCTGTAAGACGCGCCGGCTCCTTTTCTAACACATCGAGCGCCTGAGCGCCAAAAGCATGGACAATTTTTTCTGCTGTAGCGGGCCCTACGCCCTTCACCTGCCCGGAGGAGAGAAAGCGCAAAATTCCCTTGACGTTTTGCGGGGCCGCGGATTCGTAAGCCGTCGCCTTAAACTGGCGGCCATATTCCGGGTGCTCTGACCACTCGCCATCTAGGAGCAGTTGCTCGCCCACGCTGAAACGCGGCAGATTGCCGATAATAGTGTGCAGTGTTTCGTCGCAGGCGCGCAGGCGGGCGACCATAAAAAAAGTAGCGTCGTTATAGTAAGTGACTCTTTCCAGAACTCCCTCCAGCTTGGGCATAAGTTCCCCTCCACGCGGAAACATTCCACGTTGACGCTCTTAATCCTGCCTATACCCGCCCATTATGTACGGGGAGAGCAGAAACCCTCCCCGCCCTCTATTGGAAAGAAGCGATTTCCACTACTTCCCGGGCAATCCGGCTGGCGCGTTCTTTTACCGTCAGAGCGCCTCCGTTGCTCTGGAAAATATTCCTGGCAATCACCAGATCCATGACAGCAGCCACAGCCCCCACCGTCAGATTGGTACGGGGATTGGCCAGAGCAATACTAAACGTCGATCCCCCCTCATTGCGAAAGACCAGTTGCAAAGTTTGTTCCATTTGCTCACCTCCCCTCCTTTTCGCAAGACGCAAGCGTTACTGGCGAAGCAACTCCCCGTCGTCTAGGCGACGCAGGTAGCTTACCGGCAGCGACTGCAGTGAGAGCAACGCCTGCACAACGTCATACACGTCCTGGTGGCTTGTTTCCGGGCGGATACGCCCAAACATCCGGTTGACGTAAACAGGATTCCCCTGCTCATCCACGCCGCTTTGCAACCTAACCTGACAGCGGGTAAACCCTTTGGCCAAGATAACCGACATTTTCTTCCCTCCCTTCCGTCGCCAGAGCGACAGTTTAATTATAGGCGGAGGCAAGAAGTGGTGGCAAATGCCGACTTTGCGCAAAATAGCGGCCAAAAAAATACCGCCAAGCGCAAACTTGGCAGTAGGACATACTTTTACTGCTTAAACTGGCAAAGATATAGCCGCTCTTTCTCTAATTAATTACCTTAACCCCGCCTCACGACGCAAAAGCTCAGCCTTGTCCGTCTGCTCCCACGGCAGGTCAAGGTCATCGCGACCAAAATGGCCGTAGGCGGCCACTTGCTTGTAAATGGGCCGGCGCAGGTTGAGGTTTTGGATAATGGCGGCAGGACGCAGGTCAAAATAGGCGCGGATAAGGGCCACAATTTTTTCCTCTTCCACCCGTCCTGTGCCAAATGTTTCCACCATCAGGGAGAGCGGATTGGCCACGCCGATCGCATAGGCCAGCTGCACCTCACACTTGTCGGCCATCCCGGCAGCAACAATATTTTTAGCCACATAGCGTGCGGCATAAGCGGCAGAACGATCCACTTTGGTCGGGTCCTTACCAGAGAACGCCCCGCCACCATGGCGGGCATAGCCACCATAAGTGTCCACGATGATTTTGCGGCCGGTCAGTCCGGCATCACCTTGCGGTCCGCCGACCACAAACCGCCCGGTGGGGTTAATAAAATAGCGCGTATCGTTCTCTAGGTAGGCCGCCGGTACTACCTGGAAAACAACGGTTTCCAGAATATCTTTTCTAATTTTCTCCATCTCCACGTCCTCATGGTGCTGGGCAGAAACAACGACAGTGGTAATGCTTTGCGGCTTGCCGTCCACATACTTGACCGTAACTTGGGTCTTGCCGTCAGGCCGCAGGTAGGGGAGCGTTTTATTTTTGCGTACTTCGGCTAGACGCCGGGCTAGCTTGTGGGCCATGGCAATCGGTAATGGCATCAGCTCCGCCGTTTCGTTACAGGCAAAGCCAAACATCATTCCCTGGTCACCGGCGCCAATAGCTTCTAGGTCTTCTTCCCGCAACTCACCGCATTTAGACTCTAGGCTTCGGTCAACGCCAAGAGCGATGTCGGGGGATTGTTCGTCTATAGAGGTCAGCACGGCACATGTATCGCCATCAAACCCGTATTTGGCCCGGGTATAACCGATACCCTTGACCGTGTCGCGGACGAGGCGCGGAATATCCACATAACAAGCGGTCGTGATTTCACCTGCCACCAGCACTAGTCCCGTGGTGACAGAAGTCTCGGCCGCCACCCGCGCCTGCGGGTCTTTCGCCAGAATGGCGTCCAGAATAGCGTCTGAAATCTGGTCCGAAACCTTGTCTGGATGTCCTTCAGTAACTGACTCCGAGGTAAACAGAAAATTTTTGCCCATTTTGATTCCTCCTAGCTCGCAGCTTAGCTTGCGGCAAACATACAGCAAATAAACAAAATAAAAGAACCTCTTTGGGTTTTTAAGAGGTTCTTTTTTACAGTAACCTCTCTTATCTCCCCGGGCAAACCCCAGCTGGAATTGGCACCGTGACACAGTCCGGTTGCCGGGTTTCATCGGGCCAATCCCTCCACCTCTCTGGATAAGAGTATGCGGTTGTGCTCCCAAACAAATGATAACTAAGGCGACTAAGGTTGTCAACCTCTTTTTATTCGACTTTGTCGACCAACGCAAACATTAACTCGCCTGTGGCCGCCATTTTACCGCCGACGCTGGCCGTGCCGCGTCCTTTACCGATCGGTCCGCGTGTTTTCATGATTTCCATCTTCAGCAACAACGTATCGCCAGGCAGCACCTGGCGTCTGAACCGCAGGTTGTCAATCCCGGCAAACAGGGCGAGTTTCCCCTTGTTCTCCTCCAACAACATAAGAGCTGCAGCGCCCACTTGGGCCATAGCTTCTACTATCAGAACACCGGGCATCACTGGCCGCCCTGGGAAATGTCCCGGAAAGAACGGTTCGTTGATAGTCACGTTTTTGAGGCCGCTGGCCCGTTCGCCCGGAACAACTTCCAAAAGGCGATCCACCATTAAAAAGGGGTACCGGTGCGGCAAAATGGCCTGAATGTCCCATTCCTCCCCCACAATAGCTCCCTCCTGTCTAAAAGAAATTTTCCTCCATACTGACCCTTATTTCCGACAACGCCTCCTCCAGCGCCAGCAGACGACCCTCGTCTTCTTCCTCTCTTAATAACGCTTCCAGGCGACAGCTAAACTCTCCGGATACCTGCAGCCACTCGTCCAACAACTCCCGCGCCTTGACCCTGGCCAACGCCTGACCGGTAGTAGCCAACTTCCGCGCCAGCGGTTTGAGCTCTATGGCCTCCAAGTAATTGGGGATGTAGGTAGAAAGCCCCATTTCCCGTTCAATGGCAGTGGAAAAATTCATCAGAACCTCTTCTTCGCCATGAACGAGAATAACCTGTTTTGGTTTTTGGATAAACTTGTCGATCCAGGACAAAAGTTCCGAACGGTCAGCGTGAGCGGAGAACCCTTCGATAGCGGCTATGCGGGCGCGGACAGCAATCTCTTCACCGAAAATCCGGACTTTTTTTGTCCCGTCTTTAAGGCGTCGGCCCAGCGTCCCTTCCGCTTGGTAGCCGACAAAAAGCACCGTCGATTCCCGGCGCCAGAGGTTATGCTTCAGGTGGTGTTTGATACGCCCGGCATCGCACATGCCGCTGGCAGAGATAATCAGTGCCCCTCCCTGCAGGCGGTTAATGGCCTGCGACTCTTCAGCCGTCCTGGTAAAAGTTGCTTCCGGGAACCTGAACGGATCCTTCCCGTTAGCGAGCATCTGGCGCATCCGTATGTCAAAACATTCGGGGTGCCGGGTAAAGATTTCCGTGGCCGAAATGGCCATCGGGCTGTCGATATAGATAGGGAGACGAGGGAGTTGGCCCTGGTGAATAAGTTGGTTCAGAAAATAGAGCAACTCCTGCGTTCGCCCCACAGCAAAAGACGGAACGACGATATTGCCGCCGACAGCCAGCGTCTCCGTGATGACCTGGCGCAACAGTGTCAGTTTTTGCTCTTCATGTTCATGTTCACGAGAGCCGTAAGTCCCCTCGATAACCAGATAGTCGGCTGCTTCCAGCACATCGGGGTTGCGGATAATCGGTTGGTTCGTCTTGCCCAAGTCACCCGAAAAAACAATTCTTTGCTGGTTACCGTGTTCCGTGATTAAAAACTCCAGGATAGCCGAACCCAAGATGTGCCCGGCATCATAAAATTTTAAGGAGATTTCCGGAGTAAGCACGAGTGTTTTGTGATAGTCGGCACATTGAAAAGATTGAAGCGCAGCATAAGCATCCTCCACCGTATAAAGGGGCTCGACGAGCGGGCGCCCAGCTCGTTCGTTTTTTCTGTTAAACCATTCTGACTCCATCATCTGGATATGTGCACTGTCAGGGAGCATTAGCCCGGCCAGGTCGGCTGTAGCTTTGGTCGCCACCACCCGACCGCCAAAGCCGTTTTTAACAAGCCTAGGCAACAAACCGCAATGGTCGACATGGGCATGAGTCAGGACAATGTAATCAATTCCCTTTGGATTGTACGGGTAGTTACCGAAATTTCTCTCCCGCAGCCGCTTGCTACCCTGGAACATGCCGCAATCGATCAGTATTTTTTTGCCCGCCGCCTCCAGCAAGAACGAAGAGCCGGTCACAGTACGGGCACCGCCGCAAAAAGTCAGCTTCATCTTATCCTTAAACCTCCGTTTCTCGTCAGAGGAGCACTGCCTTTCATATCTTCTGTTTACGTCAGGTTTTCTCTGTTTACTTCGTATCGTTCCAAGCCTGCCGCAGCAGGCCGCGCACGTCACTGTCCTCCAACTGGTCAAAACAGCGGTAAAACTGTCCCACCGACCAGAACGGCTCCGGCTGCAACGGGCAGACTACTTTGTCGGCTTCCCTGGCGAGCATAGCTAAGGACTCGGGCGGGCCTACCGGCACTGCCAGGACCAGTTCCTGCGGTTTATGCCTGGCCACCGACTGCAGAGCCGCATTGAGCGTAAACCCAGTCGCCACCCCGTCGTCAATGACAATCACTCTACGGCCAGACAGCATCGCCGGAGAACGACCGCCGCGGTAGACGGCCAGCCTCCGCGTGATTTCAGCTACTTCCCCGGCGGCGGCACTGCGGATATATTCGTCGCTCACCCCTAGGCTCTGCACCAGCCTGCGGTTTAAAAGCACTTCTCCGTCCTCGCAGACAGCGCCAATGGCCAGTTCTGTCTGGCCGGGAGCCCCAATTTTACGCGGAATAATCAGATCCAAAGCGCACCCCAATGCTTCCACCACCGGCAACGCTACCGGTACACCGCCGCGCGGAACAGCCAGAACCAGTACCTCCGCACCCTGATAGTCCAAAAGCAACTCCGCCAGTACTTCTCCAGCATGCCGGCGGTCACGGTAAGCCGTCAACCTGCCCACGAAGTATCCCTCCAAGCTCTCTCTTATCCCGATCCACTTACCGGCCAAATACTGTATAAAAAGCCTTCAGGACGGCGCCAACAAGAGCAGAACAGAAGCTACAGGTTTAGCTTGTCAATAATCTGGCTCACAGCTATCACCGCTGGGGCATTATCCGGCAAATCAACGAGCGCCTTTCCTTTCAGGTCAAATTCCGCTACCAGCGGGTCAAGGGGGATAGTACCGAGCAGTTCGAGTCCGGTCTTGGCAATTTCTTCATGCAACTGGGCAATCTCATCACCCATCACTTTGGTCACCACCAGATAAGCTGCTTTAATGTCAAGTTTAACCGCCTGGACGATTTCATACACTCTTGCCGCCGAGCGGATGCTGCGGACGGCGGAGTCACTGACAATAATCAGTACGTCCACTTGTGAAATGATGCGACGGCTCAGGTGCTCCAGGCCAGCCTCGTTATCTACTGCCACGTAGTCGTAGCTACTGCGCATCTTTTCCAGATGCTTACGCAGCAAATCGTTGGGGTAGCAATAGCAGCCAGCCTTCTGCGGGTTGCCCATCACCAAAAGATCAATTTCTTTCGTCTCCACTAGGGCGTCCTGCAGCTTATACTCCATATACATTTCCTTTGTCATACCCGACGGAACAGCCTTGGGGTCCTTAGTACCTTCCAGAATGTTGGAAATCGTTTTCTCCGCTTCCATCCCCAGCGCCTCGTTCAGGTTAGCGTTGGGGTCAGCATCTACAGCCAGCAGCGTTTTACCCGGCCTGTTTTTCATCAGGTAGCGCAGCATCAGCGCCGTAAATGTAGTTTTACCCACCCCGCCCTTACCGGCAATAGCAATCTGCTTCATTTTGTGTCCTCCTCGCTTTTTATGAGAATATTTTCCCGCGCATCGCCTTCTCTAAATCAAAGATGGTATTACACGGATACATCCGGACGATTTTGCGAAAAGCGTCAATAGTCTTAGCACGTTCCCAGTCCTGCGTGGGCAGCGTATTCAGCCAGACGACCTCCTTCACCTTCCTTTTCAGTTGTGTTAGTTCCCTAGCCGCATCAAACAAGGCCAGCGTTTTGGTGTCACTGACGATAATCACGTAAGCATCCCCGGTCAGCACATGCGCATAATTCTGACGCAACGCCCGCAGCGCCACCGCCATATTAGTGCCGCGCCCCCACTGAGCGGAACGGCTCATCATCTCCGGCATGATAGCATTAAAATCTTCACCATGCCGAAAATAAGTGGTCACACGCTCCAGGTTTTCCGAAAAAACAAAACTTTCAATACTGCGCACCACGCTGTGCAGGCCGTAGATAAACTGCAGCACGAAGCTGGTGTAACGAGCCATAGAACCGGACACGTCACAAAAAAGCACTAAGGGCGGTTTTTGCCGGCGCCGACTGCGGTAGCGCAGGCGAAACATCGTGCCGCCAAAGCGGATATTGTAGCGGATCGTCCTGCGCAAGTCCAACTTCTGACGTTTCTTGCTTTGGCGATAACGGCGCGTAAGACCGGCTACCAGCTGGTGGGCCAGCTTATGGATGATCTCCCTAGCTTTCGGCAAATCCTTGTCGGCAATGGCCCTCATATCTTCTTCCAGCAACTCTGCCAAGCCGCCCTCACCCGCTCCGCCAACCGCCTCGACCAGAGCGTCCAATCCCTGTTCGCCAGCCTTGGGCGCCTCTCGCAGGGATAGTTGGTCTGGCAGGTTCTGTCGCCAGTAAGCCAGAGAGCCCTTCACCACCTTTTCCATAATGGGGAGAAACTCTTTCTCTACATTTTTCCCTTCCGCCGTCTTTTTGATGAACTCCCGCAGTTTTTGACGGTCTTTTTCCGGCAGGCTGGCAAAAATCCTTTTTTCGCTGTCCGAAAGATCAAGCGGCGTCCCCTGAAACTTGAGTTCCGAACTGGCCTGCATCAGAGTTTCCCGGCGATTTTCCTTTTTCTTCTCCTGCTCTTCCTGCTGCTGCTCTCTCGTTTCCGGTGGCGCAAAAAAGACGTTAAAAGCCTTACTAAAGATGGCCCGCTCACCCGGCCGCTTGATCAGCGTAGCCTGCAGCGCCACCCGGACTGTCTCTCTTTCGGTCAGATCAAGCAGCATCAGCGCCCTTAAAGCATCTATCACTTCTCCACTGCCGATACGCACACCCAAGCGTCGCAACAGGTGAATAAAGCGCACTACATTAATCTCCAGATAGTCGGACATCTCACACTTTTTCCGCCCGCGCATATTCTTCCAAACGGGCAGCACCAATTTTTTTCTGAAAAGCGTCTAGGTCAGGTTTAGCCTTTAGCAGCATACTGAGCGTCTGCTCAACGACCGCCTTTGTCAGGCGATCCTTGTCCAGCGCCAGCAGCGAACGCGTCCAGTCCAAAGTCTCGGCAACAGACGGCTTTTTCCTGATTTCCTGCTCACTGCGCACCAAAGCCACCGCCCGCGCCACCTCCGTGGCCATCTTTTCACCCACTTCTGGAAGTCGGGCGCGAATAATGGCCACTTCCCGCTCCACCGTCGGATAATCCAAATATAGGTAAACACACCGTCTCCTCAAGCCATCCGACAGTTCCCGCTCATTATTGCTGGTCAGGACGACCATGGGGATATGACGAGCCGCCAGCGTCCCCAATTCGGGCACAGAAACCTGAAAATCAGATAACACTTCAAACAGGAACGCCTCGAACTCTTCGTCCGTCTTGTCCACCTCGTCAATCAGCAACACCACTTTCCTGTCGGCCTGAATGGCTTTCAGCAACGGCCGTTCCAGCAGGTACTGGCGGGAAAAAAGATTCTGCTCCATGTCCTCGATGAAGGCCGTTTCCCTGGTCATCTGGATTTTTAAAAGCTGGCGCTGGTAGTTCCACTCGTAAAGAGCTTTGTTTTCGTCAAGCCCCTCATAACACTGCAGACGAATCAGCTCCGTGTCAAAAATAGCAGCCAGCACCTTAGCCAATTCCGTCTTGCCAACCCCCGGAGATCCCTCCAGCAAAAGCGGCTTCTCCAGCTGTAACGCCAGAAAAACAGTAATAATTACTTCTTCACTCGTAATATATCCGATATCATGGAAAGCCTTACGCAGGTTGGCAATGGTAATATCCATGCATTCCACCTCTTCTATGTTCACATTTTGTCAATGGCTACATTATAAACCATGTCCGGCGGCGCGGCAATGACAGGCATCACAAAAAAAAAAGACGCTTCGCGTTTTCTATCAACTGACGCGTCTTTTTTATCCGCTAGGGGCTGCCGCCCCTTCGGCGAGCCTGCGGGCTCTGAGCACCCCGCAAGAGTAAGGGGCACGCCCCTTACAAACCCCAACGCATAGGATCGTAGCTTCCCTGAACGATATAATTTCCTATGCTAAAAAAAATGCCGGCTCTTTTGCCGGCGCTATCTTTTATTTAATTGCTTAGATCTTCTATTTGCTCGTCAAGGTCAATAATTTTGGTCAGAAGTTCAGCTTTGTACGCCCCGGAAGCCGACACGAACTCACGCAACAGCTCTTCGCGGGCTTCAAATAAATTGTTCAGCTGTCTCATCACGCTGCTTAACCTCCTTTTCCATAATACTCTGTCTTATTATTCTCCATTTTCCAGCAGTTAATCCCCAGGCGTTGTGATGAGCTCATCTTTCTCCTCATTCCGAAAACGATCCTTAGGCGTTGGAACCGCTGTTGGTTTATCTGCCGCATACAACTATTGAAGTTTAACTTATTTCATTATTAAAATTTTAGCATGAACCCGTTCTCTTGTCCATAGCAATTTGCTGGTTAGTTAAAAGAATTCTAAACATTTCTAAAAACACAGAGAATTTTACGCTAGCAGATAAACCCCAATAATAGAATGGTACCGGCAAAAAACGTGCCGAGTAGAGCAAAGAACAAAGGAGCGCACAGTTTACCTCTATCAGCCGCCTCGTTTTCCAGCAGACTTTTGACTCTCCATTCCAGGCCGTTTTGAGCCCCAACAAGCTTGGCCGCCAGGCCTAGCTTCATTTCCCGTCGCTGCAGAAGCAGCCGCCAAGCTTTCAGTAGCGTGGCCGCATAAGCGCGGGCCTCGCCGCCCGTCTGACGCACCACTTCCAGGTCACAGAGACGCTCCTTTTCCAGCAGACAGCGCTCCAGCAAAAGGCCGCTGAAGGGGCTGAAAAAGACAGCGTCCTTAACTAAACGCAGCAACCATCCTGTGAAGGTGTCGCCGTGGCGGATATGGGACAACTCATGGAGCAGAATATGCTCCAGTTCGGTATCGGAAAAGACCACCAGCAACGGCGCGCTAAGCACGAGCACCGGCCGACGAACGCCGGCGACCAAGGCCACAAAATTATCGCGCCGGCAGTAGACAACCTCTGGTAGGCCAAGGCCTACAGCCGCGCAACTTTTGGTCAGGAGGCGGTTTACCCGCTCCCGTTCATCGGTCGGTAGTTCTGCCGTCTGCTGACGCAGACGCAAAACAAAAACGGCCCCTGCCACTGCTTTTAGCAGATCAATAGCAAGCAGGCCGACCAAGACGGGACCAAGGTAGCCAATAGCCGCGTAACCCCCGCGGCAAAAAGCGTCAAACAGTTGCCAGAAAGGCCCTGTTGTCAAAATGCCGGCCTGGCAACGCTTGACGAGCAACGTATGGAATAGGACAAAGCCTACAAAAGGCGCGGTCAGCGCTACAAGATAAGCCTGCAGTCGCTGGCCCGGGCACCTGATGGCGAGCAGCCGCAAAAATAGCAAGACGCCGGGGAAAATGAGGGCATAGCCAAAAAAAGCGTAGATAAAAAAAGAGTGCAGGTCACTTAACTTCATGGCCTTCACCGTTTTTCAGCACTGCCAGCATCTTTTCCAGTCTAGCCAGCGTTTCCTGGTCCCGGGCCGAAACGCGGTTCACCAAGTGTGCCAGCGTGGCATCAGCAAAATCTTCCAATAGCGAATCGACCACACTGCCCACCACTTTTTCCGTAAAACCCTCTCTAGTCAGAGAAGGTAGGAAATAAAAGGCCTTGCCTTCTTTGCGCTTATGGAGCAGTTTCTTGTCCGCCAAACGCCCCATGATGGTCATTACGGTGGTATAAGCGACTTCCCGGCGAGCAACCAGTACTTCATGCACGTCGCGCACGGAGACCTCGCAACCTTTCCGCCAGATAATCTCCATGATTTCGTTTTCCAAGGTACCAAGCACTTTGCCCAATCCCTGCCTCCCCGGCCGAAAATCAACGGGTAACCGAAATTTCACCGCTCTCACCTCCATCTAGGCTCTCACCGCTATTATAGCGCAATTTTTTACTACAGACAATAGTAAGTTATGGAGAGCAGGGGAAGACTTACTTCCTGCTGCCTGGTTTGACAGCCGGGCTTCCTAAACAGCAAAGGGGACAGTCGGACGGGCTGAACGTTTCCACTTCCAAACGCACCAGCGCCGCAAATGGCACCCCGAAATCTGCGGTACCACTGCTACGGTCCACCACAGCGCCGACACCGGCCACCTCCCCGCCGAAACTCCTTACCAGCGCCGCCACTTCGCGGACAGACCCCCCCGTAGTTACTACATCCTCTAGCACCAGTGCCCGCTCGCCCGGCCTGATGGTGAAACCGCGACGCAAGGCCATTTTCCCATCCTGCTCCCGCTCGGCAAACATAGCCCGCACTCCAAGGCTTCTGGCTGTTTCGTAGGCCATAATCACGCCGCCCAGCGCCGGGCCAATACAAAAATCCACGTCCTCCCCGCCAAAACGAGCAGCCAGCGCCAGGCAAAGTATCCTGGCCTGTTCCGGGTATTGAAAAACACGGGCGCACTGTAGGTAACGGGCGCTGTGTCTGCCGGAGGTCAGCAGAAAATGCCCCTCCAGCAGCACACCTGTCTCGGCAAATATTTCTAAAACCTTCTCCTGGGTCAGCATGCCTTATCTACCCCCTGCCTCTTCCAATAAACGCTTGGCCGCCTCCCGCTGCTCTTTTGCGGCGGTAACCGGTCTCCCGACAACAATATAGTCCGCTCCGAGAGAAAACGCTTCTTTTGGCGTTACAACACGCTGCTGGTCATTTTGCGCGGCCCAGGCTGGCCGGACACCGGGCGTAACAATAACAAACGCTTCTCCACAGGCACGGCGGATCCAAGGTATTTCCCGGGCCGAGGCCACTACCCCATCCAGCCCCCTCTCCTGACATTGGGCCGCAAGAGCTGTCACCTGCTCCGTCAGCGGCCGCAAAACCCCGGACTCCCCGCGCAATTCCTGCTCCGACATGGAGGTCAGCACCGTCACCCCCAGCAGAAGCGGCACTTTGACGCCCAGCTCGTCTGCCCGCCGCCTAGCGGCAGTAGCTGCGGCAGTCAGCATTTTTTTCCCGCCCACAGCGTGGAAATTGAGCATAAAAGCGCCTAGTCCCACCACGGACTCGGTGGCGCGGGCTACGGTGTTAGGGATATCGTGGAACTTGAGGTCCAGGAAAACTTCTCCTCCCGCCTCCCTAATTTTACGCACAATCCCAGGGCCGCAGCGGCTGTACAGCTGCAAGCCGACTTTAAAAGCGCCTGCCAGGTCGTGCAGCTTTTCAACCAGACAGAGCGCCTCCTCCTCGCTATCTACATCCAGGGCAATAATTATTTTCTCGCGCACACACCTGCACCCCCTGCGTCTTCTTTGGCCAGCCGTTGCGCGAGCCCCACCAACTCCCGGACGGAAGCAAAGTCATGCTCTGCCAGATAAGCGGCCATGCCGTCAATCACCTCCGGACAGACAAGTGGGTTGGTGAAGTTTGCCGTGCCGATAGCCACGGCGCTGGCCCCGGCCAGCAAAAACTCTACCGCATCTGCAGCGCAGCAGATACCGCCCACACCGATGATCGGAAGGTCTGTCGCAGCGGCAACCTGCCAGACCATGCGCAACGCTACCGGCTTAATAGCGGGGCCGGACAGCCCGCCAGTCAGATTACCGAGCACCGGGCGCCTGGTGCTGGCATCAACAGCCATTCCGAGCAGCGTGTTGATCAGAGAAACAGCATCGGCGCCGGCACAGGCCGCGGCGCTGGCGATGGTCACAATGTCCGTCACGTTTGGCGACAGCTTCACAATCAACGTCTTGGCTGTCAGACGCCTGAGTTCGCCGATAAGGGCCGCTACCGTCCCGGGTTCGGTACCGAAGGCCATGCCGCCTTTGGCCACGTTGGGGCAGGAGATATTGATTTCAAACGCCGCCACCGCCCGTTCTTCCTCCAGCGCCTCTACTACGGCGCAGTAGTCCGACACGCTGTGCCCGGCCACATTGACAATCACCGGCACGCCGTAACGTGCCAGGGCAATGATTTTTCCCCTGGCCTCCTCTGCACCGGGATTTTGCAGCCCGATAGCATTAAGCAAGCCAGCCGGCGTCTCCGCCAGGCGCACCGGCTGATTTCCGCGACACGCCTTGGCCGTGGTTCCCTTTACCACAATAGCGCCAAGGCGTCTCAGGTCAAAGATATGTTCGTATTCCTCGCCATAACCAAAACAGCCGGACGCCGGCATAACCGGGTTTCTCAGGGTCAGGCTACCTACTTGTACCGTCAAGTCGGGCGTCATGCGCCAAAAACCTCCTCACCACGAAAAACAGGCCCCTCGACACAGACACGCGCGTATTCCTGCCGTCCGCCCCGGCTGGTCTCCACCACGCAACCAAGACAGGCTCCGACCCCGCAGGCCATCCGCGACTCCAGCGAAACGAAACACTCCCTTCTGGCCTCCCGGCAGAGCGTGGCTACCGTCCGTAGCATCGCTGCCGGGCCACAGGCAAAAACGGGAGCGGCAGGGTAGCCTTGCGCCAGCGGCAAAAGGTCGGTAACCAGTCCATGGTATCCCGCCGAACCATCCTCTGTGGCCAGTTGCAGCCGGGCGGTGACAGAAGCTAGCTCGCCGGCAAGATAAAGCCCCTCCTGATCTCTCGCCCCAAACAGGAAAAAGACGTCTTTTCCCTCCGCATGTAAGGTTCTAGCCAGGTAAAAAAGCGGCGCCACACCAATACCTCCGGCCACCAGGATCGCCTGCCGACCTGCCGGAAGGGGGAACCCGCGGCCAAGGGGGCCAAGCACATCTACGCTTCCTCCCGGCTTTCTCCCCGCCAGTTGGGCGGTGCCCCGCCCAGCGACACGATACAGCAAGGCCAGCTCCCCTGGCCGACAGTCCTGCACGCTAAGCGGTCGGCGCAAAAGGGGGTCGCAACTCGGCGGCAACGTGCCGCAAGCCGAGAGGCTAGCGTTGCAGGAGACAGCCACCTGCACAAACTGGCCGGGAAGTGCCGAAAGGCTGCCGGCCAACCGCAGACGGAAGACGCCCTGTGCTACCTGTTCGTGGCTGGTAATTGCCAAACAATGTTGTTGCAACACGTTTTCTCCCCTCCGTCAGTGATTGGTCAAGAGTTGTGTCCCACGCATCACGACCCGCCCGCCCACCATCGTTAACACTGGCAGACCGCTCACTGCCCAACCGTGGAAAGGAGTGTTTTTACCTCGGGAATAGAATTGCCAGCGGTCGATGACTCGCTTAGCTTGCGTATCTACCACCACCAAATCGGCTAGGCACCCGGGAGCCAGGCTACCATGGGGAACACCAAGGATCCTAGCGGGAGCACACGACATCTTCTCCACCAGCAAGTCAACCGTCATTATCCCCGTCAGCACCAGCTCGGTGTAAAGCAACGGAAAAGCCGTCTCCAGACCGACTACGCCAAACGGTGCCGACAAAAAGTCGCCGGCCTTTTCCGCCTCGGTATGCGGCGCATGGTCAGTGGCAATAGCGTCAATAGTGCCGTCCAGCAACGCTTCCCGCAAAGCCTGTACATCCGCGGCGGTGCGTAGCGGCGGCTTCATTTTCGCCATAGTATTAAACCCCAGCACTGCTTCTTCCGTCAGTAACAGGTGATGAGGCGTCACCTCCGCCGTAACCGGCACGCCATCTGCCTTGGCCCGCCTGATCATCTCCACCGCCTGCGCCGTAGAAACATGCATAACGTGTAAGCGCCCGCCTGTCTCCGCCGCCAGCAATAGATCACGCGCCAACATCACCGTTTCTGCACTGACCGGAAGGCCAGGAAGTCCAAGACGCAAAGCAACCACACCATCATGCACCTGCCCGCCTCTAGCCAGCGCTTCATCTTCGCAGTGTTCAAACAACGGCAGATTAAACTGCCGGCAGTAGAGCAACGCATTTTTTAACAGTCTGGCATCGGCCACGCCGTGTCCATCATCGGTCACGGCACGGATACCGCTCCTCACCATCAGACCGATTTCCGCCAGCTCCCGCCCGGCCAGACCCTTGCTAACCGCCCCTACCGGCCAGACCCGCACCAAGGAAGCACGACCCGCCAGCAGCCGGACATACTCCACAGTTCTGCTGTCATCCATCACCGGGTCGGTGTTGGGCATAGCGGTAATACTGGTAAACCCACCGGCAGCAGCGGCGCGACAAGCACTATCGACCGTCTCTTTTTGTTCAAAACCGGGCTCCCGCAGGTGTGTGTGCAGATCAATTAAACCGGGCAACACCATCCTGCCAGCCGCCTCCAGCACTTCTGCCCCCGCTGCGTCTATCTGTGGCGCCACTTTAGCCACTACACCATCGCGAACCAGCAGGTCATAGCGCCCGTGGAGTCCCTGTACAGGGTCCACAAGCGTTCCACCTCGGATTAACAGTCCCACGCTCCGCACCTCCTTCCTGCCGCAGTGTTTTGCCGCTACGAGTCAAACTCTTGGCCTGTCCCTAAGAGGTGATGCAACACAGCCATGCGCACGGCTACCCCATTGTTTACCTGCCGGAGTACGCGCGAACGCGCCGAAGCATAGGCGGCTGCCGTCAGCTCCACACCAATGTTAATCGGACCAGGATGCATGATAATGGCCCGGTCGGCCAGCAGAGCCAGCCTCCGCTCGTCGATGCCGTACAGTGAACGGTATTCAGTAAGAGACGGCAACATTCCCCCTTGCTGCCGTTCGTGCTGGATACGCAGGACATAAACCACATCCGCCTCGCGCAGCGAACTGTCCAGATCACTGGCCAGTTCCGCACCCAGCGAGGTCATTTCCTCCGGCACCAGCGTAGGCGGACCAGCCAGCCGCACACGCATGCCACAGGCACGCATGGCATAAAGATTCGACCTGGCCACCCGGCTATGGCGAATGTCGCCTAGAAGCAGTACTGTCAGCCCCTCCAGCCGACCAAACTCCTGGCGGATGGTCAGCAAGTCCAGCAACGTCTGGGTAGGATGCTCGTGGGCACCATCTCCGGCATTGATGACCGGGATGTCCAGAGACCGGGCCAGGAAAAGTGGCACGCCAGCGGCAGCATGACGCACGACCAAAGCATCAACTCCCATGGCCTGTAGTGTCCTAGCCGTATCCAGGACGCTTTCCCCCTTGACCACACTACTGGCCCCTGTCTGGAGCTCCACCACCTCGCCGCCCAGGTTTCTGGCCGCCCGTTCAAAAGAAAGCTTCGTCCTAGTGCTGGGCTCAAAAAAAAGTAAGGCCAGCATCTTGCCGCGCAATACAGAAAGCGGCAGGAGTGCTGAGTCGTTGTTAACCGCAGAATAATGCTGGGCCGCCTCCAACAAATCACCAATCTCATCTGCGGTCAGGCCGTAAGTCCCAAGGAAGTTTTTTCCCGGCACACGCCCCCTCCTTCCCCCAAAACGTCTCTTTAAGCAGCAGTACCGTCGTTATGCGCTAACTTGTACTAGTTCGTCGCCGACTGACATATTTCCTTTTTTACTCCTGCCGGCGGCTATTTTTCCCCACGGAAAATACTGTCGGAAAATGTCTCGGCATCTTTCCCCGGACAGGCGGAATGTGGTACAATAGGGGCAGACGGGGGGGGGAAAGTTGTCAAAATTTAATGCTTTGCTGACCTGCACCGCGGCTATTGCTGCCTTGGGAGTACTTTTCTTCAGTAACCTTTTTTTTCCTTTATGGACTTGGACAAGCGGTGGGCCTGTGGCCGGGGAGGGCTTGCCACAGGTTGCTCAAGGTACACATCCGCCGTCGGCAGAACCGGCAGGCGGGGATGCCCCGTCTCCTGAAGACCTGCCGTTTTTTGCCGGCAATATCAACAGCCTGCCTCGGGAAACAATCGTTGAATTGCTGGCTTTTCTGGACACACCCATTGCCAACGCCCGCATCAATATGACGGCAGGTCAGTTGCCGGGAGCGCCACGGCCCTATAGAAACGGCATTCATGAGGGCATCGACTTCTATGATGGTTTTTCTGGAGTACCCATCATCCAGGGCACTCCTGTACTGGCCGCCGCAGAGGGCAAGATTATCCGCATTGACCACGCCTACCAGGAAATGACGCCGGCACAGGCTGATGAGTTTCGCCGCATCAGCGCCGAGTCGCTCGATACTCCCGCCGACATCTTGGACAAGTTCCGTGGTCGGCAGGTCTGGTTAGAACACCAGGGGGAGGTAATCACCCGCTACGCCCATCTCGAAACGGTCGAGGCCGGGCTGGTTGAGGGCCAGATAGTATCTGCCGGCCAGCAAATTGGTACGGTAGGCAATTCCGGCACGTCACAGGCGGTGGCCGGGCGGCGCGGAGGAAGGCATCTCCACTTTGAAGTCTGGCTCAAGGGGTATTACCTGGGCGAAGGTCTGCCACTGGAAGATATTCGCTTTATCCTTCGCGGCATTTTTGAATAAACAGCTTCAATCCTCCAACCAGCGTCCCCTCAGTATTTGCAGTTACAGTTTGACACCTGCACCGGAAATTATGCCTGACCTGTTTCTGCTGGGGGCGTCGCTCTTAAAGCTCCTTGCCCACAAAAAACAGCCGATTAAGGCTGTTTTTTGTGGCTTTATTTGTCCGCTACCGGCAAAGAAGTTGCTTCAGGAAGTTTGGCGCTGTTGTTCGTTCCGCCTCTTTTCCTTGATTTTGTACAAGTTGTCGTCAGCCAGTTTGACCAGCTCCACTTTATCGCTGGCCTGCAGCGGATAAACGGCCTGCCCGATGGACAACGAAAGCTTACCCCCCGGCATCAGCCCGCAGCCGGGGAAGTTATGCTCCGCCACTAGCAGTTCGACACGCGTCGCCAGTTGTTTGGTACCTATCTCGTCCGTGTGCGGCAAAATCACAGCGAACTCATCTCCGCCATACCTGACCGGGATATCTGTCTCCCGGACAGCGCCCTTTAGCACTCCGCCGAATTCCCGCAGCAGCCGATCTCCTTCCGGATGACCAAATATGTCGTTACAATTTTTAAAGTAGTCAATGTCCATCATCAGCAATCCCAGCATGGTCCCTTCGCGGGCCGCCAGTTTCAGCGCCCTGTCTAGCGCTTCCTTGAAATAGCGGTGGTTGTACAGTCCCGTCAGCTCGTCCAGAATCGCCCTTCTTTCCATCTCCTGGTAGAGCCCCGCATTTTGCAGCGCCAGCGTCAGCTGGTTGCCAAAGGTCTGCAGTAACTCGCGCACTTCCGGCGTAAAAGTGGCTTTTTCCATTCTGGACAGCCACAACACACCAAGTTTTTTGTCTTTATGAATCAGAGGAACAGCGACCTCTGCTCTGTGCCCCAGCTTCATAACCCAAGTCTTGTCGCAAATCCGCTCATCTTTTAGCGGGTCTTCACTAAAAACCGCCCTCCCCGTAGTCAGCGCCAATCTAGCTAGGCCGCTATCCGCAGGGGTAGTGTCCAGCAGATTATAGCTGGCGGGGATATTGCTCGCCGCCAGGCGGAGCGTCCGTTCATCTTGCAACAACCAGACGTCGGCGTAATCAAAGCCAAACGAAGCTCGCAGCAACACCAAGCACTTATCCAGAATCTCCTCCTGGTGCAAGGAGGAAGACAGTAGCTGACTACTGTGAAACAACGACTTTAAACGAGCGTTCTGCTCATCGCGAGACTCTTGGGCACGGTTAGAGTATTCGGTCAGTCTGCCGACAATTAAGGCCACAAATACAGAAGTTGCCAGAGCCAGCAAACCGTGCATCCAAAGTGAGAACGCCTCCGGTTCCTGCAGTACTTTAAGAATAAGATAGGCCCCCATCAACAGGGAGAGCAGTACGGTAAGGCCAATTCCTCTATACCCGAAACGGTAGGCAAAGTAAAGAGCCGGAGAAAAATAAAGCCACCACAGCGCCTTTCGGCAAAAATCGAGCCAAAACCCTGATAATAATAGGGAACACACGAACTGGTTCAGTGCCAGAGGAAGAAGAAAGAGAACAACCGCTACTACTGGTAACCCAGCAGAAAGCAACCGCTGCCTCCGTACAGTAGCCATGCCCTTTCCCTCCGTCCACTATTTCAACCCTAGGTAAATTCTCGCTGTTTTGCAATTCCCCTCTTTTTATCCAAAAAATTCTATTTTTATTCTCCTGACTAATGTCGCGGTTTCTGCCGCACCACCTGCAACGCTTTGGTCAGCGCAGCTACTACGTCAACGAAGTGTTGAATTCCCAGGTTATTTGCTGAGGAATATACTTCCCCGCGCTCCGTTACCACATAGCAGGCTGGCAGACTGTTCAAAGCGAGAGCAACCACATCCAGCCTGCACTGGGCGCAGTTACAAAACCCGGTCTGATCCTTTCCTAGCACTTCATCCAACCGCTGCAGCACAACAGTTTCCATCAAATTGTGTAGTTCCAAAGCGTTGCCCTCCTCATGACGGTTTGTTGATTTAATTCCCTGCTCGCAAAGATTTTCCTGCCACGACAAGGATAGCCAAGCTTTCTCCGGAACAAAAAAACTATGGCTGTGCTCTATTATCCGGCAATGCTGTTCAAGCGCCAGCGCCTCCAGTTGCCTGGCGCGTTGCAGCCTGGTGCGGACAGCACGGTGCGACTGCTGTAGTGTAACCATATGCCCGCCGACCAACTTCACGGTACACGGGGCCGGCTCAGCGCGAACATCTGTCAGTGAGCGCAACTTAAAATACCCGTAGGCCGGGTCGCCGACCAGCCGCGGCTTCCTGACTTTCAGGGGGACAAACAGCAAAAAAGGGGCCAGGGCCAGGGGTACCAAGTTGACCTGCCCGAGCAACGGTCCAAATTTTTTTCTCATTTCTTCCAGGTTAATGCTAAAAAAACGTGCCAGCTGCTGCACAAAAGCTTTCATGCTTCCTGGCAGAGCACGCACCGTGCCGTCCTGGCAATAAATCTCCAGCCCCTGCCCCACCCCTTCCTGATAGACGGGAACAAAAGCAACAATGCTCAGTATTTCTGTCAAAGATAGTGGCAATAAAAAACCTCCCTGATCGTTATGTAGGAGGCTATTCACACAGTATTCTTTTCTATCTGTTTTAGTTCACACCCGCGCCCAGAAACAGCGCCTAAAGTTTGCACCGAAGCGACCCGTCAAATTCCATAGCCACTAGCGTTCGCGTTTGATATATTCCAACATATTCTGATACGCCTTCCGGTCAATATCAAGCGCCGCGTTGATCTCTCTGAACTTACTCGAAATGCTGGCCTGCGAAACACGGTACTCCAAAGCCAGATCCTTTTGCGTCAGGCCTACGCAGTGAAACCGCGCTAGGCTGTACTCCAAGGCCGCTGCCCACGTCTCCACCTTGCTAATCCGCGGGACGCTAGGGTAAACGGTATTGATAAAATCAAGCCAGATAGCCTGCACATCAGCAAAAAATCCTTCATCATAACATTTGCTCTGTCGCATGTTTTTCGTGACGCAGTCCATCACGTGCTGCCATTCAGACCGCCAGACAGGTGCTTTAACCGGATAGTCATCTAAATCGACATCTTGCAGGGTGCCGCCGGCAAAGACCTGCACCTTACCGCCAACCCCCAGTCTTTTCAGTTCCAGCAGTGCCAATTGGCGGAAACGTTCTTTGACCCATGGATTTTTGACAAAATCACGCAAGATCTTTCTGGACGACTCATCCCCCAGACGGCCGTAAAAGCGCAGTATATCTTCCTTGAACTCGTCCGGTCCCCGGTAAAGGCCATCGCTTAGAGCACATTTAAAACCACTGTCGTGTGCGTAAAGACTGCTCAGCTCTTCTTTCGTACTGCGGCGCAACACTCTTTCCAGCGGCAGGTTTCTTTCAGCGTAAGATGGCAGTCTCACCCAGTCCCTGCCGCCTTCCAGCGCCTCCAGCAACTCTCTCGCTTCATAGGCCATCTCCCCTGCGGGATCAGCCTGCAGATACCGTCTTAGGTATTCACAGGCCTTCTCCGGGTCATCCAGCAACCCAACATTAACCGCCAGCAGAAAGAAACACTCGGGGATCGGTTGCTCCGGGTCGCTGATAAGCTGCTCAAAGATGCGGTTCGCTTCCTGCAGTCGGCCCAGCTTGATCAGCAAACAGGCCAGGTTGTAGTGATTGTAAGGATTATCAGGCTCCAGCTCCACAGCTCTTTTCAAAAAAAGGTGCGCCTTATCCAGCTTGTTTTTCTGACAGTAAAATATCCCTCTTTGCAAATAATAACCGGCTTCGCGGGCGAAAGGCACGACCTTGCCCGCAAAACTCTGGATGTTTGTCGTCTTTCCCTTGGCCTTCATCCTCCCACCACCCCCAGCGTGAGTTTACTGCTAACCCAGGAAGATGCTCCGCTCCAGGTGCCGGTCCCACTCCGTCCAGCCGCCCTCTCCGCCCTTGCTCATCACAAGGGAAAACTGATTCAGTCTAGCCGAGACCAGATCAGCGTGAAAGAGCGCGAAAGCCTCGAAAGTCTTTGGCACCTCCGGAGAACCCCATTCCTTTTGACCATGGTGGGAAAGAAGTATGTGAGCCAGCTCCAAACGCAAGTTTTCCGGAAAGCCCGGGACTTTTTTAATTCGTTCATCCACCATTTCCTTGCCGATAGCAATATGTCCGAGCAATTTTCCAGGAGTAGTCAGCTCAAAATTCAGACTATCGGCATCGTACTCCATAATCTTGCCCACATCGTGCAGCAGTGCGCCACAGTAGAGTAAGGAGGCCTCCAGCTGCGGATAAAGGCTGGTCAACCTGCGACACAACACCGCCACCTCCAGCGAATGCTCCAACAACCCTCCACTGTAATTATGGTGGATGTTTTTAGCCGCAGGGGCCAGCGCATAACGAGTCAGAAACTTTTCATCCCCGAAAAACTCTCCCAGTAACGCCGCGAGGTAAGGATCAAGAACGGCGGCCCGTACGTCTGCCAGCTCAGCTAGCATTTCATCTCTGCTGCGCAATGCGGCCCGCTGAAAAAGGCGGCGATCCACCTCACCCCTGTCCAGCGTTTCCAGAGCATACACCACGAGCTGCAGCCCCTTATATTCGCCGACATCTCCCCGTACGCGCACGACATCACCTGCTCTAAATTTCCCGGCCATTGCCGCCCCGTTCTCCCAGACGACCGCCTTAATCGTCCCCGACACATCGGCGAGCTGCAAACGCAAGAACTGTTCCCCGCTGCGGTTTGGCTGACTGAAGTTAACCAGCACCTTCTCCGTCACTAGGAACTCGCTCTCCACTGTATCGCCAACTTTTAAGTCCCTGACAAACTGCTTCACGGCAACCTCCAAAAAACCTGTCTGCTATCAGGTTCTATATTCCCTGCCGACGCTTTTTTTCCTCTTTTAGCAAGAGAAAAACTGCGTTTGGGCCTCTGATGTCCAGATTCTGGGGCCAGGGAAGCGCTCCCACAGGCCGCACGACGTTACTCAAAACGGAGAGGCGATAGTTCGTTTAACCTAAAGCTGCCGAACTAAAGGGCCCGACGTGGCGAACGTCAGGCCCTTTAGGCGAGCACTAGTTAAAGACAGGGCGCGGCAGAAGGCCGGCGCGTGTGACGATTTCAGGGACGATTTCCTCCCAGGCCACAGCCATGAGGTGTATGCCAGCCAAGCCTTCCACTTTTTTCAGGCGCTCAATAGTCTCTACGCAAATCTTGACGCCTTCCGCTTTTTTATCGGTAGCGCCTTTTACGCGCTCCAGCAAGGCATCTGGCACAATCATACCGGACACGTTGTTTTTCATATAGCGGGCCGCGCCCAGCGATTTTATAGGGATAACGCCAGCCAGGATAGGCACTTTTTTGTGGATACCCAGTTCCCGTACCTTTTCCATCCAGAGCTCGAAGCGCTCCATGTCAAAGATGGCTTGAGTCTGGATAAAATCGGCCCCGGCCGCTACTTTCTTCGCCAAGCGGGGCGCACGGTGCTCAAAGGGGTCGGCAAAGGGATTTTCCACCGCGCCGATGAAGATGTCGATAGGTGCTTCCAGTTTTTCGCCGCCGATGAAGACCTGTTCGTCACGCATCTTTTTCAGCACCTGAATCAGTTGCATTGAATCAAGGTCGTTGACGTTTTTAGCCGCCGGCTCGTTACCAAATTTGGCGTGATCGCCCTGGATGCAGAGGATGTTTTTGATGCCCAGAGCCACAGCCCCCAGAACGTCAGACTGGATACCGATGCGGTTCCGATCGCGGCAAGTAATCTGAATGATCGGGTCAAGCCCCATTTGTGCCAGAATAGAACCACTGGCAATGCTGGAGGTACGCACAATAGCCGTCTGGTTGTCAGTCAAGTTGAAGGCGTCCACAAAACCGCGCAGCATTTCAGCGTGGTGTTCAATTTTTTTCCGTTCCGCACTCTTAGGGGGGCCCAGTTCACCTGTAACTACAAAATGGCCGCTTTCCAGGACTTTTTGCAGGTTGCTTTTTGCCATCACAGCGCCACATCCTCCCTTACCATTTTCCTTGGCCCCCCGGAGTGGGAGGTGGACCAGTCTTTGGGAGGCCTGACTTCTGCCAGGCAGTCCAGCTTACCGAAACGGGTCATCCGCTCCACAATCAGGTGCCAGCCGCAGTCGGTCTCCTTGCTGACCTCGCACTTACCGTCCTGAGAGCCACCGCAGGGGCCGTTTAGCATACTCTTGGAACAGCGGGCGATCGGACAGATGCCGAGCGTTTCATCAAGCACGCAATCGCCGCAGCCCAAGCAGTTCTCCATCCATACACCCTGCCGGAGAGGTAGACCCATAAAAGTCGTATTGAGACCAGGGACGGTCAGCTTTTCGGCGTAGTGCATGTTCATAGTCTGCACGCCTACGCCACAAGCGAGAGAAATGACTAGGTCAGCATCTTCCACCTGCTGGCGAGTCGCCTCCAGGTATTCAAACTCACACTGCCGCTCCACTGTTTTGCTCTCCACCTGGACTTGTTTGCCGGCACGGTTGCGGGCGATGGAGAGGGCCAAAGCCGTCTCGCGCGCCTCCTTATCCCCACCAGCCATGCAGACAGTGACGCACTCGCCACAGCCCAGCACCAAGATTTTCTCATACTGTTCCGCGCTTTGCAAAATCTCCTGCAACGGTTTGCGTTCTCCTACAATCACTTGCTATCCCCCCCACCGCCGTTTAAGACGTTTTCAACTTTGGACAGAAATCCGTCGGCCACGCCGGCGAAGTTGCGAACCTGGTCGACTGTCAGGTCGAGGTGCTCAATGCGCTCGCCGTCAAGGCCGATTTGCGCCAGTATTTCCCGGGCACGGGCCGCTCGCTTGCCCGCCCACTTGGCAACGTCTGTATAAGTACATTCTTCTTCCTGCTGGCAGCCGGCTAACAGAATAGCTTCCGCACCCTGCTCAAACGCCTGCAGGATGCGCTCCACGTCCACCTTAGCTACGCAGGGCACACGCACCACAGCGAGGTTGGCCGGTTTGTGGTGTCTTAAGTACTCGCTGAAAGCCTTCTCGGCGAAAGCACCGTAGCTACAGCAAAATACTACCGCCGGCGGTCCGTTTTTGCTGGCCAGAAGCACCGCCTCTGTCAGCTGGCCAAGGGCAGCCTCCACGTAGCCGTCGCGGAAACGGATGGCGCGGGCCGGGCAGATGCCGACACATAGCCCGCACGCCTGACACTCTTCATTACGGATCGTAAAAACACCGTCCTCACTGATGTGCGGTACGCCATAGGGGCAGGTACGCAAACAGGTGAGGCAAACGGCACAGATTTCATCCAGGCACTGAGCGCCGGCGGCGCAGTCCATACAGCGGCGGCTCTCGCACAACGCCATACGCTCATCATAGCCAACTTCGGCGTGGCCAAAATGGGTTTTTCTCGTGTCATGGTCAAGCAACGGCACGGGCAGGCGGTCAATCCGTTTCACTTTCTCCACCGTGGAAGGCGAAAGTGCCCCGAAGGTGGTAAACGGCTCCGGCAGACCGGCGTCAAAAGGAACGCCGTCCAGGTAGGCTTTAACAGCCAGCGCCGTTTTCCGACCGGTAGACATGGCTTTTACTGCTGAACCGGGGCCAAAGACAAGCTCGCCGCAGGCAAAGACACCAGAGCGGGTAGTCTGCATGGTGCGCTGGTTGTATTTCAACAAGCCTCTTTCGGTTATTTCCACCCCAAATTCAGACAGATAAGACAGGTTGTCATTGGCCTGACCAATGGCAAAAATCACCGTATTGCCCTCAAGAACCTGCAGTGCCTCGCCAAGCTTGGGATTAAAGCGCTTCTGCTCATCAAAGACACAGAGGCATTCCTGTACTTCAAGACCGGTGATGTTGCCGGTGTCATCAAGCACGATACGCTTTGGCCCCCAAGCCGGGTACATGACGACGCCCTCTTCCAGGGCCTCTTCAATTTCCCAGGCAAAGGCTGGCATTTCTTCGCGGCACTCCAGACAGACGAGCTGGACGTTTTCGGCGCCGCAGCGCAGCGCCGTACGGGCCACGTCCATAGCCACGTTGCCGCCACCGATAACGATGACACGGCGGCCAGGCGCAAAGTTGAAGCCCTGGAACTTCGCGCCGTTTAGGAAGGGCAGCGCCAGCAACGCATCTTTGGCCTCTGCGCCAGCGATGGGCAGAGCGCGACTGACGGGAAGCCCCAAAGCCAGCACTACCGCCTTGTATTCTGCGGACAGGCTGTCTAGGTTCAGTTCCCGGCCCAGTTCCACACCGGTACGGATCTCCACGCCGCGCGCCGCTACCTGCAAGACGTCTTTGCGCAGCCATTCCATAGGCAAACGGTAAAGGGGAATAAAGTTAGCTATTGCTCCGCCGCACTCCGCAGTGCGTTCAAAGATAGTAACAGCAAAACCAAGAGCCGCCAGTTCCCTGGCCGCCATCAGGCCGGCTGGGCCACCACCTACTACCGCCACTTTTTCAGGGCGCGTGATGGCCGCTTTCTGTACCTCGGGCCAATGGCCGTTTTCCACAGCAAATCGTTTCAGGGCTCGAATGGAGACGGCTTCATCCACATCTTTACGGCGGCACTCGCTTTCGCAAGGGTGCGCACAAAGCATCCCGCAGACAGCCGAAAGCGGGTTGGCCTCCGTTATGACTGCCAGCGCCTTGCTGTAGTCGCCGGTGGCAATCTGACGGACATACTCCTGCACATCGGTGTTGATGGGACAACCCGCCTGGCAGGGGGGGTACTGCGGTGATACGGCAGATGCGTTTCCCTGCACAGAAGCAGGGACGGGGACAAGATTTTGTTTGTTGCTCAAGCCTTAAACCTCCTTACAGCAGCTATTTTTGCTTGCGGTACACATCCACATAGCTATCGCAATAGATATCTATGTTCATTAAAATACGGGCGGTGGCAATAGCCTCCACCAGTTCTTCATTGCCGGCATCGGCAATGGCCGCGTCCAAGCCGTTGGCAATGGCCATCACAGCAAAAGTACGGTCAATCAGGGCGCGGTTTCTGGTACCTTGAGAAACATTGGAAAGACCCACCACAGTGCGTGGCGCCGGGGAGGCCAGGAGCTTAACCTGTCGCAGGGTTAGCAGTACCTCGGGTCCGTGGTCCTGTCCCACATTGCACGGCAACACCAGCGGGTCAAGATACAGGTCCTCCATCGACAAGCCAAAAGAGTCAGCGGTCGCTACCAGCTCCAGGCATAAAGCCACACGGCTCTCCGCATCTTTAGGGATACCTCGTTCGTTCATGGCCAGACCTATCACTGCCGCGCTATACTTCCTGGCCAGGTTAAAGACGCGCTCCATTTTCGGCCATTCGGCAGGTACCGAGTTGATCATCGCCGGTCGTTTGCATACTTCCAGTCCCGCTTCGATAACCTCGTAATTAGTGGAGTCCAAAGTGAGTGGCAAGCTGCTTGCTTCCTGCGTAACCTCCACCAGCCAGCGCATCGCTTTCAGCGGATCTCTGGCGGCTGGTCCTGTATTGATATCCAGATAGCGAGCGCCGGCCGCGTCTTGCTTCCGAGCCCATTCCTGCACAGGACCGGGATCCTGCTCCCGGATGGCCTGGGCGATGTCTTTGAACATACCGTTAATTCTCTCACCGATAATAAACATGACTCACCGCCTTACTTCTAGAGGTTGGCTTGCCCGGCGTGGCTGCTTTTGACCATCAGATCATCAATATTTTGTCGGACGAGCTTGATAGCCTGCGGGTGACGCATAACCAGGATATCAATGCCCGCCTGCAGCAACGCCGCGGCAGTAGTCGCTTCCCAGAGGATACCGCGATCGATCTGGTCGCCCCAGCTGGGAAATTCGCTTCGCGGCGCAATCGCCTCCCTGGTGCGCCAGACTTCTGCCCCTATATCGCCAATCATCGGCATGGCTAGCATCGTATCACCCTGCAAAGCTCCAAAGCGTGCCCGTTCCATAATCGAATAGCCGTACTCCAGTCCGTATCCCAACGCGGCAGTGGTAGGATCTATGATGATACGATCGGCCGGCAGGTTCATTTCGGTAATAAGGATGTTCAGCTGTTTGCAGATATTGATATCAACGGGCGACTGAGCAATTATCGAGTGCTTGTGCACCATGCAGGCGGCCGTCAGCGACTTGTAATTGTCCTGTTCAGCCACGCCAAGAAGCAGGTTCTCACCGGCAGCCGCCTCCGCCACAGCCGGCATGATCAGGTTGTCTTTCTCTGCCTTACCACAGCCCAGAACGACAAGCGGACACCCGACAGCAGCCAGGACCTTCCTAACGACACCGGCGCACTCTTCCGGGGAGGCGTCGTTTAGGTCAGGGTCAGCGCCTCTTAGCTGTAAAACTATCAGGTCGACGCCGTACTCCGCGACGCCTTTTCGCGCCCAGGCCGCCGGGTCATGAAAAACGTCTTCAAAGTACGGGACCAAGCAGGCCGGCCAGTCAGCGGGAGCTACGTCCCAGACTTCCAAGCCTATCACCGGACGGTGGGCGATCTGCCCTTCAAAGTGGAGAAAAGGCAACGACGTCTCCCCGCCAACAGTCACAGTAAAGGCGCGCGTGCCACCCTGTTCCCTGGTAGCGCCAAGAACCACCTCCTTCACTTTGCTCCGGTACTTTTCCATGCTGGGAGTAAAAGGCATAGTATGATGCTCCTTCTTTAGGTTGGGCTGCCGTGCTAGCCAATTACCGAGGGGAAAAGGCTTCTGTCCGTATGGGGAAGGAAGAGTGCTGAAACAAATTCATGCAAAAAATCGTTCCCGGCGGAAAGTTCCAAATAAGTGATCCTTTTGCCCAGTTCCAGCGCCTCGCGAAAGGCTTCCTGTGAGAGCAGGCCCTGCCGCGCTCCTTTGACCGCTGAGTTGCCGATAAAGATGTACTTATCCGCCGGCAGATCAGGCAAAAGGCCAATGGCGACGGCATCGCGAATGTTGATATGACTGCCGAACCCGCCAGCAACCAGGACTTTCTCAATGCCTTCCTGCTCAAGCTGCACTGACTTCAACAGGCAGCGGATGCCGGCATAAACAGCCGCCTTAGCCCGCAGCAAATTTTTGCTGTCGTTCTCGGTCAGAACAATGTCCTTGCCGCCGGCGGCCGCCTCCGCAAAGACGAGAATAAATTCCGGACCGTCATCACCCTGGCGGAGGCGCGAGGTAGCTAAGCCTGTCTGCATCTTGCCAGCCCGGTCAATGATGCCGGCGGCCCGGAGCTTGGCCAAACAATCAATCAAGCCAGAACCACAAACACCAAGTGGCTGAACATCACCAATCGTCTCTACCGTAACCTCGTAAGTTTTGGGGTCAATTTCGACCCGTTCAATGGCGCCTTTCATGGCCCGCATGCCAAAAGTAATGCCGCCGCCTTCAAAAGCAGGCCCGGCAGAACAGGCTACAGAAATGAGCCAGTCCCGGTTGCCCAGCACCATCTCGCCGTTAGTGCCGATGTCAATAAAAAGCGTCACTTCCTGCCCCCTGGCCATACCGGTCAGCAGTGTGCCGGCCACGATGTCCCCTCCGACATAGGAAGCAACGGCCGGGAAAGAAACCACATAAGCGTGCGGGTTGACAGTCAAGCCTAATTCAGCAGCCCGAGCCGGAGGTGGGAACGAGGAGAGCGGGATATACGGCTCCAGGCGAATGTATTTGGGGGAAAGAGCAAAAAATAGGTGGGTCATAGTCGTATTGCCAGCCACCACAGCCAGGTGTACGTCTTGACCGCTGATACCGTTCTCCGCCAATAATTCGGCGATAAGCTGGTTAACAGTGGCAATGACAGCTTCATGTAACTCTGATAAGCCCTGCTCTTTCTCCGTGGCATAGACAATACGCGTAATGACGTCCTCTCCAAAACGGGCTTGCTTGTTATAGGTACCCTTTTTCCCCAGGGTCAGGCCGGTCTCCAAATCGAGCAGATAGACGACGACGGTGGTAGTCCCGATGTCGATAGCCAAGCCAAACGCTGGTCTCAGGGAGTGCCCTGGCTCGAGCAGGACAACGTCCGCGCAACCGTCCAGTTCCACCACCGTTGCCGTCACCTGCCAGGCTCCAGTGCGCAATGTTTCTGGCAGCGTACGCAACACCGGCAGACTAATGTGTATTTTGCTGCAGGCGAATTCTTCCCGTAACGCCGTCTGCAGACGCGACCAGTCGGAAAAGTTTCCGACCAGCGTTGGTTCAGCAAGCGTCAGCCTGATTTTGCGGCACAACGGCTGCAATTTATACACTTGTCCCAGAACAATGTCCTGTTCCTTCAAAACATCCCTCTCCCCGAGCAACACCTGATGCAGGGCCAAGCGAGAGTCTTGAGGAACATCCACGACCACATGACCGTCCACCAGTGTCTGACACGCCAGAACTGGGCTGGCCGGGCACACCTGGGGGGCGTTGTCACCGGCGGCTTCGTCTTTGACGAAGCCGTCCTTGATCCTGACCTGGCAACGGCCGCAAGTGCCGGCACCGCCGCAGTTGCTTTTCAGTTCAAGGCCCGCCAGCATAGCGGCCTGCAAGATCGAGGTACCCGCTTCAACGTGGGCCACCAAGCTATCCGGTAAAAAAAGAACTGTTACCTTACCAGCCGTACTCATCAGTTCTCCGCCTTAAGCAAATTGCCACTGTTAGCTGGCAAAATTTTCTCTAGCAAACTTTGGTATGCCGGAGGCCTCCCGCGGACCTACCATTACCTTCCAGCCGGTAGCTTCCTGCGTGCTGCCGGAGAGGACGGCTACGTACCCCGGCAAAACTAACGTCTTGTGGTTAAGCCGTGAAGCTAAGTCGTTCTCCTCCAAGGCCTTGTTGATTGCCTCACCGGTCAGCTTGCCGGCGGCCCAAGCCGTCAGCACCGAGGTCCCCTCCGTATTGACAGGTAGAATAAAGGCGGGAATTTTGCTGTTAGCGACTTCACCTTCGACAATAAAATAAGTCAAAGAAAAATTGGTGGTGATATAGACAGGGGAGTCCGGTCCCGCGGCGCCCACGGCCACAAGCCTGGACTCGACTTGGATCGGCTTTTGCGGGTCAGTGTAAAGATTGGCACGCCACGTCATCAGCGGCAGCAAATGTTCAGGCCGGCGGGCCTTCAGGACAACCAATGAGGCATATTTACTCAGATACGTACTCGCCTGTACAATCTCGGCCAACGGGTCGTCTTTACCGGTAAAAGCCATCGCCGGATAGGCAAAGGGCAGGTAGCGCTTACGCACAGCTGCCCGGCGTAACTGGGTCAGGTCATGCAAAACAGTAGCCGTCTCCCTGCTGCCGCTATCCAGCACCAGCTCTCTGTGGCCCAGTTTAATGATTTTTTCAGTCAAGTCGGAAAGATCGGCCAGACTCCCGCCCCGCACCGCCAGCGGACAACTATATTTTTTGGCCAACTCCGTCATAGCCTCGAAGTTTTGGGGCGTAGCAGCACAGATGAGCGGCCTGCCAGCTGCTAGGACAACTACGGCAGCCGACATAGCCGTCACGTCATCGCTGATCAGCACTACCGGCCGTTTGGTGCCGACCTTGATTGCTTCTGCGGCCTCTCGAAAGCGCCCCACATCGCCGGAGACGTGGCGCAACGCCACCAAATCAGCAACATAATGCTGCCCGACCCGGTCAATCTCCAGGCTGCTAAAGTCCGCCAAAAAAGCGTGCAGGTCCTCTGTGTCGGTAACTTCAACGGCAATGGCACCAGGGTTATGAAAACGCTTATCATGGCGAAAGAGCTCTGTCTCGTTGCCGATAGCCACAGAGGTCCCTTCCGATCCGATCCTAACGAGTCGCATGGGCGGAGCAGCAGCGGCAGCCAGGACTTCCCGCCCCTCTGCCGATAGGTGGGGGCACTTTTCCTGAACGGTCTTACCGGCGGCCAAAGCCATAGCAAAAGCGAGACAAGTAGGAAAGCCGCAGTCACTGGTATTCGTTTTCGGCAGCAATTTATAAATTTCCAATCCCGTCAAGCCCATCAGTTCTCCCCTTTCCGCAGGCGTGCCGTGAATCGTTTCAAAAAAGCGGATCCATGTTCAGTGCCGGATGCCTGTTCTCTTCCAGAAAAGGTAGAACTTCTTCGACTGCGATCCCGACCGTCTCATCAGCAATTTTGTCCACAAAATCTGCGCCCAGACCGTCTTCTTCCGCCCTGCGCCGCAAATCATCTCCCAAAAAATCTTTCAACTCTTTTGGCATCCAGACAATGCGCGACAGGCCACCGTCAGCTTTCAGAAACTTGCGCGACAGCAGGTAGGAGCGGCCAATACCCATGAATCCGGGGATCTGTACCCCACCACCGACCGAACCGGCCAGCGTGGAAAAAGACATGCCGGAGGGCGTATTGCCCGCGTATTCCCGGGTGGTAACCATTAGCCCATTGGCCTCCGGTACGATCGCCAAGATTGCTTCAAAGCAGCCGCAGGAAGTCATTGGTTTATCCATCAGCGTGTACAAGTTCACTTCCTCCACGCTGCGGTTAGAGGCCTCGCCAATAAAGTCGTTGACCGCCTGCCACATCCCCCGCTCGGCGTCGATGGCCGCACCTTTTTTAATCGGCCTGTTTGGGCCGTTCGGGTCGATTTCGCAGGAGGCTTTAGCGTCAAGCCAACTGACCGCGCCGCACAGGCCCACCCGCTCCGGGGAAATGACGCAGACATGGTTGGGCGCAAAAGACTGACACAACGTACAGGAGTAGAGCTCCTCCACTGCCTCGTCCGTTAAGCCTTTGAGGCGGGCGTCTCTTGCGGCATAGCGTTCGCGGGCAACCGGCAGCATCTGCTCCACCTTTTCTCTGTCGGTCAGCAGCATTACTTCCACCCGGTCTACAATGGCCGGGAACTCGTCTTTAAGCTTGGCCACCAATAGCTCGCCTAGATGCCTGATGTTAAAACCTTTGGCTTGTGCGTCCTTGGAGATGCGTAACCAGCACAGATCGCGCTGGGCTACATGCCACAGCCCTTCTCCGTAGTTGAGAAAATAATGGATGCGTCTTTCCAGCACGCTCTCGAAATCTTCCTGCATTTTGCGGCCAAAGATTTTGACGACAAGACCTAGAGGCAAATTTCCGCCTTCCGGCACTTCGTCCAAGTCAGGGCCAAACAAGGTAACCTTGCCATCTGTTATTTCATCTTCTCTGACCATCTGCACCAGCTCAAAGGCAGGCGTGCGGCCACCGCCGAACTCTGCGTACATCTCGCCCCTGCGGATAGTTTCGCCTTCGAAGGCCGGGCCGTAATTAACCGGGATGGGGATTTCCACAATTTTAAGCTTAATGCCGCGCAACTCCATGGCATAGCTAACCATGGTCTCATAAGCAGGATGTGAAACATACCAGTCGGGAATCTCTGCCTCCAGCTTTGTGTCACAGATTACCGGAAAGCCCAGGAAAATAGCGGCAAAATGCGCCGCAACCTGAACATCGTCAATTTCGCCCAGCTGCAGCACAAAAGCACGGACACGGCGCCGCTGGTAATCGCGGTGTTCTTCACGCTGTCCGGGAGAGATGCCGCCGAAAGCCATGCCAGCACGCAAAGCGTAGTTGACGGCATGAATAACTTGAGTAAAGTTACCAAGCGGAAAAGCGATATAGTCAACCCCGAGCTTCATGTTCTGTTCCAGCAGCTGCTCAATAACCTCGTTGACAAGAAAAATCATCATTCCCTTGGCCTGTAGCTCTTGGACGATTTTGGCTGCCTCGGCACTGGTACGCGCTTTCCCCATAATTATGGCCTGTCCCGGAATGGTCCAGTCTACCAGTTGGATGCCGAATTTGCGCAAGAGTGGGTCGCTGAGAAACCCGGTCCAAGGCGGCACATGGGGCTCGGCACCGTTAAGATAGCGCAGCGCCTCAATAATCTCGGCGGAATAAGCTGTCGCCTCGCCCGCTAGACGGGCATTTGGAAAGCTCAGCGCCTCTTTAATCTGATAGCGCATCCTGTTTAAGATCGGAGGTAGTTCCCCCAGTCTAGTAACTTTTTCACCCGAAAGGCTACTAATTACAGGCAGAAAGTACGCCGTATCCGGGAAAGACACTTGCTGGTTCTCACCATAAGTACGTATGGCCCGGCTGAGCAAAACCTCCGCGTAACTTGTCGCCACAATCGCCCCGTTTAAGGCACGCTGAAAAAGTTTTTCGGGAGATTTTCCATCTTCGGGAATCGCACCACTGTAAATTTCCTCAAAAGCTGTCGCTGGCATGCTTGCTCTCCCTTTCGCCCAATTTCCTTACCAGGTACCCGTAACGGCAACGCCGAGTTTTTCCGCCGCCTGTCTGTGAACTTTCAGCTTCCAGGAGCGCACATCGAGCGCCGCTAGGATCTTCTCTGCCGCCTGTGCTGGGTCTGTCTCCCAGATAAAATGGCCGCCGAAAACATCCTGCGCTGTTTGCAACAGGAGGCCATTGATCAGGTCACTGCCCAGCACCGGGGGAATAACGCCCACGTGGACAGGTAACCCCATGGCTACATTCCAGGAGCCAATGGAGAGCGATTTTTCTGTCATCGCCTCCGGCGCACTGGCCGCAAAGGGTATTTTCGGCATATCCACACCGAGGTCGTTGGCGATGGCTGTGGCCAAGTCAGCAGCCCTAGTGTTATCAACACAGGAACCCATATGGAAAACGAGCGGCAGACCGCCTTGCAGCTTCCCGGCGTTGGCCCGCTCCAGACGTTGAAGGAAACTTTTCAGGCCGTCGCCGGCATAGCTATCTACCGCGTCAGCATTAAGCAGACCCAGTTTGGCATAAGCACCAGCGGCACAACCAGTAGCCAGCAAAAAGACATCCTTCTTGGCCAGCGCTTTGGCCATCGTCACATAATTGTTGTCCTGCGTGGTCTTCAGATTGTTGCAACCGGCAAAGAGCACCACCCCACGCAACTCTCCGCTTTTTAGCGCCTCAGTCAGTACCCGTACAGGCTCGTCCTGGTTAAGCGCCGAAAACAGATCATAGAGCGCCTCCAGGCTAAAGCCAGCCATAACCTTGTTTTTGACCGCCGGTATGAAGCAGGGCGAACCGGCACGTTCTCGGTAAGCGGCAATAGCCAAGCGGATTACCTCTCTGGCCTTCTCCAGCGCATTCTCCGTGGAAAACTCCACATAATGTGACCCGGGAATGCGGGCATTCCTAGCCGTAGTAACAATCCGCGTTTTAAAGCACTCGGCGGCTGACTGGATGCTCGGCATAATACACTGCACATCCACAACCATCACGTCGAGAGCCCCGGTCATAATTGGTAGCTCCTGAGACATAAAGTTAGTAGCCAGCGGGACGCCTTGGCGCATCAGTACTTCATTGCCGGTACAGCACACACCCATCAGTTGTATGCCGGTAGCACCAACCGCCTGCGCCTCGTGTTCCTGCTCCCGCGCCGCTCTCACAATCATTTCAGATAAAAGAGGATTATGACCATGGACAGCGATGTTGACCTTATGCTGATCCATCACGCCCAAGTTCGCTTCCGTATATACAGGTGTTGGAATACCAAAAAGAATGTCAGAAAGGTCTGTGCCGGCATGCATGCCGGCAAAATCGGCCAATGCCGCCTCCAGCGTCTTAAATATCAAGCTGACCGGGTCAGCGTCCATGCCCAGGTGGGTCTGGCTCATAGCTGTAGCTATCGTATCAAAAATGCTGGTTGGCATGATATCGGTTTCATGAAATTTAAGGACGCGCCCGGGGGTAACTATCTTTTCCACCCATTGCAGGTAACCATCGGACAGACGGCCAAATTCAGTCAAGCCAAAGGCTACTACATCACGCAAAATTTCCAGGTCTTCCCGTCCTATAGTCGAAATAGCGAATCTCTCTGCTACAGCCTTCAGTTTTTGCGGGCTGGCAATCCCATAATCGCCGCCTCGCCCCTCGGCCACTTCCTTTAGAGTAAGCAGGATGTGCTTGCCGTGGTCGGAGTGTGCCGCCGTCCCTCCGAGGACGGAACGGAGCAGGTTGCGGGCCACAATAGTATAGGCCGTAGCTCCACAGACACCCTTGGGGGCAGCGGAAGTAATTTGGCACGGCCCCTGGATACAGATGCGGCAACAAATGCCCGTGTCGCCAAAGCGACACTGCGGCTGTTGCGCCAGGTAGCGGTCGTAGGCGGTATCACCCGCCAAGTTGGTGGCCAGCATGACTTGCACTGCAGGGTCCACAGACCTTTGCCGATCCTCGGCCAGACTAAGGGCCGCCGCCACCTCTGCTCGGTGAATTTCACCGGCGTAGTGCAGGATTGTATCTTTCAGCTCCCGGTCCATCTTCATGCTGGCGGTGCAGGGATAATTATGCCACCTATTGCCTACTATTTCCGGCAGTTTCTCGCCATCGGGAACACCCGCTAAGTTGCGGGCCACAAAATAGGCCGCCCCACAGGGGGAACTTTGCAGAACTCGGGCTTCCTGGATAACACCGTCCAGCTTTCTGATACTGAACCGGGGAACTCCGATACGAAAATAGCGGATAAATTTGTTAACCTCCGGATGCACTTCAGACTCCTGCAGGGCACAGAAAGGCTTGGGGAAAACGATTTCTAGATTTGTCCCCCTAGCCTTCTGTTGCACCTGTCTGCGGGCGCCACCCGGCAGCCAAAGTGAATCCTCCAGCGGGACAACCAGCGCCTTGACGCCTGCCTGGCTGCAAATCTCCGGCAAGGACAGCAAGATGTCCTGATGCAGGTTGATGGCCAGCACAGTATGCACGCCGCTGAACGCGGACACAGGCGGTAGGTACTGAGCCGGATCTTCCTCCAGCATGAGCGGCAGGTTGTCAGGCTGTTCCCAGACAAGCGCTATGTCCCGGGAATAGTTCAAATCGTACTGCCGACGGCATTCCGTGCAGTCGGTACAACCAGTACAGAACTTTTCCACATCGCGCAGGTGGCTGAGCACTTTCTGGCCGAAGGACCCGCTATACAAAACAGCTGTTTTCACTTTGGCTGCCTCCTTAAAGAATGGCCCCTTTAGGCTTACTTATGCTGCACTATCGCGACGCTTTTTCAGCTCGTTTAGAAACTTGGGCAGATCGGATGCTTCCCGTGGTCCGACAAGAATCTCCCAGTCGGGCAGTTCTTCTTCCAGGTCGCCCTTGATGCGGGCCACATAGCCGGGGATCACTAGTTGTTTGCGGGTTACTTTGTCAGCCACGGCCTGCTTTTTGACCATCTCGGCAATTGTTTCCGGCCCCAGCTTGCCTGTAGACCAAGCCGCCAGAACACCCAAGCCGCCCGTATCCTGACAGAGGAGATAAACAGGCAGTTTACTGTTTTCTGTTTCGCCGGCCACCGCGTAATACGTCAGGGCAAAGTTGGTCGTCACCAGCACAGTGGCACTCTCATCCGCATCGTTGAAGGGATAGACTTTGCTTTCCACCGTTGGCGCCACCCGCGGGTCGGTGTAGATATCTTGCCGCGCTGTCAGCAGCGCCTGGAAAGCATTTGCTGATACATCATCGAGCACAATGATGCCGGCGTATTTGGCTACACCAGCCACTGCCAGCAGCAATTGCTGTTCTGGGTCGGAGGTGATTCCGGCAGCAGAGAAGAGGGTGGGAAAACCAAAAGGCCGGAACTTGTGGAGCAGAGCGGCACGGCGGATAACAGTCTGGTCCCGAACCAGATCAGGCAGTGTGCGGGATCCCGGATCAAGCACCAGGTTTTCCAGGCCCGCCGCTTTCAGCTTGCCCACCAGGTCCACCAGCGCCTCCAGACCGGAAGCGCTGGCACAGACGGCCGCACTCTTCTCAAGGCGGGGAGCAACTTGCGCAAAATTGTCGATAGTAAGACAGACCAGCGGATTCCTGCTCTTACTCGCCTCATAAGCCGACAGTAAAACATCGGCTTCTGCCGCCAGCAAAATCAGACCAGCATCAGTCTCAGTCATTACTTTCTGCACCAGTCGTAGATACCGTCCACTGTCGCCGCTGGTGTATCGCAAAGCCGCTAGGTCAAAACGAGAAGTTTTGTCAAGCCTTTCTTGACACCAGCCAAGCTTGGCAATTTTGGCCGACCAGGATTCTTCATTTTCCCCATCCGCAATCTGTAAAGCCATGCCAGGGGCCCGCAAAAAAGTCTTCTGATGGCGGTGCATTACTTCTTCTTCCCCGATGGCCACCTGCCGTGTTCCCTGTCCAATGAAAACCTGCCTGATCGGCGGCTGCAGCATGTCTTCCAGCTGCGCCCGCGACTCGGTGGAAAGGTAAGTGCACTTGTCAAGCGCAATGCCGGCGTTCGCCAGTTTCATGGCGAACGCAAAGCAAGTAGCCAAGCCGCACTCCTTACAGTTTTTTTTGCCGTTTTCCGGTAAAAGTTTCTGAATATCTGAAGCTTTGACAGGCATAAAGACCCTCCTTATTCCAGGCTACGCTTAGAGACGCCCGGCGTTCTGCATGAACGCAGTCAGTTCATCCATGTTCTGCACATCTTTTTCTGTAGCAATTTTATCTGCCACATCGGCCGGGATATTATCCCCGGCTACTTCTTTCAGCGTCGAAGGCATCCAGGCTACCCGGTTAAAACCTCCGTCAGCAATCAGAAACTTCGGCGATTTGAGGTACTGAACGCCAATACCTACATAGCCTTCGTTCTGCTTGCCACCGCTGGCCAGGCCGGCCAGAGTGGAAAACGGTTCACCGGTCACGGTAGCACCGACAAAATCCCTAGAGACAACACCAAATCCATCAACCTCCGGGATGTAGAAAACGATGGCCTCAAAGCAGCCGCAAGAAGTGTGCGGATAGGTGAGGGCGCTGTGCAGACTAAACTGGGTCGTCTCGCCCATGGACCGCTCGGCCACCACTTGGTTAACGTTATCATAGGAGATATTTTCCGGGTCAATAAGATTACCCTTGGGTACGGCAAACTGGGCGCCCTCGGGGTCAACTTTGGTAGCGGCGCGTCCGTCAAGCCAGTTGATGGCACCGCAGAGAGAAACACGCTCCGGCGTGACAATGCAAACATGGGTGGGAGCAAAGCTCTGGCAGAGGACACAGGCGTAGAACTCTTCCACGTCTTCCTCCCGCATACCTTTGATTCTATCGTCCCGCTCTTTGTAAACAGCCATCGCCCCGGCCAGCAGCTCCTGAACCTTAGCCGGGTCAGTGACGAACTCCACCGACATCTTTTCAATGACCGGCAGTTCGGCGGTAAACAGGTCGATTAAAATCCGCCCGACGTGCTCTAGAGAATCCAGCCCTTTCTGAAAGGCGTTTTTGTGAATTCTGATCCAGACGTCATAGCGCTGAGCCATGTGGAAAATGCCTTCCACATAGTTGATATACTGGTGGATACGCCTCTCCAGCACCGCTTCCAAGTCTTTTTCCAGCACCTCCCCGGCCACATCCACCTTGATAAAGATCGGGCTGGAGGAGCCTACCGGGAAATCTTTGATGTCAGGGCCGGTGATGGTAATCTTGTCGTGTTCTACCTCATCCAACCCCTTGACCGTTACCAGCTCGCCCTTATGGCTGACATCGGGGCCACCAAACTCCACATGAAACTCGCTTTTACGAATTCGTTCGCCCTCATACTGCGGGCCTACGTCTACCACGTACATACTTCTCTTCCTCCCACTCTATTTTTAATCTTTGAACTAAACAGTCCCCAACTGCGAGACTAGGGCTTGCAGATACTCACGCCATTTATCGACCTTGGGAATCACCGGCACAGCAAAGTCGGCGTTGGGGTGGCTGCGACGGCAGATAGCAAACGTCTTCAGGTGAGGAGCAAAGTGTTTGAGCGTTGACAGCCCCCGCTCCGCCAGATCGCACCTGACGCCAGTAAACAAGACCATGTCATGGTAGCCTTTGCCGCGGACGCCCGCCCAGTTCTTGTTCTTCAAGAAATGGACGATCTCAATGATGTCATAGGTAGAGTCGGGGCGAACCCCGAGTTCCATCATCTTTTTCTTGACATGGGCCGTGGCGCAGATAGGAATGTCGCGGGATTTGGCTATTTCCAGCGCATAATCAATCAGCAGTCTGTCACCGACAGGTGTCGCGATAACTTCCGGGCCAAAAACATAGAGCGGGTTCTTGGCCTTGTCAATAATGGCGGCCGCCTCGGACGGTTCAGAGACTACCTTGGCCGCTTTTGTGCCCGTCAGGATATTTACCTTGTAATAGGGCGACGTCATTAACTCAGCTGCCACTTAAATCCCTCCCTTTTCTACTTAATGGTGGCCTCGATGGGAACCTTGGTCTCGTAAGTGCCGATGATCGTCGGCAAAGAGAGAACCGGCTTGGGCTGCCAGCCAACTTCCTTCAGATAAGCAAGCACTTCCCGCTTGTAAACGATTGGTATCTCCTTTTCCGTACGGATAAAGTTTTGCAGGTCATCAGGCAAGGTACCAATGAGTTGCTTGTAGGCAGAAATATAACTGTTTAGTTTGATAGCCCGACCGGGAGGCGTATCATTACGGCGGAAGCATTGCTTGATGATGGTGATGAGGGCTCTTTCTTTGGTCTCCGTCACAACCATCATGTGTTCCGGCGTCGGTTCTTTGGTATCCACCCGCGTCTTGGTGCGGCCGTCCATCACATTCCAGTCGCCTTCCTCTTTATTACTCATGAACAGGCGCCGGTACTTAGATCCGTGCGGGCCAAGCACGATCGGGATTCCCCAGCGTACCGCCCCGGTACCGATGCATAGCGCCTTCTGGGAATACGGACCCCAGACCACGCCACACGCACCAACACGGTTTAAGATATAGTCGGAGATCAGCTCGAAGTTGGCGCGGTTCGGCAAAGTGGCAAAAATGTTGGCGATTTTAATCGCCGCGCCGACTACGTGGGCGTTGGAGACACAGGAGCCAACGTTGACAATGCAGCCAGCATCAAACTCCGGGATATATTTTTCATAGATGGTCTTGCCGTCGGCGTCTTTTTTCATGGCCGCAGCCATGGCCGCACAGCCGGAGAGGGTGACGATATACTTGCGGCGGGCCAGCTCTTCGGCAAGCCAAGCCACATCGTCAATATCACCGGGGAAGTTGGAGCAGCCCGCAAAGAGAACCACGCCCGGGATGGTGCCAAGAACGATGGGCGAGCCGACCTTCCTGATTTCCACGTCGTGAATCGGACCGCGGCCAGAACGCATCTTGTAGGTCTCCCCATCGGCTGCCGCCCGCATCACCTTTAGAATGGGGATTTCATTAGCGCAGGCCTCTTCACATTTACCACAGCCTATGCAACGCAGGAAAAGCGCTCCCAGCTTGTCAAACTCACCTTTGCCAGCCAAATGGACGGCAGTATTCACCGCCAGCAGGTTGGCGCAGGCCCGGTTACACGCTTCACATGTACCTCTACACTTAGCCGCCAGTTGCGCCGCGTCCTCTTTGCTAAGATACTTCTTGGCTTCTTGGCGTTTAGGATCTAGAGCCAGCGCCGCCCGCACAGCTACTTCGGCTGCCTTGTCCACGTCTAGGATCAAGCATTGTTTCCGCTCGTCCACGATGGCTTGCAAAAGATCGTCGGCGGTTCTTTCCGAGACGTTTTCCAACCCGTAACAGATCTTATCCGAAACAGCGATTAACGCCGACCCGGTTTCTTTGGCCATCTGCGGGATGTCAGTCAGGACACACTGCTCGTCAGTGACAATGACGTCCGCCACGCCCGTCTTTAAGAAAAAGCGCTGCCGCGAGAGCGGGCCGATGACTTTGGCGGCGGCGGCATAACGGGTCACATCCTGAGCCGTACAGCAGATTCCCCCTACCTCCACCTTATCATACAGATCATGCTGCCGCAGGTATTCGATGATGGCGTTGGCCACAACGGCATTATGGCCGACAACGATGATGGTAGGCTTTTTCCGGTCCACAGCCCCCAGACCCACATCCACCAGCGGTGTATCAGCCACCGAGGTAGGGTAGCCGAAACCGACAATCTGGGCAATATCCGCCGCCTCCAGCGCCACATGGTCCAGCATGCCGGCGTGAAACGACTTGGACTCAAAGTCCCGATAGTTACCTTCCTGCCCCATGTGAGTAGCTGATACCAGATGGATCATTTCGCGCTCCACATATTCAATCGCATTCAGCAGATCGCCAAGCGTCTCTGGCTTCAGGCCCATAACCGTTCTGATAATCGGGGCTTCCACGTTTACTTGGCTGCCAAGATCAATTCTGAAATCAGCCCCCAATTTCTCGATCAGGTAATCAATAATGTGCCGACCGTGGGCCCCATGCGCCGCTGTGCCCATCAGGCAGCAAATCAGAATCCACCTGGCCTGCTGCGAAGCCATATCAATGCCGCAGGCACCCTTCTTATCTCCTGTCAAATCACATTTGCCAAAGGTACACAGACAGCACAGGTCACAAAATGGAGCATAAAACGGCTCGTAAGTGTCCAAGAGTCTTAAGTCCCAGTTGCGCAGATCCATCAGCGAAGCCATGGGCGTAGGACCTACCGGCTCCCATTTGTCATCCGCTCTGATGATCCTATTTATTTCTTCCGCTCTCATCTTCCCTTTGCTCATTTTCTTCCCTCCCCTGTAATTTTCTAGCTTACCAAGGACCTGACACGTTGCAAGCTTTCCGGATGTCGTAACGTCACAATGTCTGCACCAGCCAACAGCAGAGTAAAGGCGGTAACCGCTTCCCAAACAATTCCTTTGCTGGCATCCTGAATGGCCTCCTTGGTTTTCCATACCTCCCTTCCGACTATGGCAATTAATGGAGACTGCAGGGTTTTGTCATCATGCACAACAGCCGAGAGACGTATGCGTTCCATGGTAGAAAACGCATACTCCAGCCCATAGCCAGCGGCACACGTCAGCGGATCGATGACTACCCTGTCCAGCGGGAAAAACTTGCCTAGCCTGATATTTAAGTCTTTCGCCAGATTGATGTCCATGGGTATCTGGGCGATAATGGCATGCCCATGCTCCAGGGCCGCAGGCGCTATTTCCTGGTAGTTTTCCTTCAGCACCGGGCCAAGCAACAGGTTCAGACCGCTGCAGGCTGCGGCTACTACTGGCAGAACAGCCGCATCTTTTTCCTTTTCGCCCAGTCCAAAAACGACCAGTGGCACATTAATAGCTTCGGCCACCTTTTTTACACCAGCGGCAATCTCGGCGGCCGGGGTATCTTTTTCCATGCTGTTTAGCGTCATAAAAATCATGTCCGCCCCGAAAACATCGACACTTTTCCTGGCCCAAGCCACCGGAGAAGATTTGACGTCCGCATAAAACTCCTGCAACCCTGGGGCCCAGTCTGCCGGGTCGCTATCAGCTACCTCCAGAGCAAACTTAAGTTGACTCGGCTTTCCTTCAAAAAAATGAAAAGGAAGCGTGTTTTGGCCGCCAAAAGTAGTTTTTTTCCCTTCCGTCCCCAGCAGCAGTTCCTTGATTTCACCCGGATATTTCTCCAAAAACTTTTCCAACATACTCTCTGCCTCCCGAAGTGTTAAATTTCCAGCCAAGAAGGAGAATACAGTTCGCGCCCCATGATGATCCTAGCCGTCTTATAGTAGTTCTTCTCCTCCAGCGACATGGCGGCCATGTCCAGATCTTCCCCATCCATCACTCGCAGGATAATGGAAATAATCTCGGGCTTTTCGCCGGCATTAAGGGCCAAAAGATCCTGGTCGAAGCTGTCTACGATCGCCGAGTACAGGCCAGCGTTCCCCAAAATAACTGTCGCCACCTGATTGACAATGTGGCGCAAGTGACGAGGCACACCATTAGACAGATTGGAAAGACCAATGGTAGATTTTACGCCGGGGGCAATATCAGGCAACATTCTGATGAACTCCAGCACTTCCAAAGTATCAGCCTGACTCACACCTATCGGCATCAGGATCGGGTCAACCCAGATATCTTCAGTTGGAATACCGAGGCCGTTAGCATAGTCAATTGTTTCCATGATGGACTCGGCTCGTGAAGCAGCATCAGAAGGAATCCCAGCGTCATTAAGTACTGAAATTACGACATTGGCGTTATACTTCTTGGCCAGAGGCATCATCCGCTCCTTGCTGTCCTGCGTGCCAGCGGCAGAATTAATCAGCGGCTTCCGCCGGCAGATAGCCAAGCCCGCCTCCATGGCTACTGGGTTGGTGGTATCCAGGGATAGCGGAAGGTCGACAGCTTCCTGAACAAGATTAACAAGCCAACTCATTGTCTCCGTCGGATTTTTGCGCGCAGGGCCAATGTTCAAGTCTATCCAGTGCACACCGGCCTCAGCCTGCTTGCTGGCCAGTTCCCGCAAAGGACTCGCCTCCCTGCCGGAAAGAGCTTCCGAAACGACCTTGGAGAGAATCTGAATGTTTTCTCCGATAAGAATCATGCTTTCTCCTCCTTCTATTTTTGAAGATTTAACTCCTACCGCTGATGCGGTATTTCCGGCATAATTTTGGCTACCACTTCATCCATCCCAGGCAAAGTGCCGCCGGTCGCGCCCAGTAAGCCGCTTTGCTCAGCCATGGCATTGTCCAAGACTTCTTCAGCAAAAGGCAAAATGCCGATGAGTTCGTCAGGGGGAAAACGGGACTGGATAAAGTCCCTCTCCCGGGCGGTGCGTACCTTATTGGCCAAAAATTTCACCCGGCCTATACCCAGTTCAGTCGCTAGCTTTCGCACTACCTGTGCCGTCTGCACGGAAACCAAAGTAGGCTCGGTAACAATAATCATCAGATCCACCCCGCGGGACGTTCCTCGCGTCAGGTGCTCAATGCCGGCACTCATATCCATAATGACCATATCGTCCCTATCAAGCAACAAGTTACCAAGAACGGCATATAAAAAAGAGTTTTCGCGGCAATAGCAGGAGGTACCCCCCTGCTTGACAGAACCCATGCGTAAAAAACTGATCCTATCCCGCCGCAGCGAGAAGCCCTCAATCAGGTCGTCCACTTTCGGATTAAGAGCGTAAAAAGCTCCCCCGCCACCGCCACGTGCCGCGATGACCTCCTGCATCTCCATAACCGGACGGAGACTGGCAAGCTCCCCTGCAGGAAACCCTAGCACCGCACCCAAGCTGACGTCAGGGTCAGCATCTATGGCATAAACATGATAACCTTTAGCGGCAAAGGCCAGAACCAGATTGGCCGCCACCGTCGTCTTGCCCACGCCGCCTTTACCAGATACCGCAATTTTCAGAAAAATCCCCCCTGACACAGGTGCGCCCATCTCTAGAAGATGGACACCCTAGTTTGTATTCTACCGTACTGTAGAAAATCCTTCTTTTCTAAAAAAATCATTTTTGTCCCGTTTTCGACACCTTCTGCGCCTTTCCGGCGGCTTTTTTCTCAGCCAGTAATGGCCACTTCCCCCTTGCTGATGGACAGCTGATCGCCAAGCACGCTTACAATAACGGTGTCACCGGAAGTAAAGACGCCCCGCAACAACTTTTCGGAAATTTCGTCTTCCAACCGTTTCTGGATAATCCGGCGCAGGGGTCTCGCGCCATAAACCGGGTCGTAGCCTTCCCTGGCCAGCAAGGCCTTGGCCTCGCCGGTTACCTCGAGCAGGAGCGCAAAGTCAGCTAGGCGTCCGGTCAGTTCACGCAGCATTAGTTCTACGATTTCAGCCAGATGCTCTTCAGCCAGTGGGTGAAAAACGATTACGTCGTCTACCCGGTTCAGGAATTCGGGACGAAAAGTACGCTTCAGCTCGTCCATAATCTGATTTTTCATGTCCTCATACTTCCGCTCCCGGTCACCTGAACGAAAGCCCATAGCGCCCTGTTTTTTCAGATGTGTCGCCCCAACGTTGGAGGTCATAATGATGACCGTGTTACGAAAATCTACCACACGCCCCTTGCCGTCGGTAAGACGCCCGTCCTCCAGCACTTGCAGCAAGACGTTAAATATCTCCGGATGAGCTTTTTCAATCTCATCAAACAGCACGACCGAATAAGGCTTGCGACGGACTTTTTCCGTCAGCTGCCCACCCTCATCATAGCCGACATAGCCGGGAGGCGCGCCTACTAGGCGGGCGCTAGTGTGCTTCTCCATATATTCAGACATATCAAGACGCACCATGGCCTCTTCGTCCCCAAAAAGGCTTTCGGCCAACGCCCGGGCCAGCTCCGTCTTACCTACACCGGTAGGCCCAAGAAAGATAAAAGAACCAATCGGCCTCTTCGGGTCTTTCAAGCCCGCTCGGGCGCGCCGGACGGCGCGAGAAACGGCTCTGACCGCCTCGTCCTGCCCGATTACTCGCTGGTGCAGGATAACCTCCATCTTGAGTAACCGCTCGCGCTCTTCCTCCGCCAGTCTTTTGACCGGAATTCCCGTCCAGGCAGCCACAATCTGAGCGATATCCTCAGCAACAACTGCCGCTTCGTCCGTTACTTTGCGTTGTTCCCACTCTTTTTTAAGATTTTGCAGTTCATCCCGCAGATGCTGTTCTTTGTCACGCAGCTTGGCTGCCAGCTCAAATTCCTGGCCACGGATCGCCGCTTCTTTTTCGTTGCGCAGTGTATCCAATTTTTCCCCCAAAGCCTTCAAGTCAGGCGGCGCGGTATGAGCTTTGAGCCTCACCCTGGAGGCAGCCTCATCAATCAGGTCAATAGCTTTGTCGGGCAGAAAGCGATCCGTGATGTAGCGGTCAGCTAAGCTTACTGCGGCACTCAGCGCCTCATCGGTAATTTTAACCCTGTGGTGCGCCTCGTAGCGATCACGTAGCCCTTTCAATATCTCGAGCGACTCTTCGTTGGTTGGTTCGCCTACGGTAATCGGCTGGAAGCGCCTCTCCAAGGCCGGGTCACGCTCAATATGCTTCCTGTACTCAACCAAGGTGGTAGCGCCAATGGCCTGCATTTCACCGCGCGCCAGCGCCGGCTTTAAAATGTTGGAAGCATCAATAGCGCCTTCGGCGGCGCCAGCGCCAATGATAGTGTGTAACTCATCAATAAAGACAATCACATTACCGACATTGCGCAACTCCTCCATCAGTTTGCGCAGGCGCTCCTCGAACTCACCGCGGTACTTGGTGCCGGCCACCACGGCCGCCAGATCCAGAGTCACAACGCGTTTGTCTTTGATTGTCTCCGGCACGTTTCCCTCAATAATCCGCTGGGCCAAGCCTTCAGCAATAGCCGTTTTACCCACACCAGGCTCGCCGATCAGACACGGATTGTTTTTCGTCCGCCTGGAAAGCACCTGAATAACGCGTTCGATTTCCAGTTCGCGGCCAATCACGGGGTCAAGTCGCCCCTCACGGGCTAATTTGGTGAGGTCGCGCCCAAACTGGTCGACTGTGGGTGTCTGCGGCACCGCTTTGCCGGCTTCGACCGGTAGGGACTCGTCACTGCCGCCAAGCAGGGTCAAAATCGCTTTGCGTGTTTTGTGGATATCGACACCCAGGTTATTCAGCACCTGTGCCGCAATACCTTCGCCTTCCCTGATTAAGCCTAGCAGCAAGTGCTCGGTTCCCACATAATTATGACCGAGATTTAGACCCTCTTCAATCGCCAATTCAATGACCTTCTTAGCCCGCGGCGTGTAGTTGACTCCCTGGGGAGCGGAACGCTGGTCCCCTTTACCAATCAGCTTCTCAATTTCTAGGCGCGCCTTGCCCGCCTCTACACCAAGCGACTGCAACACCTTGGCCGCGATTCCCTCCCCTTCCCGGATTAGGCCCAGAAGAATGTGTTCTGTGCCTACAAAATTATGTTTAAAACGTTTCGCTTCCTCCTGAGAAAACACCAGCACTTTTTGGGCTCTTTCCGTGAATCTACCATACATAAACATAGGCACTCCCTCCATGTATCGTAATAGTCATTGTTATCTACAGTTGAAATACTGACTGATTACCCGGCCCCGTTCCCGGTCAAACTCTAATCCGGTCAGTTCTCTTTCTGCCGCCAGCTGCAAGCAGGCCGGGCTCTGCATAACCATTAGTTCTTTAAACACATTCGCTGGCACCCCCTCAACCAACCTTAAGTCTACACCTAACCGCACATCGGACAAATGCTGCATCGCTTCTGCCGCTGGCATGAGCAACGCATGCTTGAGCAGGCCTAGTGCCCGGTTTACCCTGTCGGCAAGAAAGTCGCGCCCTTCGTTTAGCATCAGCTGGCGGGCCTGCAGTTCCTGCTCCATAATCTGTCTGGTCACGCCGTAAAGGTTGCGGACAATCTCCTCTTCACTTTGGCCGAGCGTAATCTGATTGGAAACCTGGACCAGATTGCCCGAGATCTCGGACCCTTCCCCGTGTAACCCACGGACAGCCAGACCGACTTGAGCAACGGCCGCCAGCACTCTGTTAATCTGTTTCGTCAGCACCAGCCCGGGCAAGTGGGCCATGACTGAGGCACGCAGGCCGGTGCCCACGTTAGTAGGGCACGCCGTCAAGTACCCCCATTCCTCGTGAAAAGCAAAATCGAGCTCCTGTTCCAGCAAGTCATCATATTTTCCCGCCTCCTGCAACGCCGCCTCCAACTGTAGCCCAGGCAGCAGGCACTGAATCCGCAGGTGGTCTTCCTCGTTAACCATGATGCTGACCGCTTCATCAGCATGCAACAGGAATGCTGAATTACGCGGCTCCCTGATTAATTGGGGGCTAACCAGACGTTTTTCTACCAACACCTGCCGGCTTAGCGACGAGATGTCCTTAACCGGCCAAAAGCTGAACCCGGCAAAGCACGGCGCATGTTTTTCATAAATATTGCCTACCTGACGAAGCACCTCCTCCGTCTGGCTGTCAGAAGCCAGATAAGGGAAAGGCAAGCCACGGATATTTCGAGCCAGACGCACACGACTGCTCAGCACAATTTCGCCTTCCGGCCCGGCTGTCTCCAGCCATTTACTTTTATAACCGCAAGTCACTTCTTTATAGGCCACCATCGCTACCTCCTCCAGCCAACTCCCGCTCCTGCTGCCGAAGGCGGTCACGCACCACAGCAGCCTGCTCAAATTCTTCCCTCGTCACATGTTCCTGCAGTTGCCGGCGCAAGTCCTCAATATCGCGACGCATTTTAAACAGTCCACCGGCGCGGGACGGCAATTTGCCCACATGCTGGGCAGAGCCGTGCACCCGGCGGAAAAGGGGCAGCAACCGGATGTTAAACGCGCCATAGCAGCTACTGCAGCCAAAACGGCCAATCTGCCCGAACTGGGCATAGGTCAGACCGCAGTTATCACACTGCACCCTAGCGGCCGTATCAGCTGCTGGGCACGCAGGCGGCACCTCCATGCCCAGCAGCCCTGCCAGCAGATTATGGATCGAAAAAGGCGGATGGGCCTTGAAGGTGAGCGCCCCTTTCTCCTGTGCACATAGTTCGCAGAGGTGAAGAGCACTTTGCTGGTTATTGACAATTTGAGTCAGATGTACACTCGCCGGACGTTTTTGGCACTCTTGGCAGAGCATGTTTTCGCCTCCTGTCACAAGTCGTAGAGCAAAACTTCCAGAACGCTGGCCAGCGCTGTCACTCTCCACCGGCGCATAACAACTTCCCCCACATAGTAGCATTCCTGGCAGAACGCGGCCCGCATCATCCGCGCCTCACGATCGGTTAGGAGCTTGGCGTCAGCCAGTCGCCCGATAAGATCAGCCGCCTCCCGGGAAGAAACACCCTCTTGAGCCAAGTCCTGCAGCATGGCAAACAGATACTTTGCTTGCTCGCAGCCTAAATCGATTCTCCGGATGCGCAAAAAGCCGCCTCCACCGCGCCTACTTTCCACCAGATAGCCCTTTTCCACAGTAAAACGGGTAGACAGGACATAGTTAATCTGCGATGGCACACACTGAAAGTAGGCGGCCAGCTCTTTGCGTTGTAGCAGAATAGCAGCTCCGGGAGAAGCCTCCAGCAGCCTCTTAAGATAAAATTCAATACTATTCGCCAAGTTGTTCATCAGCCACACACCTTCTGACCTTCTCTGACCATAGTCCCATTATAACTAATAGTTTCCTACATTTCAATAGGCGCTGTAAATCTTATTGTATCCCGAAGCGGCACAATAAAAAAATTTTATTGTGCCGTAAAAAAAAATGCGCCTGCTTACCACGGAGCGCATCTTGGGGCTTATCATTATGGCGTTGGTACAGATTACCTCGGCAGGGAGCAGACTCCTGTATCCGTCCCATCCCAGGAAACCTCTAATAAACCGGGGATGTGGAGCATCTGTTCCATCAGCTTTGAGCCGTTAAAATCAGCAGGAATTTTCACCCGTAATTCAATAGCTACCGTCTCCGCTTTATAGGCATCCATGTACAGGGCTTCTGACAGCATCACGTTAGTGATACCGATGCCATGGTCTCCAAGCAAAGCGCCAATCCGACCCAAAAGCCCCGGCTGATCCACGGCACGCAGCCAAAGTGCTTTATCATGTCGACCGCGGGCAGCCAGTTTCTCCAACCCCGACAAGGAGAAAAGACTGGCCAGCACCAAGGTGGTAGCAAAGACGGCCGGACCGAGCAGCCCGACGCCCACAGCCAAGCCGATAGCAGCAACAACCCACAGGCTGGCTGCCGTCGTCAGGCCACGAATCGCGCTGCCCTGCCGCATAATGGTCCCCGCCCCCAGAAAGCCGATGCCGCTGACAACCTGCGCAGCAATCCTGGCTTGGTCTCCCCTGGGACCCAACTCCCCGGAAAAACCGACTACAGAAACAATCATCACCAGCGTAGAGCCCACGCAGACCAGAATATGCGTCCGCAGCCCCGCCGGACGGTTATTCCTCTCTCTTTCAAATCCTACCAGGCCGCCAAGGACTGCCGCCAGTAGCAGGCGCAAAAACAAATCCAGATCTTCAAACCCCGCCACCGTCCCACCTTCCCCCTCTTTTAATCTTTCATACGTCATTCTATACAGCTATGGCCTCTTCCGTCAACGGCAAGTTAGACTTACAAATTTTAACAGACAGGATGTTCCAGCATAAACGTCCGGCACCTGCAAAAACTATAACCACTACTGAAAAAGGTGGTGACAAACAAATGACCAAAGACGAAAAGGGCAAAGACCTGGGCCGGAAGAGCATCAAGGACAAAGCCTGCAAAGTCCCCCGGGACTGTAGCGTCTCCGATGTGACCGACTCGGTGGAGTTTGCCAGTGAACCTTTTGATGAAGTGTGCCGGAAAAAAGGCGGCGATAACCGCGATAAGCGCTGCAGGTAATTAAATAAAAAGCAACATTAAAAACCCCACATTCTAACACTTTAGCTTGAGTGCCTTTCGCAGATGAAGGGGCACTTTTTTTTAGACTTTCTATGGCGTTCCCAAATTTTAAACAGACACCGGCTCATCGGGCGTCAGAGAAATTTTGCGCGCCCCTTCTTTCCTCACTACCCAGGTATTCTCAATGCCGACCACCCCGATCCCTGGAAAAACAAACTTCGGCTCCACCGCTACCACACAGTTTTCAGCCAGCAGGTGCGGCGAGCCTTTGGCCAGGACAGGAAATTCATCAAACTCCAGGCCTACACCGTGCCCGACAAACCTGACCTGCGTATCGCCAAACCCCATAAAATGGTTCGCTAGGCCTGCCTTGGCCGCTGCCGCGGCGGCGGCTAGGTAAATTTCTTCCCCGCTTTTCCCCGGCATCAGCAACTCACAAACCTTGTCTTGGACGGCCAAGGCGGCGTCAAAAGCCCTGTTCAGCTCGTCCGGCAAGGGTCCGATGGAAAATAGACGCGTCTGATCCACGGTGTAGCCCTGATAAATGCCAGCGTAATCTATGGTAATGGGCTCGCCGTACGCCAGCTTCTTCCTTCCCGCGCTTTGCGGCTGCGCCGCAGACAAGCCGGTTCCTCCCGTTGGACTGTCCAGGAAACTGGCCACCCCGCCGCTCTCACCGCTTAAAACATGGCCGTAAAACATTTCCTGGCTGAAGCCGCGCATTCTCGATACGCCTTGGTGTCCTAACGCTCGCAAAATGGCCTCCGCTTCACTGGCCAGAACAATTTCTTCTTTCCCTTCGACCAACAGTTCCGGCACACGGCGGTTCATTGCGTCCACCATGCGAGCAGCCTCTGCTAAAAGTTCCAGCTCGTACGGCGACTTGACCTGCCGCACCTCTCGGACCGGCCTGGAGATATCAGTAAGCTCACTCTTTGAAAACAAGGCCGCCAGTCGCAGGTAAAGTGTTGCCGGCAAGATGTCCAGTTCGAGGCCAAGGCGCTCGTTCTCTCCAAGCAACGCCGGCAATGACGCAAACCCGGAAAGCGGTACAAGGCTCACACCGGCTTCCGCCTGCGCACGTATCATGTTTTTGCGGACCAGCCCCAGAACTTCCCCCTCGGCTGGCACGTACACGTATTGGCACTGCATCGTACCGGTAAAATAGTACATGGACATCTGCTGCACAAGCAACGCGCCGTCCACAGCGCCTTGCTGCAATTTCTCCTGGAAGACGTCACGGCGCCGCTCCAGCTCACTCCTAGTAACGTTCATCTTTTCCTCCTAAAAGGCCTAGCCTACAAAGTTTTTTGCTAATAGTTCCACATCGCCGCTTCCCTTCCTGCAGACCTAGCCATCATTTCCGCTTTCTTCGTCCTTCCTGACGGAGCGAAATAATTTAGGCCACTGTTTATCGGTTTCCGCAGGAAACAGGAGAAGCATAGCGAATAAAGGACTGAAAAACGTAACGCTCGGAGGCTTTCATGATCGACCAAGAGAAAATCAGAGTAGCCGTGCGCCTGATCCTGGAGGCCATCGGCGAGAATCCCGATAGGGAAGGCTTAAAGGGAACGCCGGCACGCGTGGCTAAAATGTACGCCGAAGTGTTTTCCGGGCTGCACAGCGACCCGCGCCGCCACCTGGAAACATGTTTCTACGAAGAACTCCACGATGAGATGGTCTTAGTCAAAGATATCAGCCTGTACTCTATGTGCGAGCACCACTTGCTCCCTTTCTACGGCAAGGCTCATGTAGCCTACATCCCGGATCAGGCCAGGATTACCGGCTTAAGTAAATTGGTGCGCGTGGTAGAGACGCTGGCACGCCGACCCCAGCTGCAGGAACGTCTGACGACCCAGATTGCCGACACCATCATGGCGTCATTGTCTGCCAAAGGCGTGGTCGTAGTTGTGGAGGCTGAGCACCTGTGCATGACTATCCGCGGCGTAAAAAAACCGGGGTCGCTGACGGTTACCTCCGCCGTACGCGGTATTTTCCGTAAAAATCACCTGACCCGTGCCGAAGCCTTCTCCCTGATTAAGGGTGTCAGGTAGATGTCGGAGGGAAAATGGCTATCCTGACTTTAAACGGCAAAAGCTACGACCTAGAAAAAAAGACGCTCATCATGGGCATTCTGAACATCACTCCCGATTCTTTTTCCGATGGCGGACGCCATTTTAACCAGGACACCGCACTGGCCCGTGCGCTGCAAATGGTGACCGAAGGTGCAGACATCATTGACGTGGGCGGGGAATCCACCCGCCCGGGAGCCGTTCCTGTTTCCGTGGCGGAGGAATTGGAGCGGGTAATTCCGGTTATTACCGCCATACGCTCCACCAGCGCTATCCCGATTTCCGTTGACACCTCTAAAGTTGCTGTAGCCGAAGCAGCGCTGGCCTCCGGCGCCAGCATGTTAAACGATGTCTGGGGAGGGCGAAAAGATCCCGCCATGCTGAAGCTGGCTGCCAGGGCAGATGTTCCCATCTGTCTGATGCATAACCGGACGAAAGCAGTTTATGCTGATGTGGTTAGCGAAGTCGCTGCCGACCTGCTGGAATCTGTGGAGGCGGCACTGCAGGCTAGCATCAAGGAAGAAAACATCCTCCTTGACCCGGGCATTGGTTTTGGCAAGACGCCGTTGCACAACTTGGAGCTTCTGAGCCGGTTAAAAGAGATAACCGGCCTTGGCTATCCGGTGCTGCTTGGAGTCTCGCGCAAGTCGGTGATCGGCAAAGTGCTCGATTTGCCTGTCGAGCAGCGCCTAGAAGGGACGGCAGCTACCGTAGCCTACGGCGTAGTTCATGGTGTAAAAATCTCCCGTGTCCATGATGTGCTGGCCATGCAGAGGGTCGTAAGGATGATAGAAGCGCTGCTACAGGGGAGGTTGTCACCTGTTGACTGACCGCATTATTATGGAAAACATGCTTTTTTTTGGTTATCACGGTGTCCTGCCGGCGGAAAATTCCCTGGGGCAGCGTTTTAGCGTCAGCTTGGTCATGGAGAACCCCTGCGAAAAGGCTGCTGCTACCGATGAACTAGCCCATGCTCTGGATTATTCTCTCGTTTACACGGCCGTGAAAGAAATTATGGAAGGACAGCCGTACCGCCTACTAGAGACGCTGGCCGAGAAAATTGCCGCCCAGGTGCTCGCCCTGGGCGCACGCCGTGTCTGCGTCACCGTTAAAAAAATCCACCCGCCCCTCCCGGGGCTGCTTGATTTCATCGCTGTAGAAATCACCAGGGGAGGATAGCTCCATGGTTGAAGCAATCTTGAGCCTAGGTAGCAATCTGGGAGATCGCTACGGCACACTTGACAAAGCTATCAGGCGTCTAGACAGTCATCCCGGCATCAGCGTCAGCAAAGTGGCCGCTTACCTAGAGACGGCTCCGGTAGGGTACCTTGATCAAGGCAAGTTCATCAATTCAGCAGTCTGCATCGAAACTTCGCTCTCCCCCGTGGAGCTGCTGGAGACTGTGCTGCAAATTGAAGCGGAGTTTGGCAGGAAGCGCGAGGTTCGCTTTGGCCCGCGCACGTTGGATATTGATATTCTGCTCTACGGCGACTTAGTCATAAACAGCGAAGCACTGACCATTCCTCATCCCCGCCTGCGCGAGCGGGAATTTGTGCTCGTCCCTCTGGCGGAAGTAGCACCCAATAAGCGTATCCCGCCGGCCGGCCTGACAGCGCCAGAGATGCTCGCACTATTACACCGACAGCGGAGGCCCTCATGCTCCTGATGATCGATAACTATGACTCCTTTACCTACAACCTGGTGCAGTTCCTTGGGGAACTAGGCGCCAAGGTACGCGTCTTTCGCAACAACCGTCTGCAAGTCGATGACACCGCGCGCCTCACTCCCAGGCAAATTATCATTTCTCCCGGCCCCGGTACGCCGAACGACGCCGGCATCTCTATGGAGGTCATCCGTGCCTGCGCCGGGCAGATTCCTATCCTAGGCATCTGCCTTGGCCACCAGTGCTTAGGTCAGGTTTACGGCGGGCACATTGTACGAGCCGGGCGGCTGGTCCACGGCAAGACTTCCCTGATCTACCACAATAGGGAGGGTGTTTTTGCTGGGCTGCCCTCCCCCTTTAACGCTACGCGTTACCACTCCCTGCTGGTAGAACGGAGCACGCTGCCGGACTGCCTAGAGATAACAGCTGAAACGGACGCCGGGGAAATTATGGGGCTACGTCATAAAACTATCCCTTGGTTGGAAGGTGTGCAGTTTCACCCTGAAGCCATCCTGACGGAACACGGGATGTCCCTTCTGGCCAACTTCCTGCGTTATCGCCCCGCCAAGGAGGGATATTTTTTTGCCGCCGGTTAAGCCGCTTGTCCGGGAGATGCCGTTGTCCCTAGAGCTCGAAGAGCTCTTTGCCTTGTTCCTGTCCGACCCGCACCCTTTTTGGTTGGACAGCAGCCGCGCCGGTAGCGTCATGGGGCGCTATTCCTTCATGGGCAGCAGCCCGTTTCTTATTTTAAAGACTTATGGCAGCCGCCTTCTGCAGGAAGAAGGCGGACGGCAAACCTGCTGCCAGGGCAGTCCCTTCCGGACTTTGCGCGGGCTGTTGGAACGCTTCCGTACACAACAGGGCGAGTTGCCGTTTTCCGCCGGAGCTGTAGGCTTTTTTTCCTACGATTTGGGACGGACCGTTGAAAAGCTGCCTATCCTTGCCGCTAACGATCTTGAAGTGCCTGACATCTTCTTAGGCTTTTATGACCGCGCCGTCGTTATCGACCATCAGACAAAACGCCTTTACCTCTCCGCTACCGGTTTGCCGCTGGCGGGCGAGGCCGCCAAGGCCAAAGCGGCAGCAGACCTAGACAAACTGACACTGCGTATCGAGTCAGGCAAAACGGACTTATGCAATAACGACCCCTGGCTTGAGGCGGATGTTTCACCGGCCGAAATCTGCCGGCACTTCACGCCATCCGCCTACCAGCAGGCCGTGCTAAAAGCCAAGGAATACATCTCGTCCGGCGACATTTACCAGGTTAACCTGACACAGCGGTTTACGGCACCGCTTAAAATGGCGCCCTACCAGCTTTACCGGCGCCTGCGCCGGGCCAATCCGGCGCCGTTTGCCGCTTATCTAGATTGCGGTGAAGATTTGCGGATACTCTCATCGTCCCCGGAAAGGTTTTTGCTTCTGGAAAACGGTCAGGTAGAAACACGCCCCATCAAGGGAACCAGACCGCGGGGACAGACACCGGAGGAGGACAGGGACAGGCGTCAGGAGCTGCTTTCTAGCGAAAAAGATCGGGCTGAACTGGTGATGATTATCGATCTGGAACGAAATGACCTGGGCCGCGTCTGTTCCTACGGGACTGTCCGGGTGCCCGAACTGATTACGCTGGAAGAATACGCTACCGTTTTTCACTTGGTTTCCACAGTCAAGGGAATGCTGGCCCCGGGTAAAGATGTGGTCGATTTACTCAAAGCTTCCTTCCCGGGAGGCTCCATCACCGGAGCGCCTAAAATCCGGGCCATGGAAATCATTGAGGAGCTAGAGCCCGTCCGTCGCGGTATCTATACCGGCGCCATCGGTTATCTCGGCTTTGACGGGCGAACTGACTTAAACATCGCCATCCGTACGCTGATCAATAAGGGCGACCGCGTCTACCTACAGGTGGGCGGCGGCATTGTCGCGGATTCCGATCCTCGCCTTGAATATGAAGAAACACTGCACAAAGCGCGGGCTCTGCTGAAAAGCCTGGGGGCAGAGCGTTTTCCGGAGGTGGGCCATGAGTGATTTCTTCTATGTCAATGACCGGTTGCTCGCGGCCGAGGAAAGCGTGTTGCCGGTACAGGATCGCTCCTACCTGTTGGGCGATGGCCTTTTTGAGACCATTCTGGTACATTCCGGGCGTCCTGTTTTCCTGCGAGAGCACCTAGAGCGACTGACTTCTTCCGCCCACTTCTTCGGGTATTCCTGGCCAGGCAAAGAATACCTTGCCGGCATCATACATCTGGTCATTAAAAGTAACTCTCTGCCAGAGGGAGCACTTCGTCTCACCGTCTCTCCCGCTAAAAGCGAAGGCTTGCTGGCAGCGGCAGAAAGCACCTTAAACATTACCGTCACCTGCCGGCGGGGAGGCCCTTATGGTGACGTCCTTTACAAAAAAGGCTTCCGGGCGGTCATCGCCCGGACAACGCGCCGCAATGAACATTCTCCCCTCTCCCGGCACAAAACAACCAATTTCCTGGACAGCATCGTGGCGCGACGGGAGGCATACGCTGCCGGTGCTGATGAAGCGCTCCTGCTGAATACCGCCGGCAAGCTGGCTGAAGCCAGCGCCAGCAACGTGTTCACGGTACACAAGGGAGAAGTGCTCACCCCGTCGGTGACAGACGGGGCGCTGCCCGGTGTTGTCCGCGCCAAGGTCAGCGAGCTCTGCGCACTACTAGGTATCCCCTGGAGGGAAGCCTCTCTTTCCCAAGCTGCGCTACAGCAGGCTGAAGAAGCCTTTCTGACCAACTCCCTGCTCGGCCTCATGCCGCTTGTCAGCATAGACGGTAGACCCGTGGGGGAGGGCGCGCCCGGCTCTATCACCCGCCTCCTGGAGGCCTCTTACACAAAACAGCTAACTTATAGTGATGCCCCTCCCCGCTAAACCGCTCAAGTCAAAAAAAAGAAGCCTACACCTTGTGAGGCATAGACCGTCCTTCCGGGAAACGTTTAGGCTACGCGCCGAACACGTCCTCGATCTTCTTCTTCAACTGTTCCTTGGCCACAAACCCGACTTGGGTATCCACTGGCCCGCCATTTCTGAAAAACATCAGCGTAGGAATACTCATAACCTTATAATTGCCGGCAATAGTGCGGTTCTTGTCCACATTCAGTTTGACAATTTTCACTTTGCCGTCCAGTTCAAGTGCCACTTCTTCCAGAACAGGCGCCATCATGCGGCACGGACCGCACCACGCCGCCCAAAAGTCTACCACCACAGGCTTATCGGACGCTAACACCTCTTCCGCAAAGTTCGCGTCGCTCACTTCCAAAACATGCTCGTTCATTATTTGTCCTCCTTATCGCTAAGTTGATCGACATATTTCACGGCACTAATCGCAGCAATAGCACCATCGGCAACGGCGGTGACAACCTGACGCAAGCCTTTCTCCCGAACGTCCCCAGCCGCGAATACACCAGGAAGAGAAGTTTCCATCGCATCGCTGGTAATCAAGTACCCCTGCTCATTTTTTTTCAGATCCCCGTTTAAGTAATCTGTATTGGGGATTAGCCCCACGTAGAGGAAAATGCCATCCACCGCTACATCCCATGTTTTGCCATCCACGACATCATGCAGCGTTGCGCTTTCCACCCGCTCCCGACCGCTTATTTCTTTGACGATGGTATTGTAAATCACTTCAATTTTGTCATTTTTTTGTACCCGATCCTGCAGAATACGAATGGCGCGCAACTCACTCCGACGGTGGACGATATAGACCTTGGCAGCAAACTTAGTTAGTACGAGCGCTTCCTCCAGCGCCGAATCGCCGCCGCCGGCCACCAGCACCTTCTTGTCCTGGAAAAAAGAGCCATCGCAGGTCACACAGTAAGAAACACCTCTGCCTTTTAGCTCCTGTTCGCCGGGCACACCAAGCGGACGCGCCCGTGTCCCGGTGGCAATCAGCAGAGTAAGGCCGCGGAATGTCCCTTCCGTAGTCTGAACTTCTTTAAGTTCTCCCTTGAGGGAGACTTTTTCCACCATGGCCAGTACCATTTCCGTGCCGAAATTGCGTGCTTGCTCCTCCAGTCGCTGTCCGAACTCCAACCCTCCGATCCCTTCGGGAAAGCCAGGATAGTTCTCCACTTTTTCCGTAGTAGCAATCTGACCACCGGAAAGCATCTGCTCAATCACTAAGACCGAAAGACGGGAGCGAGCCGCATAAATAGCCGCTGTCAAACCGGCTGGCCCGGCACCAAGCACCAGCATATCATAAACTTTTTCCTGTCTCATCATAAGTCATCCTCACTATACCATAGGCTTGTATCTTGATTTTACCAAAAACAAGCGCAAAACGCAACTGCCAGAACGTCAAGAGTCACGGCAAAGGCATGAACCCACAGCACGAACCTGTGGAGCCGTTTATATTGAGAGGTTGAATATTTCGCGCAGTTCACTGTCGGACATTTCGGTCAGCCACATTTCTCCCGCTGATACGGTCAGATCCGCCAGTTCTTTTTTTGCTTCTAGCATAGTATTGATTTTTTCCTCCAGTGTGCCGAGCGTAACGAATCTGTGTACGGTAACATTCTGTTTCTGGCCGAGGCGGTATGCTCTGTCTGTGGCCTGGTCTTCCACTGCCGGGTTCCACCATAAGTCATAGTGGAGCACATGGGTCGCCGCAGTCAGGTTCAGGCCTGTGCCGCCGGCCTTCAGGGAAACTACCATCAAGCGGCTGTCCGGATCGTGCTGAAACGCTTCAACCAGCTTTTCCCGTGCTTTTCTCTGCAAACTGCCGTGAAAAAAGCTGACCGGCATAGCAAGCTTGCTTTCCAGCATCTGTACCAGCAGTTCGCCCATTTCTTTGTACTGGGTGAAAATCAGTGCATTTTCGTTTTGTTGAGCTATCTGCCGCAGCAAGGCCAGCGCCATCTCCGCTTTGCCGGAATGATGCGGTTCAGGCAGGCCTTTTTTTGCGAAATGGACAGGATGATTGCAAATTTGTTTCAGCGCTGTCATCAGGCTGAAAACCAACCCCCTTCTGGCCATCCCGTCGCTGTCGCTGATCCTTTTCATTTCCCGCTCCAGCACTTCGTGGTACAGCGCGGCCTGTTGGGCCGTCAGACGGCAGTATTCATTTTTGATTATTTTCTCCGGCAAGTCTGAAACCACGGTTTTGTCGGATTTCATCCTGCGTAAGATAAAGGGCGCTATGGCTTTGCGCAGCAACCTGGCTCTTTCCAGATCTCTGTACTTCTCAACCGGTACGGCAAAACGCTGGCCAAACTCTTTTCTTGTTCCCAAGAACCCGGGCAGGATGAAATTAAATATACTCCAAAGTTCATCAAGCCTGTTTTCCACAGGTGTGCCGCTCATCGCCACATACCCGTCGGCCCGGAGCGATTTTACCGCCATTGCCTGGGCACTGTCGGCATTTTTCACATTCTGAGCTTCATCAATCACCAAGAGGCCCCAGGTGCTTTTTGACAGCAACTCCTTGTCGTTGCGCGCTACGCCGTAACTGGTAATAATCACGTCTGTCCCTGTTGCCTGCAGTTCCCTGTCTGGACCGTGACAGACAGCGACCTTCAGCGACGGCGCAAAACGGGCGCATTCTTTCTCCCAGTTGCCAAGCAGCGTGGTGGGGCAGACTACCAGTGCCGGCTTGTGCAATTTCCCTTCTTCTTTGAGCTTTAGTATTAGCGCAATCACCTGTACTGTTTTGCCAAGGCCCATATCGTCAGCCAGGCAACTGCCCAGCCCTCTGTCATAATTGCCGTACAACCAGCGCAGGCCGCGCTCCTGATAAGGGCGAAGTTTGGCCTGCAATCCCACCGGCACAGGCACGTTTATCTCCGTCTGCAGATCAGCCAGAAGCTTTGCCAAAACAGCATCATGCTCAAACCTGACATCGCCCGCCTCTCCCGTCAGGCCGGCACGCAGCAGTTGTGTCGTTCCGAGCTTTGGCAGAGGCTTTTCCAGCTGCGTCAATATCCTCTCTACATCATCCGGCTGCAGCAAAAGATAACTGTCGCGGTAATGCACAATCCCTGACGCATCCATGGCCAGCTTTTTAAACTCTTCTCCGCTCAGACGCAGCTCACCCAGCGATACTTCCCAGTCAAAAGCAACCATCTCCGCCACTGAAAGATAAGTAACGTTTTTCCCTTTGCTCCTGGCAGACAAAACTAGCTTAGGCGCAACAACGGAGCGCAGCTCTTTAGGCAGTAGCATCCTAATGCCTAGCATCGCCAGCACTTCTTTCCCCTCGCCCAAAAACCGCGCCACCTCGTCCGTTCCCATAGCAAGCGCCTGCTCTCCCTTATTGGCGAGCATTTCCTTCAGCCAAGGACAATACCCGGCAGCAGCGGCGACTTGTCTTGCTACCATAGCCAGCACTTCTCCCGCCGGCCGGCAAAAATCGTCCGCTCCAGCGAACAGCTTGGCCAAAGGCAGCGGCGGCGCCAGCGGGTCTTCCCTGTCTTCCACATCAAGAAAGAATCTGAACTTTTTCTGACGCCCGGTCGGCAGCTCAATACGCACCAGCGGGCCGAAGCGTCCGGTAACCCCCGACAGGCTTCCCATCCAGTCAGCAACCGCTTTCCCCGTCTTCCTTTCCTCGAACCTTTCCGGGCGGTAGTCGGCCATCCTGAAAAAGGAGAGGCACAGCTTGTCGTCCGATTCAATATGGCTATATTCCCGCATCATGTGCGCCAGATAAAGCGACAATATTTCCTCCACACCTTGCCTGCCCGGCAAAACCGCTTTATTTTTGCGGTGAAAAATCAACTCGGGCGGCATCAGCTTTGTCAGCAGATCAATAACCGCCAAAACGTCGGCATCATGCGCAAGCGGCCTGTAGGCGACATAAAAATGGCCTGTTTTCAGATGAACGGCTTCCGGCACAAAAGCAGAGGCCCGCGCCAGTGCCAGCGCCACAGAGGCGGCGGCGCTCAAAAACTTTATTTCCGGGGAGCCCTCCAGCAATAAAGGCATCTCCAGAAACATTTTCAGTAAATTAGGCACCCCGGTCTTTATGCCGCGGAAGCGCCTCATCCTGCTTTGTCCATTTTCCATCACCGGGACACTTACCATCGCCCCTTTGTCCTCCGCGCCAAAGGACGGCAGCTGCTCCGGCCAGACAAAAGCTGCCGCTGCAAAAAGGGGTTGCCCCTCACCATGATATAAAATCCGTATGCCAGCCGCCTTCTCAACAGCGCTGCTCTTGGCAACTTCAAGCGTCTCCAAGGCTGCCGCCACGTTTTTATAGGCCTTCATTAACAGTCTCTTAAAATTCTCGCCTTTGAAAAAAAGTGGTTTATCGGCCAGCAGGGAAAACATCGCCCCATATGCTTTTTTATCCAACCCGGCTAGACTGAACTCCAGGGCCTCATCCGGCAGCGGTGCCACTTCCGTCAGCGGGATAAACCTGTCTTCCCGTTCCATCTCGCCGGCGAATCCGGCGGCGCCCATCAGCTCTTCTTTTGATAGCCCCCGCAGACTGAATAGAATAAACGGATCAATATCTATTTCTTGTGCCAGAACGTAGTAGACTGCCGCCAAATGTTTGCAGGGATTAGCCCAGTCAGGGCAAGAACAGTCTGCGTCCACTTCATCCCATGAGCCGGGAAACAGTTGAATCCCCTGCCTCTCAAAAAGAGACAGCAACTCTGTCGGCAGCTTACCCACCGCCAGGTCTGCGGCAAACGCCGGGTTATCGCCTATTGCCCTGTTTATGGTTTCCACCTGCGCCGACGTAAACGGCATTAGCCCAAGATTTATTCTGTATGCAGACGTACGCTGTCCCTTTACCCGCGCCTCCAATATGCCATCACGAATTTTTACATCTGTAACCCTGCCACCTTTCGCATAGCTTCTGCCTCTGGGCAGGCGGTTACTGTGATCGAACTCCCGCAGCGCCTTCAGCCAGGCGCTGCCCCATGATGTTTTAGCAAATTTCTGTCTCCCGCTCTCTTTTTCGGCGTCCAATGCCGGGCTAATTTTTTTGCTTATTCTTACCAGCTGCCTTTTCCCTTCCAGCAAAATGGGAATGTCTTCATTTTCCTGGAAAACACCGGCTTTTACCAACCCCAGCGCGGCAGATAATTTCACGGGAACGGAAAACACTGTGGCCTCCAGAACTTCCCGGCCAAACTTTTTACCCCACTCGCCGCCGTTAACGACCACCATTTCCACAATGGCAGCTACCCGCGACTCGTCTTTTTTCTCGTGAACTACAGTCAGTAACAATGACATCCGAGCCATTCCGCCTTCGAGTACGACGACAGGCAGATTGTCTTCCTTAAGGCATGTCAATATTTCTTCTAGGTGCTGTGCCGTAATCACCTCATACTCCAGCCTAAAAGGAGGTACGGTTCCCCTGTCAGCCAGAAGCGCCACGTATTGCATATCGGGAGCATAACTCAACTCCGGGATGTCTCCCCAATAAGAGGCTGCCTGCCGATACCTTTTTAGATTAAATGCGGCGATACCTGCAAGATACTTATTCTCCCAGTTAACATGGTGCGACTGCCAGCGTTTATACAAATCAAGCACCTGACGGTCATCACCAAGTTTTCCCGCTGCCCTCATGATCATGCTGATATACTCCTGCCATGTGCGAAGCGCAGCCGCTCCCATCCCCCTCATTACCGTCAAACCGCGCTCAAACTCACGCACCGCTTCATGTAATTGTTTTTTTGCCTCCTGGAGCTGCCCCAGTTCAGCAAAACACAAGGCCGCCAGACTTTTCCCATATGGGTTGACTATTCCCTCCTGTAAAGCTAGCGTCTTCAGCGCCTCTTCCGCCCTGTCCTGTAAAAACCTGGCCGTCGCCAGATTATTCCGTACCACATGGTTATCTTTCACCGCCAGCATCTTTATCAGAATATTTTCAGCCTGCCTAAACATTCCCTGCCTTAAATATTCTCGCGACTTCTCCTCCAGTCTTGCCAGCTCGTCTCTCTCCATCGCACACCTCTTTAAAAAAAATCGCTGAACCCTACCCGCCTCCATAACACCGGCATTCCAGCGGCACCCTCGTCACGGATCAGCAGCTAACCGCGGTTTCGCAGGTTAGGCCTTCAAAGGAGGGGGACTATCTTATACCTGAGCGCCCTCTTGCGGTTTGGCTTCTTGCACAGCCCAAAGGAGCGCACCAGCCGAATCTCCGCGCCGCGTGCTTGCTCACCACGGCAATCGGGAAGTCCACCTCCGCCAGGCGCTTGCATTCCTTCGGGATCATAACCGCTTCGGCTCCTTCCAAAGGCGAACGGTGAAACGGTCTTCTTCTTCGATAAGGTCCGGGTCAGTTCCGTTGTGCTCAAGCATACCGCGGACGATCTTTCGAGGCACACCCAGTCCGGTTGCTTCAACATAACGATAATCGCGAAGGATCTCCTTGATCAGCTCGTTACGCGATGCGCGGTAGCCGGATCGCATCTTCTCCACCGTCACTGTGTTCGGAAGCCGCCCCGGCGAGATGACCTCCAGGCGGTTGGAGTAAATCGAGAGTTCAATGTCACTGACGGTAATCGTATAATCGCGGTGCGCAATCGCGTTGACCACAGCTTCACGAACCGCATCCAGCGGGTAGTCCCAGCGCTCCTGCCGTCGTCCGCCGTCATCGATCCAGGCCTTCACCTCGATGTTCCTGCGTACGAAATCGAGCGCCTGCTCGATCACGCCGGCGTCGACCGTGTCGGGGTTCCCGGAGAACGTACTGGACATCGCGGAATAAAGGTGGGCCCTCTCCTCCGACCGAGCCGAGAAGAGAGATACAACTGGTCCCCGCAGCACCGCCCGAGCCTTCGCGTCGTAATCCTTCTCGACACCCGAGTACGCCACAGCCGTGATTCCCGCCTGCGGTATATAACGATTCGGGCGCGCGCCAAACAGCAGCAAGCCAGCGGTACTGGCCAAAACGCGACCCCGATCTTCGATCATCAGCTCGGTGTTCACAAGCAGGCGCAGCCAAGATTCGTCATCTTCAACGGGAGGGTGGTCCTGCTGCCGGATGTCGCGGAAGTAATTGACAAGGCGACGCCTGTCGAGGTCATCGAGAGAGGAACCGGGGACAGACTTACGGTCGTACGGGAGGCGGCCCGACTGCATATAGAGGCGCGCCTCCTCTTCTCTGGTCGCATCCCGCGTGGTAGAGCCGACGCGAATCTGGGTGACCCAAGCAGACCCGCGCTTTGCTTTGTAGGGTTTGTCAGGGCTGTCGGCCGGCAGGGAAACAATGCCGATGGTCCGCGTGTTATCCCACGAGTGCTTCTCCCAGTATGGAATAACCGCAGGTTGGACATGGGTACGAGCCGTCTCCATCACCCATTCTTCGGTTCTCTTTGGATCGCGGGTAAGCCCGGAGACGGTTCCGTCATCCTCTACTCCCAGCAGGATATGGCCTCCCTCTAAGTTGAGGAAACCGGCAATCCCTTTTGCCAAATCCTCGGGCCGGATGTCGTCACGCTTGAATTCGACACCCGAGTTTTCGCCGTTTCTCAGCATCTCCAAGAGTTCAGTCTTAGTCACGATGACCCTCCCCAAAATCCGCATCAGAAGAATGTGGCGCAACGCATTCAATACTGCTGAAATGTGCAGAAACTGCTCTACAACAGCTTTATTTTTGGGAATCCTCCCATTCTCCGGCCAGCTTGCCCCACAATTCAGTTTGAGCATCTATGGAAATAGTGTCGAGGTTTTTCCCCAAGGAATCTTGCATTACGCTTTTTTCAAGCAACACAAGCACCTCGCTGTTTAAGCTTCTTCGCTCCTTTTGTGCCAACTTACGCAAATTATTTAGAAGGTCCTCCGGAATATTGCGTATGGTCAAGTTTGCCATGGGCGCCACCTCTTATAGTTTCATTATGATTGCAAAATAACACTATTTTAGACTGCCGTCAAACTCTAACACCCGGTGAGCAGGATCAGGTCTATATTTTTAACATTAATGCTCCAACAGCACTTCGTTCCAGTACTTTACGCTTTACGTGATTTTCAGCAGTCTCACATTGGTTCTTATCCCTTCGCCAAGCCATAATCCGTGAGCCTATGCGCAACTCATCTCCTTGAACTAAATATAGACCTGACCCCAGCATTGTTCCCTGATACAGAGCAAGCGCAAGTAACATGAAGCAGCTTTTTGCAACGGAATCAATAATTTAAATCAGATTAGCATAATCACGAGCTCCATAGAAGAAACGCAGAACACTCACTGTTTTAACGCTTTTATCCACTTTGTATATAAGGATGTAGTTTTTTATAACTGCCTTGCGATAACCCTCTTTTTCCAACCGCCTATCATTACATTTGGAATACATCATCGGATTGCTTTTCAGAAAGCCGTAGCACTTATCAACCTCATCAAGAAAATCCGATGCAGCCGCCGGATTTGCCAATTGGACAGCGATGTACGCTACAATGTCGTCCAAATCCTGATGGGCAAGTTCTGTAACAACCAGCTTATACATTATGCTTTTCTCTTATTCTCTGCAGAGATTTACCTCCGTCAAGTATTTCCCCACGCGTCAATTGTTCCTCGGCAGCATTCAGCTTACCGTATACATCGGATATGAACATCCTTTCCTCGTACATTTTCATGCTCATAATAACCATATCCCCATAGCCGTTTTTAGTTACAAAAATAGGCTCATTCGATTCATGGCACATCTGAGAAATCTCGCTGGTATTTTTTAAATCGCGAATTGGAATAATTTTAGGCATAATAGTTGCCTCCCTTCTGTGGCTTTATTATGCCATAATTATGTATCAATATCAACCGCTTATTCGCTTTATGCTCCTGTCCTCGCCGGGGGACGGCAGGGGAAAAGGCCAAATTAATCCATAAAATCAGGGCAAGCGTCGGCCGCATTACTATATGAAAAAGGTTTCACTGCAAAAGAACCTCCGTAGCGCCGGCAGCTTGCCGGCGTTTCAATTTCAGCCTTCGCTGATCCGTAACCGGCCTGTCAAACCCAGATCATCCAGTATCTGTTTCAGGTCGGCTTCAAAACTACGGGAGATCCCGCTCTCCACGGTAACGGAAAACTCGACATCGATTTTTAAATCGGTGCCGCTCCGCAACTTGGGCAGGATTCTTGTTCCCAGCCTGTTCCAAACTTCCGGGGGCAGGTCTCCGGCAATCCGCAGCGTCCTGGTGGCAGCCCCCGGAACAAGTGCAGGCCCCGGTTCCTGGCCGGGGATCGGTTCCGGTTTCCATCCCAGTCCTGACTCTGGTTCCCATCCCGGTCCGGGTTTCGGTTCGGGTTCAACTGTCTCTTCGTGTCCCGGTGCGACCTTTAAAGCTTCGGCCCTGGACTTTAGCAACAAGAACACACCCGGTTCAAAGGACACTTCCTCTAATGGGATATACTCCTTAAACCACAAACGCTGGTAGCCGCCATCCGGATTTAGCCCGGATACAATACCGAAATCGCCCCGCTCCACAAATTCAACGATCTTGCCGCGCAAAACGGCATCCGGGTCCAGCAGCCTAGTCAGTGAGCCGTTCAAGAAGCTTTGCCGCAGGCCGACCAGCGGCCAGGCCCCGGCTTGTTTGAGAGCCGGCGGCCAGTTCCGTTCGAGGTAACCCGCGCCCACAGACTCGTTCAGCAAGGCCCGCGACTTTAGAGCGGCAATCACGCGGCCGCAGAGCGTTTCGCCGGCGCTGGAATGGCCCGCGCCAAGGTCAATGGTCTCGAGCCCGTCTCCCTCACCCTCACTCCCTCTCCCAGTGAGAGAGGGCTGTGGTGTGGGATCATAGAGCACCACAAAACGGTAGCCGGCCCAGACCTCATTCTTGGCCGCCTCCGCCATTTCGGCCGCCTTGCCCTTTATTTCCGCCCGGTCAGCGCGGTCAAAGTCACCGCCTAGTGTGCCTTCATCCATCTCACGCGCCACCCGCTTCCAGGCTAGCCACATTTCCACGCTGTCCCGCAGGTCACGGCCCGGCTTTTTCAAGCACCATACCAATGCCCCAGGGTACAGCCGCGGCGACTGGCCTCGAAACTTTGTCCACTCTCCTATTTGCTGACGAAGTGTAGTTCCGCCTGTCCACTCTTGCTCCGGATCTATCAGCACCAGTGTGAGCTTCGGAGTATCCTGCACAGCGGTTCCATCCTCCGGGAATACCACCAAGGGCACACTCGCGCCGTGCCTGAACGCCTCCTCAACAAGTTTACGCATGGCCGGCTTTGTTTCGGATTCTTCATCCAGGGAAGCCCTCCGGTCATTAACCACCTTTTTCACCGTCGGCTGGTGGCTGATCTTAAACCCGTCCGACCCCACCCTCCGGATGAAGTAGGACTTATCCTCCAAGGCGAAGGCCGCGTTATCCACCGAGGTCGTGTCCACCTCAGGCTCCCCGAGCGCAAACCGTAACTCGGGCAGATGCGCCACCTTGTCCACCTGGCCGCCGGAAGACTCAAACATAATCGTGGTTCCTGTACGGCGGTGAATGTTCCGTAAAGACCCCTTGGTATCCGCGTCAAGGGCCCGCGCATGGGAATGGTTTCCGGAGATATCGGCGTCAATCGCGGCAATAAGGCGTGATTCCCCCAGCTGCCCCAGTACCACACCGCGGAAACCAGGCGCTGCCAGCGGCGCCGAGCCTAGCGTGATGAGTGGTTCCCGCCGGGCCTCGGTGTAGCCCGATTGATACGCCCAGGAAATCCATTGCGCCAGCATGGCTAAGGTTCCCCGCGTCTGCTGGTACTGCGAAAGCGTCTGCCATTTGCGCTGGAACACCGACAAGGTGGACGGATGGAAAGGATAACAAGTCTCAAAACGGTCGCAGAGATATTCTCTGGCTTTTGCCTCGGTGGTACCGGTATCCACAGCCGTCCATTCGGGCGGGAGTTGCGCCCGCCGTTCAAAACACCAATCCGCATAGGTTTTGGCCACCTTTTTCCGTACCCGCTCGTTTCCGATATCTTCAAAAAGGCGCCGTCGCACCACTTCGCTGATCTCGGTCTCATCGTTGGCGATGAGGTCCTTAGCCACCCGTCGCACGACCCTGGTAATCTTCTCCTGCCACTGCATATCCCAGTCTGTCATCTCCACCTGACTGCGCGGCAG
>JAGXSQ010000156.1 GCA_018333395.1 Dethiobacter sp.
TCTAGGCCGGGAGAAAGGTCCGCGAGCTTGGGGCAATTTTTAGCGACACTGGACCGGCTGGAGAGCATGGCTTTTCAACTGGTTTTGCCTGGTCATGGCGAGGCGCTGGAGGCCCCGGGGCCGCGGATAGCGGCCATAAGATGTCACCATCAGAAGCGGCTGCAGCGTATCAGGGAAATGGTGCAGGCGGGCGGGTCGTGTACGCCTTTTGCGCTGGCCGGCCAGCTTTACGGCCGCCTAAACGGCTGGGATGTGTTGCTGGCCGTGTCCGAGGTCAGTGCCCACCTGGATTTGCTTGCTGATCGGGGTGAAGTGACAGAGACGATCGATTCTGGCGGCCACGTCAGGTATGCCGTGTAGAGAACAACCGCTTGTGACCGGACAGGTGCTACCAGCGTCCACAGCCCGCACCTGTCCGGTCACAAGCGGTAAGAAGAGGAGCGATTTTCTGTGGGAGGGTATTGCGGCAGGCTTTTGCTGGTCAACTTAACCACCAGGACAATCGAGAATATTCCCCTGCGGGATGATTTAACGGAGCATTATCTTGGCGGGAGTGGTATCGGGGCACGGCTTCTTTATGAGCTCCTGGGTGAAAACATCGCTGCTATGGATCCGCTTGCTCCCGGTAATCCCCTGATCTTTATGACAGGACCATTTAGCGGAACTACGCTGCCTTCTACGGCACGCATGACTGTTAATGCGCTTTCTCCCCTGACCGGTATCTGGGGCGAGGCCAATGTAGGCGGACAGCTGTCGGCGCAGCTCAAATTTGCCGGGTGGGACGGCGTGATTTTCCTTGGCGCCGCCAACAATCCGGTCTACCTCTACATCGATGGTGAGGAGGCCCGTCTCTTATCGGCAGACGGATTATGGGGGCAGGAAACGTATGCGGTTACAGATCTGCTGCAGGAACGGCATGGTGTGAGCAACCGCAAACCGGCGGTGGCCGTAATCGGTCCAGCCGGGGAAAACGGGGTGCTCTATGCCAGCATTACCCATGACAAGGGCCACCATTTCGGGCGCACAGGCATGGGGGCGGTGATGGGGAGCAAAAAACTGAAAGGGTTGGTGGTAAGCGGCACAGGCAAGGTAGCCATCAGCAACCCTGAAGGCTACAAAGAGGTGCGGCAGCGTCTGCTGAACAAGATGAAAGAAAGCCTGGCGGTGCAGCTCTTCCATCTTTATGGGACCAACTGCGGTATTGATGTAGGACACCTATCCGGGGATGTGCCGCTGATGAATTGGCAATTAGGCGAGTGGTCTGAAGGAATCGGCGCCCTAAACGGACCTGCTTTCGAGACAGTTTTAACAGGCCGGGGCACATGTTACGCCTGCCCTGTGGCTTGCAAGCGGGTGGTGGAGGTGAAAGACGGACCATGGCAGATGGCTGTTGGCCCCGGCCCGGAATATGAAACGATTGCTTCCTTTGGGGCGATGTGTCTGATTCCAGACGTAGCTGCCATCTCCAAGATTAACGAGCGCTGCAACCAGCTCGGGCTCGATACCATTAGTTGCGGCTGTACCATAGCCTTCGCCATCGACTGTTATGCGAAAGAAGTCCTTACGGCGGAGCAGACGGACGGACTGGAACTGCGCTGGGGACAGCCGGAGTTGGTGATAAAGCTGGTAGAGATGATTGCGGCTCGGGAAGGCTTTGGGTCGGAACTGGCCTTGGGTAGCTATCGCCTGGCAGAGAAACTGGGGAGCGAGGCCAGGAAATATGCCGCCACGGTGAAAAAAATGGAGCTGCCGATGCACGATCCACGGGCTTACCACGGCTTGGGTCTGACTTATGCCACCTCTATCCGCGGCGCCTGCCATGTTTCCGGGGTGAGCATGGGCGTGGAGCAAGGAACGATGCTTTTAGAAGAGCTCGGGCTGGACGGTTCGTGCAGTGGTGCGACCAGCGTAGATAAAGCTAGACTGGTAGCCCTGACCCAGGATTTCGGCATGACGTTCACAACCGCCGCTATAGTCTGCGTGCTGGGCGGCATGGTTTACGATGAGCAGGACTTTATAGCTTGTCTTAGCAGTGTCACCGGCAGGGAATGGACGCTGGAGGAGGTTATGCGCTGCGGGCGGCGTAACTGGTTGCTGAAGCGGGCGATCAACTTGTTGCGCGGGGCTGGGCCGACAGACGATGGCCTGCCAGAGATAGTTTTGAAGCCGCTGACAGAGGGAGGCGCTGCCGGCTCAGTGGCCGACATGGAGCTGATGCTAAGAGAGTTCTATGCTCTGCGCCGCTTCGACCGGGACGGATACCCGGCGCGAGAAGAGATGGCCGCTTTGGGCTTGGCGGATGTTTTTGTTGTGCTGGAAGAATCCCGCCGCAGGAAGTAGAGGCTGCGGGAATAAGGGGAGGAGGCGGCAATGGAGGCGGGGAGACGAATAAACATTGAGGTGGAGTATCTGGGTTTTGTTGTTAAGCTGACCGGAAAAAAAGAGGAGACGTTTACGCTGGAAGGTGATTTTGCCTTACAGACGCTGTTACAGTCTATTCTCAACCGCTATCAGCCGACATCTCTTGTCAGGGATAATATCATCATGGCCGTAAACAAGAAGATAGTCCACCCGGATGGAGAAAAATGGTTTCTTTGTGACGGCGACCGCGTGTCGATCGGCCTTAAAATCAGTGGCGGCTAAATCTTGCAGACGCTGCTCATTAGTTATTTCGCGAATCTTCGGTAACAGCACTAGGGGAAATGACCAAGCTTAACGATTGAGGGAGGGTCATAAAAATGCACTATGCTTACGGAACTGAGGAGTGGGAAAAGGTTTATCTGGAAATGGTGGCAAAACGATTAGCCACAGCTTCTAAGCCGTATATTCAGGGTAGCCCTGAGTGGGTAGCCACTTATGAAAAAATGATTCAGGAAAGCCAGGAATACAAGGAGGCGGCCAAAGGATGGGAAGGTACCGTAGTCATTCATATTATGGCCAATCCGGAACTGGGCTTGGAGGGGGACATCTACCAATTGTTAGATCTTTGGCACGGAGAGTGCCGGTCTGTGCGGTTAGTTCCGCGGGAGGTGGGTGAAAAAGCCGATTATATCCTTTCTGGAGAGTTGGAACGCTGGGAAGCGGTAGTAGCTGGTGATTTAGATACCACAAAAGCAATGATGCAGGGCAAGATCAAGCTTAAGGGCGACCTGGCAACCATCGTCCGCTATGTGAAGGCCTCCGCCCTGCTCACTGAAATTGCTGCGCGGATAGAGACAAAGTTTTTGTCTCAGTTAAGCGAAGGAGAACGGGAGCAATACCGGAAGGAAGCCTCTGAACTTAGAGCCGAAGTGGGCTTTTAAAGATTAGTGTCCATTATTATGAAGGTGGGGAAGGTACAATGCGTTACGGCAGAGACCTTTCGTTTATCTATAACAACCCTACCCGCATTATTTTCGGTGAAAAAGTGGTGCGGGAGGTGGGGATGGAAGTTGACAGCCTAGGGGGTTCCAGGGCGCTGGTTGTCACCGACCAGGGGGTGGTGGCAGCCGGGTTGGCCGAGACGGTGCAAAAGGCCCTGGGGCGGCGCTACGCCGGAACCTTTGCCGGAGGCATCCAGGATTCCGGTTTACACATCGTCAATGAGGGCGCGGCGTATGCTCGGGAAGTGGGCGCTGATGTATTGGTGAGTGTGGGTGGCGGGAGCACCATTGATACAGCCAAAGGAATGGCCGTCTTGCTGAAAGAAGGCGGCCGGCTGCAGGATTACGCCGGATACCAGTTGCTGTCGCGGCCACAGACGCCGCATATTGCTATCCCTACTACTGCGGGAACCGGTAGCGAGGTAACGTACGCCGCAATCATTAAAGACTGGGAGAATAGTGCTAAAATCCTCTTTTGTGATAGCCAGATCATTCCGAATGTGGCTATCCTCGACCCGCTCCTGACTAGGGGGCTACCGCCGCAACTGACTGCTACCACCGGTATGGATGCGTTGACGCATGCTGTGGAAGCGATCCATTCTACCGAACGCGAACCGCTTGCCGATGCCATGGCTCTACATGCTATCAGGCTAATTATGGCATACCTGCCGCGCTGTGTGGAGCGGGGGGAGGACTTGCAGGCCCGGGGCCAGCAGCAACTGGCGGCGACCATGGCGGGCATAGCTTTCAACAATACCCAGGTGGCCTTAGTCCATGCCATGGCACATAGTGTAGGCGCGTTGTTCCATGTGCCGCACGGCTTGGCCAACAGTATTCTTTTGCCTCATGTCATAGCTTATAACCTAGAGGACTGTGCTGACCGCTATGCGTTGATAGCTCAAGCCATGGGCGTAGCAGCGCCAGGGGAAAGCGATGAAGAGGCCGGTAGCGCTGTCGCCGAGGCGGTCTGGGCGCTGACCCAAAAGATGGGTGTGCCGCAACGTCTGCGCGAGACCGGTGTGCCGTGGGAAGGGTTGGAAGCCGCAGCACACAGGTCCCTGTCGGACGGCTCCATAATCTATAATCCCAAACCGATTGCTACAGCTGAGGAAATACTGTCTGTGTACTATAACGCTTGGTAAAAATTGCCGAGAGCTCTGAAGGCAACGGAGCTTGGTAAGTGGTGCGGCCTTGCACCGCTTACCAGGCCCGGACGGCTCAGATATCTTTTAAGGCAAGCTTCGTGGGTGTTGGCGCGACTATTGCATCAGTTAGAAATGGTGTACTAATCTGGTAGCGAGGGGTGTTTTGATGAAAACAGCGGCAGAGTATCTGGACAGTTTGCGGAAATTGAATTTAAGCGTTTATATGTTCGGTGAACGTGTGGAGAATCCGGTGGACAATCCCGTCATTCGCCCGTCTCTTAATTCTGTGGCCAAAACTTATGAGCTGGCCTGGGATCCGCGCTACGAGGAGTTAATGACGGCCACCTCCAGCCTGACGGGGAAAAAGATTAACCGCTTCACCTACTTGCACCAAAGCAGTGAAGACTTGGTCAAGAAAGTAAAAATGCAGCGCCTGCTAGGGCAGAAAACAGCCTCCTGCTTCCAGCGCTGTGTGGGGTTTGATGCCTTCAACTCTGTCGACAGCACCACGTATGAAATGGACAAGGCGCTGGGCACGGGATACAACAAGCGCTTCCGGGATTTTTTGCAGTATGTTCAGGACGAGGATTTAGTTTGCAATGGCGCCATGACCGACCCCAAGGGGGACCGGTCTTTAAGGCCTAGCCAACAGGCCGACCCGGACCTGTACCTGCGGATTGTCGCCAGAGAAAAGGACGGGATTGTGGTTCGCGGCGCCAAGTGCCATCAGACCGGCGTCATCAACTCCCATGAGCTTTTGCTGATGCCGACCATCGCCTTAAACAGCGAAGAGGAAAAGGATTACTCCGTCTGTTTCGCGGTACCCAGTGACAGTAAGGGCATTGTCTATATTTACGGGCGACAGGCTAGTGACACGCGCAAACTGGAAAGCGGTAGCATGGATGTAGGTAACTGCCGCTACGGCGGGCACGAGGCGCTGGTTATTTTTGAGGATGTCTTTGTCCCCTGGGAGCGGGTCTTCATGTGTGGTGAATACAAATTTGCCGGGACGCTGGTGGAGCGTTTCGCTGGCTACCACCGCCAGAGCTACGGCGGTTGCAAGGTCGGTGTCGGAGATGTGCTGATTGGCGCAGCGGCCCAGGCTGCTGATTATAACGGCGCAGCTAAAGCTTCTCACATCAAGGATAAGCTGGTAGAAATGATTCACCTGAACGAAACGCTCTATGCTTGCGGGATTGCCTGCTCGTCACAAGGGTGCGCGACCGCTTCGGGTACTTTCCTGATTGATTTGCTGCTGGCCAATGTTTGCAAGCAGAACGTGACGCGTTTCCCCTATGAAATAGCGCGGCTGGCCGAGGACATTGCCGGAGGACTGATGGTTACTATGCCCTCGGAACAGGATTTCCGGCACCCGCAGATCGGCAAGCTTATGGACAAATACCTGAAAGGCATCGCCAGCGTGCCGACTGAGCATCGTCTACGCATACTCCGCTTGATTGAGAATCTGACTATTGGTACGGCAGCGGTGGCCTACCGTACAGAATCAATGCACGGTGCTGGTTCGCCCCAGGCGCAGCGGGTCATGATCGCCCGCCAGGCTGATTTGGAAGAAAAGAAGAAGCTGGCGCGGGTGTTGGCGGGAATTGAGGCGGAGGAGTAGAAGCGTTACAAGTCATGGACAGAAAATTATCAAGCATCGAAGAATTAAAAACTAGAGGCAATGGGGGAGAAATAGTGGAATTGAAATATTTTGAAGATGTAGAAATAGGGGACGAGTTCATAACTCCGGCGCGTACCATTACAGAAGCCGACGTTGTTGCCTTTGCCGCTCTTTCCGGAGATTACAATCCGCTGCACACCGATGAGGAATTCAGTAAAAAGCATGTCTTTGGTCAGCGTATCGCTCACGGCTTGCTAGGACTAGCCATCACCGGCGGGCTAAAGTCGCGCGAGGGCACTTTCGAGGGGACGGTTGTGGCTTACGTGAAGGTCACATGTCAGTTTAAGGCGCCTATCTTTTTCGGAGACACAGTCTTTGCCAGATGCACTATTACCCAAAAGAAAGATACCTCCAAAACGGACCGCGGCATCATCGTCCAGAAAGTCGAGCTCATCAACCAACGCCATGAAATAGTGCAGGAAAGCGAAGATACGGTATTGTTGCTCCGGAGGGAAGCATTTAAAGTTTAACCCCCAGCTGAAAAGGGGGGTTAGGGATCTTTTCGCGGTGCAACGATGCACCAAGAATGGCAATTACGCACCGCCGCGCTCCGCCCCCATGTGCGGATCATCCGCCCTGGCAAGCGATGTATGTTTTGGCATGAATATTGCAATGACTTATGCCTAGGCCAGTGCTTGCCGTAGCTGTCGCGGTATCATGCATGGCAAAAAAATATGTCAGAGCCGGGGGGGGGTGCCGAAGCAGTCCTTCCTGCGAAAGCGGGAAGCCCCGTTTTGTTTGTCTGAAAAATTCACGAGGAGGATTTAAGGATGGAAAATTTTAAGTATCTTCTTTATGAGAGCGAAGGTGGAATCGCGACCATTACTTTAAACCGTCCCCAAGTCTTAAACGCGCTTAATAACGAAGTATGCCTGGAAATTGGTCAAGCGGTAGAAAGGGCCGGCGATGATGATGCGGTTCGCGTATTGATTGTTACCGGCGGTGAAAAAGTGTTCGCTGCCGGGGCTGACATTGCTGAAATGTCTGTTGCCCAGCCCATGCATATTTACCGCTTTGGGGCCGTAATGCACGGGACTTTAAGCAAAATGGAGAATTTGGGTAAGCCTGTGGTTGCTGTTATTAACGGCTACGCGCTGGGTGGAGGGCTGGAGCTGGCCTTGGCTTGTGATTTGCGGATAGCTTCCGAAACGGCAAAGCTTGGCCTTCCCGAAATAAATCTTGGTATCTTCCCCGGCGGCGGCGGTACGCAGCGCCTGCCACGGGTGGTCGGTGTCGGCCGCGCCAAGGAGCTTATTTATACCGGAGAGATGATTTCCGCTGATAAGGCTCTTGGCATGGGGTTGGTCAACCGGGTCGTCCCTGACGGTCAGGCGATGGACGAGGGGAAAAAGCTGGCCCAGAAATTGGCGTCCAAGAGTGTAGCGGCGCTGCGCATGGCCAAAGTTGCCGTCAACACCGGCCTAGATACTGATTTAGCCTCTGGTATCAACGTAGAACGCCAGTGCTTTGCGTTGCTCTTTTCTACAGAAGACCAGAAAGAGGGTATGCGCGCTTTTCTGGAAAAGAGAAAGCCCAACTTTACCGGCAAATAGCTAAACTAGTTAAAGCATGTCTGGAGGCGCAAAGATGGACGTTCGACAACTTTTTGACCTTACCGGCCAAGTGGCTATTGTTACGGGAGGCTCGATGGGGCTTGGTGTGCAATTTGCCCGGGCGTTAGCCGAGCTTGGCGCTAATTTGGTGCTGTGTTCCCGGAAAGTGAACCGTTGCGAGCAGGAGGCGGAGGAACTAAGACAGCAGTTGGGTGTAAAAGTCCTGGCGCTGCGCTGTGACGTGACAAACCCGCCGGAGGTCCAGTACCTGGCAGACAAGACGGTAGAAGAGTTTGGCCGCATTGACATTTTAGTCAACAATGCCGGCATTTCCTGGGGATGTCCCACAGAAGAGCTTTCTCTGGAACACTGGAACAAGGTGATGGCTGTCAATGTGACAGGCACATTCCTGTGTTCGCAGGCCGTGGGGCGCGTCATGATTCGGCAAAACAAAGGGAAAATCATTAACATTGCTTCCGTCGCCGGTCTGCTCGGCGCTCCCCCCTCCGCCATGGACGCGATTGCCTACAGCACGAGTAAAGGGGCGGTTATCAGCTTCACGAGAGATCTGGCCTGTAAATGGGCGACGCACAACATCTTGGTAAACGCCATCGCTCCAGGATGGTTCCCTACCCACCTGAGCGAGTGGATTCTGGAACACCGTAAAGACCAATTGCTTCCCCATATTCCCTTGGCGCGTTTTGGCGGAGAGGACGATCTAAAAGGAGCTTTAGCCTTCCTGGCCTCTGCTGCTTCCAATTATGTGACCGGCCAGGTGCTGGTCGTCGACGGTGGCAGTACGTCCTGGTAAAAAATAACTATTAAGGGGTTGTCTTTGTGGTTGATTTTCAACTGACCGAGGAACAGCAGAGCATTCAAGCGCTAGCGCGTGAATTCGTTAAAAGTGAGATTATGCCTTTTGCGCATGAATATGATGAAAAAGAAGAATTGCCATGGCATATTGTGCAAAAAGCCCATGAAGTAGGGCTGATGAACCTGAGTGTGCCCGATAAATATGGCGGCCAGGGCTTAGATCCCCTTACCGAAGCCATCATTGGTGAAGAATTAAGCTATGGGTGTCTTGGGATTAGTGGAACTTTCGGAGCTAACGGGTTAGCTTTGACCCCTATTTTGCTGGCAGGGAATGAGGAGCAAAAGGAAAAATTCCTACGACCTTTCTGCAGCAAACCGCAGCTGGCGGCATTTGGTTTAACTGAGCCCGACGCTGGTTCAGATGTGGGCAACATCTCCACCCGTGCTGTGCCGGAGGGGGACGGATACCTGCTCAGTGGACAAAAATGCTTCATTACCAATGGTGGGGTAGCGAACCTGTACACTATTTTTGCTACTGTCGACAGAAGCAAGGGTGTTAACGGGATGTGTGCTTTTATTGTGCGTGGTGATACGCCCGGGATATCCGGTGGCTCCAAAGAGAAGAAAATGGGCGACCGGGCTTCCCATGTCGGGGAGGTTATTCTGGAAAACGTGCGTGTTCCCAAAGAAGATATGTTGGGGCGAATCGGCGACGGCTTTAAAATTGCCATGGGTACACTTGATGTTACCAGACCAGGTATCGGTGCCTCTGCCGTTGGTGTGGCGCGGCGCGCCCTGGAAGAGGCGATCAAATATTCCAAGCAGCGCATCCAGTTTGGTAAGCCCATCGCGGCGAACCAGGCTATCCAGTTTATGCTGGCGGACATGGCGATGCGTGTTGATGCTGCCCGGCTTTTGGTCTGGCGGGCCTGCCACAAGCTGGCCCGTGGAGAGAGAGCTTCGCTGGAAGGCGCCATGGCCAAATGCTATGCTTCGGATATTGCTATGAGAGTTACCACAGATGCTGTGCAGATTCTGGGTGGTTACGGCTATATGCGGGACTATCCCGTGGAAAAACTGATGCGGGATGCCAAGATTACGCAAATTTATGAAGGTACAAACCAGATTCAACGCCTGGTGATGGCTCGGGAGCTTTTGAAATAGAACTACTCTGTAGTATTTAAGACTGCTAGTTGATGTAGGAGGGAAAAGCATGAGAGAAGCGGTTATTGTGAGTGCGGTCCGTACGGCCATTGCCAAGGAGGCTGGTGCGCTAAAGGACTTGTCTCCTGAGGAGTATGCCGGGTTAGTCATTAAAGAGGCTGTTATCCGGTCTGGAATTCTCGACCCCAAAATTATCGAAGAGGTTATCTTTGGCCATTGCTTAGGTGCGCCTGGTTGCATGGCGCGCGTGGCTTTGTTAAAAGCTGGGTTGCCGATGAGCATTCCCGGTGTCACGATCGACCGCCAGTGTGGCTCCGGTTCAACGGCTGTCAATCTGGCCGCGACCTATATCCAAAGTGGCGCTGCAGAAGTGTGCGTCGCTGGTGGTGTGGATAGCATGACTTTGGCGCCTTTCATGGTAGAGCGGCCAAGAGCGGCTTACCAGCGGGTACCAAGCAACTATATTCACCCACGGCCCTTGGCACCCAAGGAGATAGGTGATCCTCCGATGGGCATTACGGCGGAAAATGTAGCGGAGAGGTGGGGGGTGCCCAGAGAGGAACAGGACGAGTTTGCTTACCTCAGTCAGATTAAAGCGGCACGTGCTATCAGCGAGGGACGGTTTCAGGAACAAATTGTACCTGTCTCCATTCCGCAACGCAAGGGCGAACCGCTTTTGTTTGCCACAGATGAGCATCCACGTCCTGATACGACACTGGAGAAGCTGGCCAAATTACCGCCGGTTTTCAGGAAAGACGGAACTGTTACGGCAGGCAACTCCTCAGGCCTTAATGACGGGGCGGCGGCGCTCTTGTTAATGAGCGCGGAAAAAGCTGCGGAGTTAAAGCTAAAACCTTTAGCTGCCGTACGGTCTTTTGCCGCTGCGGGAGTAGATCCCAACGTTATGGGCATAGGCCCTGTGCCAGCAACGCAAAAGGCGCTGGCCAAGGCGGGGCTGACGGTGGAGGACCTTGACGTAATTGAGTTGAATGAAGCGTTCGCTGCACAAGCTATTGCTTGCTGCCGGGATTTGGGCTTAGATTGGCGCAATCAAGAAAAGCTCAACCCTAACGGTGGCGCTATTGCTCTTGGCCACCCAATTGCTGGTTCGTTGGCTATCCTGACAACAAAGGCTATTTATGAACTGCACCGCAGGAAAGGAAGATATGCCCTCATTACTGCCTGCTGCGGCGGCGGTCAGGGCGTCGCTACTATTATTGAAAAAGTTTAGGATAAAGGGGGTGGTTAGCCAATGAGAGCTGCCGCCGCATACAAGGAAAGGCTCCTCTGCATGAGGTCAAATGTTTACCTCGGTGGAGAGCTGATTGCCAGGGACGACGCTCGTTTGCTGCCGGGAATTAATGTGGTCAGCGAAACTTTTAATTATGCTCAGGATGACAGATTCGCGGAACTGATGACGGCGACTTCCCATCGGAGTGGTGAAAAAATCAACCGTTTTTGCCACATTCATCAAAACGTGGAAGATTTACTGAAAAAGCAGGAGATGACGCGTTTTATTTGCCAAAAAACGGGGGGCTGCATTCAACGCTGCATGGGCATTGATGCCCTCAATGCTCTTTCCGTGGTGACCAAGGATTTAGACAACTCCTTTGCCACCAACTACTATGAGCGTTTTCTCAAATATCTGGACTATTTTCAGAAGAATGACCTAGTAGGCAACTGTGCTCAAACTGATGTTAAGGGAGACCGCCTGCTCAGACCTCACCAGCAGGAGGATCCGGACCTTTATCTCCGCGTGGTGGAGAAAAGAGCAGACGGGATAGTGGTTAGGGGCGCAAAAGCACACAATACCATCGCCCCGTACGCCGATGAAATTATTGTTGTGCCGACCCGAGCCATGACCAAGGAAGACGCCGATTGGGCTGTTGCTTTCGCCATTCCCGCTGACACCGAAGGCTTGTTGTTAATTAACCGTGCCACCTCGACACGCTCTCGCAGAGCACTAAAGGCCCCTATTGAAAACTATGGCTCTGCTGATTCTTTCACCGTATTTAACAATGTCTTTGTGCCCTGGGAACGCGTCTTTTTATGCGGCGAGACTCGTCACGCCGGCCAGCTGGCCTTGTTATTTGCGCTTTACCATCGTCACAGTTATACCGGCTGCAAGCCTGCCACAACAGACGTGATTATGGGAGCGACCGCTTTGGTTGCGGAGTATAACGGTATCGAAAAGGCTGCGCATGTACGGGATGAACTGGCGGAAATGATTGCTATTGCCGAACTAGTCTACGGGGCCGGTATTGCTGCTGCTGTGAAGGCGACCAAGGCCGCTTCCGGCACGTACGTTCCGGATCCTGTTTTCGCCAATGTCGGCCGCTACCACGCCGGAGTTCATGTCTACCATGAATATGAAGTGCTGGCGGCTATCGCAGGGGGACTTCCGGCAACTTTGCCTTATGAGGAAGATTTTCTCCATCCCGAAATCGGGCCTTTCCTGGAGAAATATATCATGCGCAAAGCCGGCATTTCGGCAGAGCAACAGCACCGCTGCTTTCGCTTGCTAAGCGATATGCTCTGTTCCTCCCACGCTGGTGTGATGCAACTGGCTGGCGTCCACGGCGGCGGCTCCCCAATCATGGAAAAAATAGCCATTTTAGGCCAGTACGATTTAGAGGCCAAGAAAAATATTGCCAAGGAACTGGCAGGCATCATCCCCAGAAAATAGTGCGCAGGCTCTGGCATCCAGACTGAAAAGGGGAGGAGTGTTCGGGTGTATGCTGAAAAACCTTGGCTAAGGTTTTATGACCCAACCGTTCGTCACAGCCTTGACTATCCTGTTAAGCCGCTGTCCCAGTTATTGGCTGAAGCTGCACAAAAAGCCCCTCAGCAAGCGGCGTACAGTTATGGTGGCAAGGAAAGCACGTATGCGGAACTGGAACAGTTGACAAACCGTTTGGCCAGTTCTCTGCATCTGTTGGGAGTAAAAAAAGGTAGCCGTGTGGCCGTCATGCTTCCTAACTGTCCGCAGTTTGTGATTAGCTACTATGCCATAGTAAGGGTTGGGGCTATTGTAGTTAATGTTAATCCGCTCTACACCGAGCGGGAGCTCCTTTTCCAGCTGCGCGATGCCGGAGCCGAAACCATTATTACGTTTGTGGAGGCGATACCGCGCGTCTCTTCTGTGAGAGAGCAGAGTCCTTTGCGTAATGTCATCGTAACTAGTCTCCTTAGCCCCAAAACAGATGTACCTGAAGGATGTCTTTGCTTTAATGGGCTGAGCAATGCGGCTTCTGCGGAGGTGCCTGATGCAGATATCAAGGCGCGTGAGGACGTAGCTGTTTTGCAGTATACCGGGGGAACTACAGGGGTCTCCAAAGGGGCGATGCTCACCCATTACAACTTAGTTAGTAACGCGATACAGCTCCATGAGTGGTGTGCAGGACTGAAGTTCGAGAAAATTCTGACTGTTTTGCCGCTCTTCCATGTCTACGGTATGACTTGCTGTATGAACCTAGCCCTGATTACGGGTAGCACCATGGTCCTTTTACCGCGCTTTGAGCCAAAGGAAGTGCTGGAGGTGATCAGGACTTGCCGCCCGACCTTTTTCCCCGGAGTGCCTACAATGTATACGGCTTTGTTTAACCATCCTGAAGCTGAGCAGTATGACCTGACCGTAGTAGAGTTCTATAATTCTGGCGCAGCTCCTATGCCGCTTGAATTGATGGGAACAATTCAACGCCGGTTGGCGGGTAAGTCTGTCTACTCGGAAGGTTACGGTCTTTCAGAAGCATCCCCGGTAACCCACTCCAACCCGATACACAGAATTAAGTCGGGCAGTGTGGGTGTGCCTTATCCGGATACGGAGTGCCGTGTTGTTGATATGGAAACCGGTGAAGAAGACTTGCCGCCCGGGCAAGCTGGAGAACTGGTTATTAGTGGTCCCCAAGTCATGAAAGGTTATTGGAACATGCCTGTTGAAACTAATAAGGCTCTGCGCAATGGGTGGCTCTATACCGGTGATATCGCCATGATGGACGAAGAAGGCTATTTCTATATTGTAGACCGTAAGAAGGACATGATTATTGCGAGCGGATACAATGTCTACCCGCGGGAAGTTGAAGAAACCATTTATGAATTACCTCAAGTGCAAGAAGCGGTCGTTGTGGGGGTGCCTGATAAATACCGAGGCGAGACGGTGAAGGCCTACATTGTCCTCAAGGCAGGGCAGGGGTTGACGGCAGAGGAGATTATCCGTTTTTGCCAGGAACAACTGGCGGCCTACAAAGTGCCAAAAATCGTGGAGTTTAGGGAAGAACTGCCCAAGTCTGCTGTCGGCAAACTGCTACGTCGCCTGTTGGTTGAAGAAGATAAAAAGAGGTTACATCCGGAGCAGACTTAATCTGTAGCTACACTACAATAAATTCATTATTGTTTAGGAGGCATAACAATGCAAATTGGCGACATTAAGAAGATCTGTGTGGTCGGTGCTGGGAATATGGGACATCAAATTGCTTTACAGGCCGCTTTGTCTGGTTTTCGGGTCAGTTGCACTGATACCAGTACAGATGCTTTGCAGAAAGCGGCGCAATTTGTAGAAACGTATTTGCCTGAGCGAGTGGTCAAAGGCAAGCTGACGACAGAGCAAGCAGCCTCAGCCAGGGAAAACATAGGGTTTACCGGTTCCCTAGAGGAAGCGGCCAGAGATGCTGATTTTGTTATCGAGGCTGCTACGGAAAAAATAGTGCTGAAAAGGAAGATTTTTGCCGAGCTTGATAGAATTTGTCCTCCCCATGCTATTTTAGCGACTAACAGCTCCTTTATCGTCAGTTCTAAAATTGCCGACGCTACTTCGCGGCCGAGCCAAGTATGCAACATGCACTTCTTCAACCCTGCGCTAGTGATGAAGCTAGTGGAAGTAGTGCAGGGGGCGCACACCGCACCGGAGACAGCAGAAGTGACGGTCGAGCTTTGCCGGCGAATGGGAAAAACACCAGTGTTGCTTAAGAAAGAAATCTACGGGTTCCTAGTCAATAGGATCTTAGCCGCACTTAGCAATGAGGCTTTGTTTCTGCTAGACCAGGAAATAGCCAGCGCTGAGGATATTGATGTAGCGGTGGTCAACGCTCTCGGTCATCCCCTGGGACCTTTCCGCCTGATGGATTTGACCGGGATTGACCTGTCGTACCATATTGCTATGGAACTCTACCAGGAAACGGGGAACCCAAGCGAAAAACCTAGTCCTACCATCGTGGAAAAATATGCTCGAGGTGAATGGGGCAGGAAAACTGGCCGAGGGTTTTACCAGTATTAAATCCCGACAGACTGGTGGAGGCACAAGGGGGCGAAGGACCATTTTAACGGTCAAAGATGTTATGAGAAAAGAGCTGGCGTCGCTCCGGAGCGACGCCAGCATCGAAACGGCCGCTACCCTGTGCTTAAAGCGGGGTCTGCAGTATCTTTGCATTGTAGATGAGGGCGGCAAACCGCAGGGAGTGGTTACTACTAGGAGCTTCTTAATGGCGATGGTGGGAGGGATTGACCAGAATGCACCTGTGCGGGAGGTGATGGTCAAGGCCTTTCAAACTATCACAGAGCAGGCACCGTGGGAAAAGCTGCTGGATTTTGCCGTTGAACCTGTGTTTGTCATCAATGCCGAAGGGAAAATCTCCGGCCTACTGACAAAGGCCGATATGCAGCGCATTGTAGCTGGTATGCGCACGCGTTTTCCGATTAACGATGGCGGAAAAGGTAGCGGTGCTTCAGAGGGCTCACAAAACCTTTGTGATGTGGAAAATATCGTGCATGAGTTACAAAATGCCAAGGCTCTTTTGCGGGAGTTGGAGGGAATTATCGAAGCTTCCTATGATGGTATTGTTGTCACCGACAGTGAAGGCAAGTTGTTGCGTATCAGCAGGAGCTACAGCCGCATCTCTGGCATCCCCTGGGAGGAGTTGAAAAGCAAGGTTGGCTGCTATATGGGAGACCTACAGGCCAGGGGGGAGGTGTCTAGTTCTGTTAGTATGCTTGTGCTGGAGAAAAAAAAGGCGCTCACAATTAAGCAACGCCTATACAACGGCAGAGAGCTAATGGTCACAGGAAATCCAATTTTCGATCAGGAGGGCCGCATTGTCCGAGTCGTCAGCAACATCCGTGATATTTCCGAACTAAACAACCTTAAGCGCGAAATAGAAGAAAACAAGGAAGTTGTGGCGCGGTACTGTGGAGAATTGGAAGAGTTGCGAGCTCGCAACCTGCACTTGGAAGGCATTATCGCGCAAAGTCCGGAGATGCGGCGAGCTGTTGATTTGGCCGTCAGGGTAGCCTCTGTGGACGCCACCGTACTGATTACAGGGGAAACCGGGGTGGGCAAAGAGGTTATCGCCAAAATTATTCATAAGGCAAGCCGCAGGAAAAACAGCCCGTTTATTACAGTAAACTGTGGGGCCATTCCTGAAACGCTCTTGGAGTCGGAGCTTTTTGGTTATGAGAAAGGCGCTTTTACCGGGGCTAATCGGGAAGGTAAAATTGGTTTGCTGGAGGTTGCTAATAACGGTACGATTTTCCTTGATGAGATTGGCGACCTGCCCTTATTGCTGCAGGGTAAACTTTTAAGGGCTTTGCAGGAACAGGAAATCTGCCGGATCGGAGGCAGCAAAAGCATCAAGCTGAACCTTAGAATTCTGTCGGCGACCAATAAAGACCTAGTCAAGATGATCAAAGACAAGACATTCCGTGATGATCTTTATTACAGGCTAAATGTTATTCCTATTCACCTGCCTCCCTTACGTGAACGTAAAGAGGATATCGTGCCGCTGGCGGTGCACTTTTTGAAAAAATATACCCAAAAGTACCAATTGGAGAAAAAATTTTCCGTAGAGGCTCTGGATGTCTTAGAACAATACATGTGGCCTGGCAACGTGCGGGAACTTGAGAACCTCACTGAACGCCTTTTGGTAACCAGTGATAGTGAAGCAATAAGATCCAGGGATTTACCCAACTATTTCGGGGAGCAAAAAGAGCGTGGAACTCTCCCAATTACTGTGCATAACGTGCTTCCCCTAAAAGAGGCAGGGGAAATCCTAGAGAGGGAACTTCTTACTAGGGTATTGAGTGCTGGGCGCAGCACCAGGAAAGCGGCCGGTATTCTTGGTGTTGATCATTCAACTATTGTCCGCAAAATTAATAAATACAGTCTTGTTAAAAACAATAGAGAAAATTAGGAGTGGCGTGACCATGCGTTGTTTATGGCAAAGGAATTTTCACACAGCAGTCCGGGACGAAAAGAAACACCTGCTAGCGGAGACAGTTTACCAGGACAGCGGCAGGGAAGTGGCTACCCGTTTACTGGTGGATAGCCGAACTTTCAGAATTCTGGATGCTACTCTGGAAAGGCCCGGGCATGACGGTGAAGCCAGCATGCTTGTCCCTGGATTGCATGGTAAGGAAGCGTATCTTGGTGTTGGCAGGGAGTTGCGCGAAGCGTTGGCAGGCGTAAACGACCCGCTGGCGTTAGAGTTGTTTGCCGAGACGGTTAGGGGCGTTGTCCAGGCGGAAACTTTTTTGTACAGAGAACGTGGCTTTGGTTCTGCCGTCGAATATGGCCGCCACTGGGACAAAATGTACCTGCAGGCGTGCCGTTATTACAGCAATCTGGAACGGGTTACCCGCCGGTGGGAGGAATATCTCGTCCAGGAAAGAAAGGAAGGCTATCTTTTTCTACGCTACAAAACGTATCTATTGTACCAGGAGGCTGCTGCTAAATATCTGGTTCTGGGGTCGTTCAATGACACTTTCCACGAGATGAACGTTTCGCTGCGGTCAGATGGACAGATTGTGGCCTGTAACGGGGATATGTTACGTGTCCCAGATGCAGTTTGCCTTGAGTCCACAGAATTTTTATCGTGCTTGCTCGGGGCAGACCCGCTGGCCTTCCCCTCTAAAAAGGGGGTGGCGGGAATGCTGGGCGGCAGCCAGGGCTGTATTCACCTCGTTGACCTAGTGAGCGAGTCTTGGCAGACGTTGCAACAATTTCTGTCAGCAACTGACAAATTATCCGCGGGGGGTTAAGCATGCTGATTGAGTATAACGGCAAAAAGCCTCAAGTAGCAGAGAATGTCTTCCTAGCACCAAACGCAACATTGATTGGCGATGTGACGGTAGAGGAAGGGGCCAGTATCTGGTTCGGCGCGCAACTGCGAGGGGACTTTGGAAAAATCGTCATCGGCGCCTGCAGCAGCATTCAGGACAATGCCGTGATCCATGTGCTGCCGGGCGGAGCGACAATCGTGGAAGAGCACGTCACTGTTGCGCACGGAGCTGTTTTGCACAACTGTACGCTTAAAAAAGGCAGTGTAGTTGGCATGAATGCTGTAGTCATGGATAATGCTGTGGTAGGTGAACAGGCGATTATTGCTGCGGGTAGCATCGTTGCTGACGGAGCACAGATACCTGCCCGTCACCTGGCGGCTGGGGCACCGGCCGTTCCCAAAAAGGAGCTTTCCGGGAAAGCGCTTTGGTGGGTGGAGGCGAGCTCCGTTGCCTATGTGCACCTGTCTCGAAGCTATCTGGAGCAAGGCGTCGGCAAAGTTAAAAAAGATTAGCTAAAACCTTTGCCGTACAGAAAATTTTCTTGACGAAATAAAAGGAATCGCTTGCATAAGAGAGAATATAAACCGAAGTCAGAAAATTGTGTCCTCTGTTTTTGTGGCGGACAAAAAATTTTGCCTGGAAAGGGGCGATGACTGCAGTTAAAGGGCTGTGAACTTATCCCGAGTAACCCTAGGCGCGAAAAAAGAAAGGACGAAGGAGGCCCTGGAAAAGTGAAAAAATGGAAACGAACTAAACAGTTCTTAGCAGTGGCTATGCTTGTGGTGTTTGTGGTCATGTTGGCGGGCTGTGGAGCAAGGCAGACAGCTCCTGCCCCAGTAGCTCCGGCCCCAGCGGCGCCAGCACCTGCACCGGCACCGGCACCAACACCAACACCAACACCGGCACCGGCAGCACCTGCACCGGCTGCACCGGCACCGGCAGCACCTGCACCGGAACCAACACCGGCTGCACCGGCACCGGCACCAACACCTGCACCGGCACCGGCACCAACACCTGCACCGGCACCGGCACCAACACCGGCACCGGCACCGGCACCAACACCGGCACCGGCACCGGCACCGCGGGTCGCCCCCATCAGGATTGGCATTGTCGGACCGATGGCTTTTCTCCCGGGGCAACATATGTGGCATGGTGCGGTTATGGCGGCCGAGGAAATCAACAAAGCGGGCGGAGTTACCGTGGGTAATCAAAAAAGACCTATCCAACTGGTCAGGGTAGACAGTAATGAAATCTTAAGTGTACCCGATGCTGCCAGTGCTGTAGAACGGGCTATCACTCGCGAGCGCGTCGATTTTCTTATCGGTGGCCTTAGGACCGAGGCTGTTCAAGCCATGCAAGATGTGATGGCGGAACACAGGAGAGTTTTTCTCGGTGTGGGCGCTTCGCATCCCGTCCTTACCGATCGGGTGCTGGCAGAGCCTGACAAGTTTAAATATTTCTTCCGTGTTTCTCCGTTTAGTGCCGTACACCTTGGGCGGGTAATATTTATGCAGCTAACCGAAGTGGCAAACGCTGTCCGGAGCGAGTTGGGTGTGGCCAGGCCACGCGTGGCTATTGTCGGCGAGCGGGCTGTCTGGGTTGACCATATCGTGGCGGCGGCTGAGCGGCAAATTCCGGCCATGGGGATGGAGCTGGCCGGTGTCTGGCGGCCTGGTGCCACCGCTGCCGACATGACGTCTGAGCTTTCAGCTATCCGTGATGCCAGGGCGCACATCATCATTACCCTCTTTACAGGTCCTGTCGGCACAGTTTTTGCTAGGCAGTGGGAAGAATTGCAGGTGCCGGCAACTGTGACCGGTATCAACGTGGATGCTCAGGGCGGCCGCTTCTGGCAAGCTACCGGCGGCAGAGGAAATTTCTCGGCGACCATGGCTACCCTGGGCAGGGTACCCATCACGCCCATGACCATACCGTTTTATGACAAATTTATGCGGCGCCATCCGGGTGAGGTTCCTCTCTACACGGCCTCAGGCACGTATGATTCAGTGTATATCTTGGATGACGCCATCAGGCGGGCGGGGACAATCTCGGCTGATGCCGTGGTGGAGGCACTGAAAAAGACGGACTTCGCCGGGACAGCAGGGCAGGTTGTCTTTAACAAGGCGCATGATGTCACCTTTGGCCCGGGCTATGTGATGAGTGTCGGTCTTCAGTGGCGGGACGGCAGGCCGCAAGTCTTTTGGCCGGCAGGCGGAGGCGGCGGTGTTGTAAGATACGCTCTGCCCCCGTGGGTGGTCGCTCACTGGAAGAGGTAATTACCCGGGGGCGGTGAAAGAGA
>JAGXSQ010000157.1 GCA_018333395.1 Dethiobacter sp.
AGTGAGGCGCCGCAGGCGTACCGCAACGTACGCCGAGAAGCCGAATGAACCGAGAACAAAGTATGGCGCCGCTTACCGCCCCCACTTAAAGGAGTTTGGCCAATATAGCCTTTTGCACATGCAACCTATTCTCCGCCTGCTCAAACACTGCCGACTGCGGCCCCTCAAGCACTTCTTCCGTAATTTCCTCGCCGCGGTGAGCCGGTAGGCAGTGCAGCACTAGCGCCTCCGATGCCGCCTGCGCCAGCAGATTACTGTTCAGCTGGTAAGGTTGAAAGACGCCGGCGCGAGCCAAAGATTCCGCTTCCTGCCCCATGCTGGCCCAGACATCGGTGTAGACTACCTGCGACCCAAGGACAGCCAAAGTAGGGTCGTTGGTCACAAGCAGACTTACACCTTCACGGACTGCGTTAATCCTCGCGGCATCAACAATTTCCGGTCTTGGCTCGTACCCCGGCGGTGTAGCCACCGCCACGTGCAAACCAAGCTTTGTAGCTGCCAGCATCAGTGCCTGCGCCACGTTGTTGCCATCACCAACATAGGCGAGTTGCAGCCCCTCCAGGCGTCCATAGTGTTCCATAATCGTCAGCAGGTCAGCCATGGCTTGGCACGGGTGCAGCAAGTCGGTCAAACCGTTGATGACCGGAACACTGGCAAAAGCTGCCAGTTCTTCCGCCTCGCCGTGCGCAAAAGTACGGATCATGAGGCCGTCTAGGTAGCGGGAAAGCGTCCTAGCTGTGTCCCTGACCGGCTCGCCACGGCCGATTTGCAAGTCTTGGGCGCTTAAAAAAAGCGCCTGCCCGCCAAGCTGCCACATGGCCACCTCAAAAGAGACGCGGGTGCGGGTGGACGGTTTTTGGAAAATCATTCCCAGCGACCGGCCACGCAGAAGATGGTGTTCCTTGCCTTCTTTGAGTTCCCGTTTCAGCCGGACAGCCTCCTGCAAAAGCTCCCGCAGTTCCTCTTTATTAAAGTCGTTAACAGACAGAAAATCACGGCCACGCATCTTTTCCATGATCATCCTCATCTCTTATTTGTCCAAACAATAAGTCTCAACCCTCAATATTCTCCCCCGCGTCCAGTTTTTCCTGCTGCAGCACTATTTGCAGCGCCTGCCCAAGCAAGGTGATTGCCGCATCCAGGTGTTCCTCCCCGACAATCAGGGGAGGTAGAAAACGGAGGACCTTGCCGCCAATACAGTTGATAAGCAAGCCTCTCTCCTGACAGTAGCGAGCGACCGCATTACCGTCCCCGTCCAACTCTAGGCCTACCATCAGTCCCAGGCCGCGCACCTCGCTCACAGTCGAGAACTTTAGCTGGCGTAGCTCTGACTGCAGGTAGTCGCCCAAGGTCCGCACCCGCTCTAGGAAACCGCTCTCTAGGATAGTGTTCAGCACGGCGCAGGCCGCCGCACATGCCACCGGATTACCCCCAAAAGTGGAAGCATGGTCTCCGGGAACAAAAACATCCGCCGCCTCCCCTCTGACACACAACGCGCCGATAGGCAGTCCACCTCCCAGAGCTTTGGCCAGTGTAAAAGCATCTGGCTCCACACCATAATGCTCATAGGCAAAAAGTCGGCCTGTCCGTCCGATGCCGCACTGTACCTCGTCGAAAATTAAAAGCAGGTTATGTTCGTCACAAAGCCGGCGCAGTCCCACCAGAAATTCCACCGTCGTCGGGTAAACGCCGCCCTCTCCTTGAAGAGGCTCTATCAGGATAGCACATGTCTGCTCGTTCACCAAGGAGGCAAAAGAGTCTAGGTCATTAAAGCGGCCGTACCGGAAACCGCTGACAAGCGGCTCAAAACCGCGATGATACTTAGGCTGTCCTGTAGCCGTGACGGCCGCCAGTGTCCGCCCGTGAAACGAGCGCTCCGCAGTGATAATCTCAAAGGCGCCTGCACCACGTTTGTGCTTGCCATACTTGCGAGCCAGCTTAAAAGCCGCCTCGTTAGCCTCAGCACCACTGTTACAAAAAAAGATTTTTTCTGCCACAGAATGTTTAACAAGCAACTCCGCTAGGCGTACCTGAGGTTCGGTGTAGTAAAGATTTGATGTATGGAGCAGTTTTTCCGCTTGACGACAGATGGCCTCCACCACCGCCGGGTGGCAGTGGCCTAGGTTATTCACCGCCAGGCCCGACACAAAATCAAGGTAGCGGTTGCCGGACTCGTCCCAGACATAGACGCCTTCTCCCCGCTTAATCAGCACAGTAGTCTCCGGCTGCCGGTTGTAAGTGTTGATGAGCAGTTTCTTCTCCAGCGTTTTAATCTCCATGTCTTTGCCTCCTTAAGCAGTGACCATGGTCCCGATACCATGGTCCGTGAAAATTTCCAGCAGTAGCGCGTGGGGCAGGCGGCCATCGATGATATGGGTGCGTCGGACTCCTTGGTTCACCGCCATCAGGCACGCTTCTACCTTAGGGATCATCCCCTTATTTATTTTCCCTTCGCCAATCATGGTCAGCGCCTGCTCTTTGGGCAAGCTGGAAATGAGGGAGGCCGGATTGGCGGGATCTGCAAAAATTCCTTCCACATCGGTTAAGAGAATCAGTTTCTCGGCCGACAGCGCCGCCGCCAGCTCGCCGGCCACATGGTCGGCGTTGATGTTTAAGCTTTCGCCCTCCTGACCGACAGCAACAGAGGAAATGACCGGAATGTAGCCCTGACTGCTAAGCGTCTGCAGTACACCCGGGTTCACCTGCACAATATCGCCCACATACCCCAGGTCTACTACCAAGTCGCTGCCGTTAACCTTCTCCGGAGGCCGGCGTTTGGCCACAAGTAAGTTGGCATCTTTGCCGGAGAGCCCTACCGCCTTACCGCCATGGCCGTTAACGAGACCAACAATCTCTTTGTTCACCTTACCCACCAACACCATCTCCACTATTTCCATCGTCTCGGCATCAGTGACACGCAGGCCGTTGGCAAATACAGCGCCTTTGCCAAGACGCTCCAGCATCCTAGTCACCTCAGCACCGCCGCCGTGAACCAAGATGGGGTTGATGCCGATATATTTGAGCAGGATGATGTCCATAATGACAGACTTCTTAAAGTCATCGGAAACCATCGCTTGGCCGCCGTATTTGATAACGAAAGACTTGTCGGCAAAATTCCTCAGGTAAGGAAGCGCCTCCATCAGCACCTCCGCCTTAGCAATCAGCTCTTTTACTTCTTTGGTCATCCCCAATATCCCCTCTTTTCATCTTTACTTGGCTAACTCTTAGTTTTTAAATCCGTAACCCGCACTTCGGCCGCTTGTTCAAGAAGCGCGGGAGGCTTTGCAAAAATCCCCTCCACTAGCTGCGGTAACTGGCATTGATACTCACATAATCATGGCTCAAATCTGTACCCCAGGCAGTGACTGTTTCCCCGCCCATTTTTAAGTCCACCGTCAGTTTAATATCCTTATTTTTAAGAATTTCTTTGGCACGCGCCTCGTCAAAGCGTAAGCCCTGCCCGGCACGAGCCACCTGTAGCTCACCAAGGAAGACATCCACGCGCTCGGGGTAAAATTCGATGTCCGTCTGACCCATAGCGGAAAGGATGCGTCCCCAGTTCGCATCGGCGCCAAAGAAAGCCGTCTTGACCAGCGTCGAGTTCAAAATCCCCATCGCCATAACTTTGCCGGCGGCATAAGAAGGTGCTCGTTTAACCGTCAATTCAATAAATTTGGTGGCACCTTCACCATCGCGAACTATTTTTTGCGCCAGCTCCGTATTCACCCGCTGCAGCAGAGCCAGAAAGCGATGATAGTCTTCACTCTCCGTAATAATAGTCTGATTGCCAGCCGCACCGTTCGCCAGCGCTACCGCCATATCGTTAGTGCTGGTGTTGCCGTCCACAGTGATCAGGTTGTAGGAACGGTTCACGGTGTACCTGAGCGCCTTGGCCAGCAGTTCCGGCGCAATGGCTGCGTCGGTAGTAATGAAGGCCAGCATAGTGGCCATGTTGGGGTAAATCATCCCTGAACCCTTGGCCATTCCGCCCACCGTCACCGACTGGCCCCCGATTACCAGGCGGAACGCACACTCTTTAAGAGCTAGGTCAGTAGTCATAATGGCCTCGGCTGCCTCACGGCCGCCGTCCCTAGACAGTTGGCCGGCAATCTCCGGGATGCCTTTTTCCAGCACCTCCATGGGCAGATACTCGCCGATAACGCCGGTGGAGGCCACCACTATCTCTTTTGCGGCAATACCAAGCGCCTTGGCCGCCAGCTCTGTCATGCGCCGCGCATCGTGCAGCCCCTGTTCACCAGTACAGGCGTTGGCGCTGCCGCTGTTGCAGAGTATGGCCCGGGCCAAACCGCCCACCAAATGCTCGCGGCTGACAATCACCGGCGCCGCCTGGACACGGTTTTGCGTATAAACGCCGGCCGCTGCAGAGGGCGTCTCGGAGAAGACGAGCGCCAGATCTCTTTTGTTCTTCTTAATCCCGCAATGAGTTCCTGCAGCCAGAAACCCTTGCGCCGCTGTGATGCCGCCCTCTACTTTGTGAAATTTCATCCCGCGTCCCTCCTCATTTCAGACCGGTCTCTTCCGGCCACCCACGCATAATATTCATGTTTTGCACCGCCTGTCCGGCCGCCCCCTTAACCAGGTTGTCGATGGCCGAGATAACAATCAGCCGTCCCGTCCGGCGGTCAAGACGGAAAGAGATATCACAAAAGTTGCTGCCACTGACAAACTTGGTTTCCGGCAGCTCAGGCGGATGCAGCAACCGAATAAACGGTTCATCCCCATAATATTTCTCATAGATAGCCCACACTTCCCGCTCTCCTACGCCGGAGGCGGCACGCAGGTAGATGGTTGACAGTATTCCGCGTACCATAGGCACTAGGTGGGCAGTAAAGGTAACAGTCAGCGAACGGCCGGACATACGGGTCAGTTCCTGCTCTATTTCCGGAGTGTGTTGATGTTCAGCCACTTTATAGGCTTTAAAATTTTCCGTACACTCAGGAAAATGGAAAGGCAGCTTGGGTGCGCGCCCCGCGCCGGAAACTCCGGACTTGGCATCGATAATAATTTCATCCGGGTCAATGACACCCTCCCGCAACAGCGGGCCAAGCGGCAATAAGACACTAGTAGGGTAACAGCCCGGGTTGGCTAAAAGTTGCGCCTCTTGGATGATCTCACGCTGGTACTCAGGCAAGCCGTAGACGCTCCTGGCCAGCAACTCCTGGCAACTGTGGGCATAGCCGTACCACTGCGGGTAAAGGGTCTCGTCTTTCAGCCGAAAATCGCCGCTTAAGTCCACTACCGGTTTGCCCATCGCCAAGAGTTTCGGCACCATCTCCATGGACAAGCCGTGCGGCAAGGCGCTGAAAATAAAATCACACGCGGCCAGCGCCTCCATCTCATAAAGCTTAGCCAGCGGCAGCTCCACAAGCGAACGGAATTGCGGATAAACCTGCGCAAAGCGCTGACCGGCGAAACTTTCCGAAGTGAGGCAGCAAAGCCGTACCCTGGGGTGACGGGCTAGGATTTGTACCAACTCGCGGCCAGTATACCCCGTAGCGCCAACTACAGCCACTTTTAACATTTTACCAACACCTTCCCCACTTTAATAAAATAAAAAACCTCTGTCCTGAAAGAAAAGGACGAGAGGTATCTCGCGGTACCACCTTTATTGGCCAAAGGCCCACTTAGCCCGTGCACGCACGGCTTGCTGTAACGGGCTCTCCCCGGCGCAACCTACTTGGCACTGGCCGTTTGGCGCGCGGCTCCGGAGTGCGCTTCACTTTACCTTCCGTACCAGGCTCCCACCATTCCCAGCTCGCTTGCCTTCCGGTAAAACTACTCTCCCCATCATCACCCTGGCAATTTAAAATAAACAGAACACACCTGTATCCTAACATCGCCCGGACCAAAAGTCAAGCGTTCTGTAACGCTCTAAAGCGGTGTTCATCAAAAGCGCCGCCGACCTTTACAGCTAGGTCTGCTTATCTTTCTAAACAGTGTTCAGTAAGCAGATGGGCTGGAATAACATCCCTCGCCAAGTTTAGTAAGCTGTTATGGTGTGTAAAGAATAGTATCTGGGTTTTCTCTGCCAGCTTGGCAAGAATACGCAGCGTTTTGGCCGCTCTCTGATCATCAAAGTTAACCAGCAGGTCATCAAGTATGAGTGGTACCGGCTCGTGGGATTCCAAGTATCTCTCGATACTAGCCAAACGAAGAGCCAAATAGAGTTGGTCGCGGGTGCCGTCACTCATCCCCTCAACCCTGACAGTTTCGCCGGTCGGCCTCACTCCTAACAATATGGCATTGTCGCTGTCATCAAAATCTACCTTTAGTGCGGCAAAGGAGCTTAGCGTTAATTCGGCAAATATTTCGCTGGAGCGTCTTATGACAGGATTCTGATTTTCATCCCTGTAACGGTCAATCGCCCTCTGAAGGACAATGGCGGCCAGACGCAGTTGGAGGTATTGTTCTGTTAGTGGCCGCAAATCCGCGATTATACTTTGCGCCTCTTCGGCGGCTTCTAAGGCGCTGGCTCTAGTCCCCTTTAACAATTCCTCGTATGTTTGTCTAGTCACACCAAACCGTTGCTCCAGCAGGGAGCGCTTTTCGTCTAACGCTTCCAATTCTCTTTCCACATCCACAATGATTCCCGCGATCATATCACCATCTACCCCGTCGGCTTCCGTCAAAATCTCTTCCAGCGAATGCCCTGAACCTAGATGCCACAGTTGTTCATCCAGATGCCGGAGATTATTGTTAATCTCCACCAACCGCCGAGATTGACTCTCAACATGTTCCAACTCTGACAATTCTTTGCCGCCAGCGCGCGCTCTTAAAGTATTAAGTCCGCGACACACTTCGCTAATACGCTTTTCAATTTCTTCTGAGGCGGTTCTGGCTTTCTTCATCTGGTTATGCAATTCTGTTAGTGTTGTGGCGTCAAGTTTCGCTTGGTCCACCTTAGCTTTTAGGCGGGAAACAGCTATCTCAGCAGGCATATCGCTAAACTCTTGAGCAAGTGTTTCTAACAGGGATGCTGCCTTACACACAAAATCTGCAGTATAACCCTTTTTCTTTTCCAGCTCATGTTTCCTTATGTTGGCAGTATCGATTTTTTGGAAAAGTTCTTCAAGTTTGTCTAAGAGAGCACTGGCTACCTCCGGCGTAGTGTCCGCAGAAAGAGCTAACTGGCTCATCGCAGCTGACCATTTCTCTCGCCAAACGTGAAGGCTCTTTTCAACTTTGCTGTGTTCTTGTTGTGCTTTCTTCAGTTTTGCCTCAAAATCTATCCGTGACTTCTCATAGTTTTCCAGGATCCTTTTGTTCTTCTCGCTGGCTTCACGTACTTCTTGAGCTCGGCTTACATGACTGGCAAGCGTTTTAGCGGTGTTCGCTTCTCCTAGGTTCAGGAGAGCGATACTAAGCTCACTTATATGTATAGCAATCTTATCCTGCAAATTCTTTACTTTGGCCATCGCCTTATGCAGTTCGTTAATTCGACTGACAATATTTTGATAGCGCCCAGACCAAGCCAGCATTTCGTTTGGAGAAAGAGGCGAAATTTTGGTGCCGTGCCAAGCCTTCACCCAACGATCGTTTAAAGCACTGCTTTTACCTTCAAGCTCAATCCTTTTCTTCCTAAGCTCACTTAGCTCGTTCTCACTTTGAGCAATACTTTCCAGACAGGAGGCTTTTTCAGCTACGCGGTCAGCCTCACTACGCAGAGAGTCAGCGACATTATCAGCTTCTGTTACGCTTAATTCGTAGGCCACGCTCAGGATATTTTCAGGGTCAAAGGCTTTCTCTTCTGCAATTTCCGGATCCCCTTCCAACCACGACCTGCGGACTAGCTGCCAGCCTTTCTGACGTCTGTTTCTGGCCTCCGACAGATTGTCCTCCGTTGGAAGTTCTCCGGTCAACTCAAGCTTGATAAGCTTCTTTTCATAAAAAGCAACGCTAGCGCTTTCTTTCCCGATGCTTTCAGCTATTTTCCTGAGCTCTTCTGTCAAGCGCTGGAAATCTTGCTCAAAGAGACGAATTGTTTCCGGCAAGGGTAAGGGAAGTACCTCAGCTTCTTCAATTGTTCCCGACCAAAGCCCAAGTGACCCGATTGCTTTCGTGATCTCAACTTTAAGAATTTCCGAGTCGGTACGGGCTTGAACAAGTTCATTTTCCAAGTCCCCTTGCTTCTGAGCACGCTCTGCAACATTCTTGAGTTCGCTTAGATCATGGATTGTGCCGATTTTTTCTTTTTCTTCCCGGATCTGAAGCAGAGAAAATCCATATTCGTCGACCCTCGATTCGGCCGCCTCAAGTTTTTCCTCCAGAACTCTACATACCGAACCAAGCTCCCTGATTTCTTTTTTTACGCTTAAAGGTATCTTTAGTGCTTCCGCTTCAGACAGTGAGGATAGTGAGGGGTTAATCTCACGCAACAGAATTATTGCTCCGCGCTCAAGTTCTTCAACTTCTCCTTGCCTTTCAGGGATTTCCTTAAGATAAGTACGATAGGTGTCTAGGCGTTCCTGCAGATTATTTACCTGCTCCGCACTTTCCAGCAGTTCAGTGGGGACAGACATGCCTGCTATTCTTTGCCCGAGCTTTTCGATGTCTCGCGCGACCTTTTCTTTATCAAGCAAAGATTTATTTTTAGCATCTAGAAATTTCAAGCGCTCGTCTCTAAAGGACGCAGGTAGAATGGGAACTCCCTGGAGTTGTCCGATTTCGTTGAGATACTCTTTTCTTTTGGCGATAAGGGGCAGCGTCTTCTTTATCCTTTCAAGTTTTGTCTTCTCGCCACGAAGTTTGTTAATTTTTTCCCGTAGTTCCCTGACTTCGCATTCGTCCTCTTGGTAGGCCTTTTCTCGCTCTTTCCAGTCTGGCGGACGCAGGGAACCAGCGGTAATTCTTGCCTTCACTTCCTTATACTCGTTAATTTTGGCATTAATAAACATTTTCGAGCTTTGAGGTTTGTAAAGTTTACCGGATTCATCCTCAAGTTTGCGGAAGAGATCTCTCAGACCGCTAATACCGCTGGCTGCTTCGAACAGGCTTTCGCCCACGGCACCTCCGCCTTTGAGGATGTTTTCGCCGCCTTTTCTCAAAGCATGGTGATCCATACCGAACATCATCAGAAACAGGTTTTTGTCGATATGGCCCAAGACCTGTTGCAACAGTACGTCGTCCTGAGGCTTTCCTTCATGATCCATAAGCGTATTTTTTTTGCCTTTTCTACGCATAAGCACAAGCTCTTTGCCGCTTGCATATTTCACACAAGCCTGAATTCGGAGGTTGCTGGTAGCGTGCAGATACGAGTCCTGGCTCTGATTGGGAAACCCGTAGAGGAAATCTGTTGTAGCACGAAGGATTGTACTTTTGCCGGCCTCGTTGAGACCGAATAAGATATTAAACGGACGCTCCTCCGAAAAATTGATTACATAATCTGTGAAGGGACCAAAGGCAGTTAATGAAAGCTTACTAAATATCACCAGTAAGCGCCTCCTTTCCCCTAAGGCGCGAGAGGAGCAGTTCTTCTACCTGCGGGAGAAGCCCCTGCAAATACCGGGAGTCTTTCAAGCTGATACCATCATCCTCATAAAGCTCCGGCGGCAAAGCTTTTTTTAGAGCGGCAAATTCAGCTAACAGTCCGACTATAGCGCCCTCATCGTTTGCCAGTTCTCGGATGTACTGCACAAGGCTCTCCACCGGGGGAAGAGAAAGAACTTCCTCCTGGCTCACCAGACGACGGGTATCGATTTTTACCTTTTCAACCCAAAGGTGGCCCGCGCCAAGATCGGTAGCTAGCTGGCGCAGATTATTAATCAGCGATTCTGGGGCGGCAAAAATGTTGTTATGGGCGGGGCAGGCGCCACTTACTAGGAAGCGCACAGCCAAAAGCCTGCCTTCAGCATGGGCAATTTCAGTCTCTAAGACCTGTTTTGCACGCTCCAGAATGTCGTCTAGGTCAGCCGCACCAGAGGCATTAATTTCACATAGACTCCACCGCAGAATATCAAGGTTACGATGTTGAACTGCCTCTATGCGTCCCTCATTCACACTGACCAAGGAGCACCCCTTGCTTCCGGTTTCTCTTATATGTCTGCCCTGAATGTTGCCGGGGAAAACAATCCAAGGATCTTTCTTAAGCACTTCCCGTTTATGTACATGGCCCAATGCCCAGTAATCATAACCCTTTACAGCCAGGCTGTTTATGTCACATGGAGCATAGCTTTCATGGCCTTCGCGTCCACTGGCACAGGTGTGCAGTACCCCTATATTAAAGTATCCTTGTAGGGGGTCGGGATAATTCCGGGAAAGATCTTCTGTAATAGCAGCCTTGCTAAATCCCTGGCCGTGGATGGCAACGCCTATATCATCTAGGCACTTCACTTCGGGAGCATCGCAGGACATTTCTTGCACGTTATCGGGCAACGACAGGTGCTTGGTAATTTGGCTGGCTGCGTCATGGTTTCCACGTACAATAAAGGCCCTGATCCGAGCCTCCCGCAATCTCGTCATTTGGGCAGCAAAGAATAGACCGGTGTTATAGTCCCTCCAGTCCCCATCGTACAGGTCGCCGGCAATTACGAGGAAACTTACCTTTTCCTGCAAAGCAAGATTTATTAGGTTATTAAAGGCCTCCCGCGCAGCGGTCCGAACATATTTAACAGGAGCACCATCATAGCGTGCCAGCCCTACAAGTGGGCTGTCCAGATGTATATCCGCAGCATGAATAAATTTAAACTCCATTCGCCTCCTCCTAGGCAATCAGACGACCTCAAACGGGTTCATGAATTCGTCACCGGCAAAACTTAATTGTGCCGGTGAAAATCAGAGCGTCTATACTGCCGGTGCCGGGCTCGCGGTTCCCTCAGGATTTCCGAGAACACTAGGCCAAGCAGTACCGTTTCGCGGTCAAGCTGAAAGAAGCTTTCTCCCTCTTCGGCAGTGTCAGGAGCGGCAACTTGTGAGAGCTCTTGTACGGGCTCTTGCTCCTCTTTTAGCACAGCAGCGCTGTCGGGGAGGTATGGGGCAGGACGTCGAACCAGCTTCTGCCCCGGCGCGTAAGACTTCCCGAGCGACGGATGCGGAACAGGCTGCCGTTGGTGCGGCAAGGCTGAACCGGGCCAACCCGGAGGCGTGGCAGGACGGGCGGGGTGACCCGGTTTCTGCCGCCCTCCGAGGGAGCGCAGGAAGGAGAAAATAATAAAGATGATGAAGAAAATTAGCTCTTCCATCGGCTCACCCCCGTATTATTTCTTAGGCTCCTCGTCTTTTTCAGCCTTGGTACCAATCTTGGCGATGGTATCCCGCATTTGGGTATCAGCCTGGATGTTTTGCAAATTATAGTAGTCCATAATACCCAGCTTCCCTTCACGTAACGCGTAGGCAAAAGCACGCGGCACCTCTGCCTCCGCCTCTACCACCTTGGCGCGCATCTCCTGCACTCGGGCCTTCATCTCCTGTTCGTGGGCCACAGCCATCGCTCTGCGCTCCTCAGCCTTGGCTTGGGCAATACGCTTGTCGGCCTCAGCCTGGTCGGTCTGCAACTGCGCACCGATATTCTTGCCAATATCCACATCAGCGATGTCGATGGACAGGATTTCAAAGGCTGTACCAGCATCCAAGCCTTTACTGAGAACCGTGTGGGAAATAGAGTCCGGATTTTCCAATACTGCTTTGTGGCTTTGGGAAGAACCAATCGTAGTAACAATCCCCTCGCCAACCCGGGCAATAATAGTTTCCTCGCCGGCCCCACCCACCAGCCGTTCAATGTTAGCCCGCACCGTGACCCGAGCCTTGGCTTTCACCTCGATGCCGTCCTTGGCCACGGCGGCCACCACCGGCGTCTCAATGACCCGTGGGTTAACGCTAAGTTGCACAGCCTGGAGAACATCACGGCCGGCCAGGTCGATGGCCGCAGCACGTTCAAAACCGAGGTCGATACCGGCACGCTGGGCGGCGATGAGAGCGTTCACCAGCCTGTCTACATTGCCTCCGGCCAGGAAATGGCCCTCCAGCATGTTCACGTTGAGATCAAGCCCGGCCTTAATCGCCTTAATCAGCGGGTTGACAATCTTGGAGGGTGCGACACGACGCAGACGCATGCCTACCAGCGTGATAATGCTGATCCGCACACCAGCCGCGAGCGCGGAAATCCACAGCCCAAGCGGAATAATGCTCAGAAGAAGAGAGAGGCCGAAAACAATCAGACCAATAAGAATCAAGAGTTCGATCATCATTGTTCATACTCCTTTTAATTTAAGTTTGTGACACACGCACGACAACCCTAGTTCCTTCCACCGCCACCACCACGACAGGCATTCCTGGAGCAATAAACATTCCCTCACTCACCACGTCCACGCGACGACCCTCAATTTCAGCCATTCCGGCCGGTCTAAGCGGTGTCAGCGCCACGCCCTCTTTGCCCAATAGAGACGAAGCGTCCTGAGGCCCTACATAGCCCCGCTCCTTCGTCTCGGCAAACTGCAGCACAATTTGCGACCAAAGGCCGCTACGCTTCAGGTAGCGGAAGGAAACAGCGATAACGAGCGCAGCCAAAAAGACAGACGAGGCCAGAAGGCGTAACCCTTCACCAGTGGTAGCCGCCGACAGCACCACCGAGGCAACTATCGCTCCGACACCAGCTAAACCAAGGATACCAAAGTTGGGGAAAAAGACTTCCACCAGGAGCAAAATTACTCCGACTACAAAAAGAAAGATTACCTCCCAGCCCGCCAGACCCGCCAGAACGTGCCCACCAAAGAAAAGCGCGAAGGCCAACAGGCTGATGGCGCCAGCTACGCCAAAGCCGGCCGTCATTACTTCCATGACGAGGGCGGCGATACCGATAGTAACAAGCAGTGTCGCCACCAGCGGCTGGGTAACAAGCCGCGCGGCCTGTTCCGCCGGGTGCTGCCCGACAGTCACGACCCGTGCGCCGCCCAGACCAAGTAACTCCAGCAACTCGGCTCGGGTACCGGCAATTCCGTCGGCAAAATTAATTTCCCGAGCTTCGCTAGCCGTCAGCGTCAGTAACTCCGTCTCCCCGTCCACACCTTCAATCACGATTTCCGTGCGAACCATGGCTGCGGCCACTTGCGGATCTTTGCCCTGTCTCTCCGCCGCAGCACGCATGGCCGATTCCCAGGCTGAGAGAGTCTTTTCGTCGACTTCCTCCCCTCCGCCCAGCAGGCTGCGGGGCTCCGCCGCACCAATGATACTGCCAGGCGCCATGTACAGGGAACGGCAGGCCAGCGCCAGATAAGCTCCTGCCGACAGCGCCCTGTAACGGACATAAGCATAGACAGGAACGGGAGAATCGGCAATCAGATCGTTAATCTCCAAAGCGGCATCCAGAAAGCCTCCCGGCGTGTTTAACTCGAGGATAATGGCCGAAGCGCCACCTTGTTCCGCCTCTTGAAAGGCACGGCCAAGAAAGCGTAAAAGGCCTTTTTCCACCGGACCGTCCAGAGGAACCACATAAACTGTCTGCTGCTCTGCTGCCACCGGGAAATATACCGAAGCAGGGAACCAAATCCACAGCAACAAGAGGGACAACAACAATCTTAATTTTTTACGCACAGCTACTCCCCCCATGATATTCTCTTCAATTATACCTCATACACAGGAAAAAACAAGAAAAACGCTTCGCCCTTTGTCCGAAGAGGCGTTTTTCTTGTCCGCTTGGGGCGGCGGAACTTCGTTTCTGAGTTCCCGGCAAGAGCCATAGGGGCGGTCCCCCTAGGCGTAGGAAAGCCAATACAATTTCCTGCGCCATAAATAAAATACCCGGCGCTATAACACCGGGTATTTTATTTTTTAGGTAAAACGCTTTTTCTTGCGGGCGGCCTCAGATTTTTTCTTACGCCTCACGCTCGGCTTTTCGTAATGTTCACGCTTTCGCACCTCCGCCAGAACACCGGTTTTTGCGCACTGGCGTTTAAAACGGCGAATGGCACTATCAAGCGTTTCATTTTTACCAACTTTAATTTGTGTCAACTGCTTTCCCTCCCCTCAACCCAACCTGCCTGGCTCTGCACGCGGAGACGACAAGCATGAAAGCAAATGCTTCATAGATTATAACGTGTCCATAACAGCCTGTCAACACTGCCGGAAGCTTGGTTCACAGGCACTATGCCTCGCTTTCCCCGCTCAAAGCACAAATTTTTTGCCGGCCAGAATATGAAAATGCAGATGTGGGACGACTTGGCCCGCAGGCTGACCGCAGTTCACCACCACTTTGTAAGCTCCCGCTACTCCCAATAGCTGAGCAACCTTTTTGACATTCAACAGCAGCCTGCCCGCTTCTACCTCGTTGTCCGGCAGTTCATCAAGCAAGTCGTAATGACGCTTAGGCACAAGCAAAACATGAACCGGCGCATGCGGGTTGATATCTTTGAAAGCAATTGTATGCTCATCTTCAAAAACTATTTCGGTCGGTAGCTCTCCAGCCACGATTTTACAAAAAACACAGTCGCCCACTGGTGTATCTCCCCCGTCAATTTTCCTGTATTATACCATTTTCAGTTCTCACAGGCAAACGCTATCTCCTAGCGCGGGGCAAATAAAATCATGATTATATATCAGTACAGGCCGGGGCGGACAGGCACGGGAGCTACAGGAGACCAATACAATATTGGTAGCGAGGGGGATAGACATGAAAAAAGAAACGTGCAGGTATTTTTTCGCCGGAGGCAACACAGTTTTCGGCTTTCATTCCTTATTTGACTACATAGCCGACCTAGAACAGTGTAACTGGCGGCTGATTATCAAAGGCGGGCCCGGCACAGGAAAATCCACTCTCATGAAAAAAATAGGCGCACTGATGGCAGAGCGGGGCTTTTACACCGAGTTGTTTTTCTGTTCCTCTGATAACGAGTCGCTAGACGGTCTGTCCGTCCCGTCCCTTGGCTTGGTCATGGTTGATGGAACCGCTCCCCATACCATCGACGCTTCCCTCCCCGGAGCACGAGATGAAATCATCAATCTTGGCGACTGCTGGGACACAGAGGCTTTGCGCCGTCACCGCCGGGAAATCGCTGAACTAATTCGGCAAAACAGCGGCTTGTTTGTCCAAGCGTACCAGTATCTAAAAGAAGCCAGCGTAGTACTGGAGAAAACACGCTACCTGATGGCAGAGGCCATAGATTATGCCGGCTTGTCCAAAATGACTAGTGGCTTGCTTACTGAAACCGTGGCGGCCCTGCCGCCCGCTGAAGGCGTGCCGCACGAACGCCGGCTTTTTGCAGGCGCTATTTCACCGCAAGGGTTAGTTAACTTTTATCCATCTATCCTGCAGGACATTTCCTCTTTCTACCTCCTCACCGGCGACGCCGGCGCAGGAAAGTCTTTTCTGCTGGACCAAATCCGGCACACTGCGCTGCAGGCAGGCCATAGCGTGGAGGTGTACCACTGCGCCTTCGATCCGCGAAGAATTGACGCCGTAGTAATCCCGGCCAGCAAGACCGCTTTTCTGAAAGCTACCTATCCACACTCTTTTACCGTCAGCCCCGCAAAAGCAGTGCATACCCAAACGACCGTCGCCCTCAGCCGCTGTGCCAGAGTCCATGTGCTGCGGAACACGGCCGCAGAACGCGCCGAATGTCACGACCGCTTCTGGCCTCTGGTAGGCAAGGCGGTAGAAATGCTCCGCAGGGCTAAGCGTATTCATGACCAGCTGGAAGCGTACTATATCCAAGCCATGGACTTTGACGAAGTAGCGCAAAAGCAGGCCGCCATTATCAGTAAAGTACTGTGCTCCACCACGCCGGAGCGCAGTGTACTGGCTCAAAAATAAAAGGCATGTCAGACATGCCGCAAGTTCGAAACGAGCTATTTCTTAGGGACTTGTTCAGCAGCCGCTTCCTCTTTGCCGCCGACCGTAAACTGCTCAAGGACGGCCCCTCTTCTATCAGCAAACGTCCAGGTCGTCTGGCCGCTCTCCAGCAGGACATCTTTTACCGGTAGCATCACCACCTGGAAGTGGTCTCTTTTCGTACCTACCTTAACCCTAACTTCTAAATCCTGCTCCCCTGTAGCGGCCACCTGCACATCCTGCACTTCGGCATGCAGTGCAAAAAGCGCTACCTCGTGTCGAGGCTGAAAAGGATACTGAGGCAAGGCAATTCCCCAGGCATTGGCGACCTCTGCCCACCCTTCCGGATCCTCCGCCAGACGGAAGATGGGCCTTTCCTTTCTCTCACCCTTGTCTGCAATGGTAAAATTCACCTCATTCCCAGTAGCTACTTCCCGTGGTGCCACCGTGGGACTGGTCCGAAAGGTATCATAGATTGACAAGGAAACCAAAAGGACAAGCAGGAACAATAGCGGGAGCAGTCGCCGCGCTTCCACCACAAACATTCTTTTACCCATCCCATCCACCCCTCTTCCGCCTATTTTCTCTCCATACCTATGCTACAGGGGAAAAAATATGCTACGGCGGTAAGTAAAAAAAGGGCGGGCTGAAGGGGAAACCTGTCTTTTGCCGAATCCTGAAAAAGTAGAGAACATTCGAACTTATCGTCCTGCGGGAGTGTGTCGCATGAAAATCATCCGTTATTTAAAACGTTTAGGCAACGAACGCTCTTTTCCCTTGGCCTTGCAAATGATCGTTTTGCTGGCCGCGGTGACTTCCCTTGCCGTCTTGTTTTTGTTTTACAGGGACAATACGCTTGACGGTGGAGGGGCTCGGGTAATGCTGTATTTTTGCTTTGTGCTGATTTTTATGAGTTCGTTTTTTAACAGTTTTTTTGCAGGAATAGCGGTTGCGACAGCCAGCAGTCTGCTGGCTGTCGCTGTACTGCTGCCTCCGACATCTGCTTCCAGTAGCTTGGAAACAGCTACGTTCTATATTTTTCCGTTTATCGGACTTTTTTTTCTGACAGCCATCATCACCGACTGGTTCAGTAACTCCACCGAAAGATTAAGCCGACAAATCTTAGAAAATGAGCGTCTGCACCAACAGGCCAAACACATGGAAAAGCTGTCTTTGGCCGGAGAGATCGCCGCCGGAATAGCCCATGAGATCCGCAATCCACTCACCGTCATCAAGGGCTATATTCAGCTACTGCAAAAGTCCTCGGCTGATGACAGCTACACCCATGAAATATATGGCTTGATTCTGGAAGAAGCTCAGAGAACCAATGAGATTATCAGCAATTTTCTGCGCTTCAGCCGCCCGGATCAGCCGCAAAAAACAATGGTCCAAATAAACGAGCTGATAGAAAACGCTACTACTCTCCTTTACGGGGAAGCCTTGCGGAAAAACGTCCAGCTTAGTTTTTATCCCGCCACAGATCTGCCCCTGCTTTGCCTAGACAAAGACCAAATGATGCAGGTGTTTCTTAACCTGTTCAGCAATGCACTGCAGGCCATGCCACAAGGAGGTAGCCTTTCGATTCTCACCCTTCTTGATAAAAAAGAACATCAGGTTCTTATCTATGTCAGCGATACCGGCCACGGTATCGCACCCACCAACCTGGAAAAAATCTTTACACCCTTCTTTACCACCAGAGAAGAAGGGACAGGGCTGGGGTTATCCATATCACAAAATATCATCGCCGCCCACCATGGTCAGATCAAAGCGGAGAGCATTCCGGGGCAGGGTAGCCGTTTTACCATCAGTCTGCCGCTGACGACAGATGGTGCGGACCACTGTTGAGGGGAAAAGTGCCTGTCCGTCAACGTCCGGTATGTTTGTTTACCTGACGATTTCCCCGTACAGGCTGCCGTCCTGTTGTGGCCTGAGTACGAGCACCGGTACAAGCTGCCCGAGCATGGCGGGCGATGCTTTAGCCGCCACGCGAACATAATGTTCCGTCAGACCGGCTAGCTGCCCACGTCCTGCTTTTTCCTCCCAAAGCACTTCTACTGTCTGGCCGACAAGGCGGGCTTGAAAAGCGGCCGCCAGTTCCTCGCCAAGTGCTGTCAGCCGCTTGCTGCGCTCTTCTTTGACCCTAGGCGGAACCTGGGCCGGAAAATCGGCGGCGGGAGTGCCGCAGCGCGGCGAGTATTTAAAGACATGCAAGCGGCTAAAGCCACAGAGCCGTACGAGCTTCAATGTGTGGGCAAATTGTTCTTCCGTCTCTCCGGGAAAGCCGGCCATCACATCCGTTGTCAGGGCAAGGTCGGGGATTTGAGCCCGCAGCCAGCGCACCAAGTAAAGAAACTCTCCGGAGTCGTACTTGCGGTTCATACGGCGCAGTATCTCATCATCGCCACTTTGCAGCGGGATGTGCAAATGACGGCAGATTTTCGGGTGAGAAAGTAGCGTCTCGATCAGATCCGGAGTAATTTCCGTCGGCTCTACCGAGGAAATGCGAATACGTGCTATCCCCTCCACAGGGATAAGGACCTTAAGCAAATCACTGAGAGCCACCTGGCCGGGAAGGTCTACGCCGTACGAGCCAAGGTGGACCCCAGTCAGGATCAACTCTTTGAAGCCGGCCGCTGCCAGCCGACACGTTTCCGCGGCTGCTTCTGACGGCACCATGCTAAAGAGAGGCCCCCGTGCGTAGGGTACGATGCAGTACGAACAAAACTGGCGGCAACCTTCCTGCACCTTGAGAAAAGCGCGGGTACGTTTACCGCTTTGCGCCGCCGGCAACATTTCAAAACCGCCTTTTCCCTCCAGCGGCGTCACACAGTTCAGCCGCCCCTTTTGGGCTTCCAGCACTAGCTCAGGTAGCCGCTCCCGGGAATGAGTCCCCACCACCAAATCTACTTCGGGGAGCTTTAAAACGTCTTCCGGAGCCACTTGCGCCAGACAGCCGGTGACGATAATTACGCCTTCCGGGTTGGTACGGCGGGCACGGCGGATCAGCTGGCGTGATTTGCGGTCGCTCAAATGCGTAACGGTACAGGTGTTGATGACATAAACGTCGGCCGGCGAGCTGAAAGCCACCGTCTCATATCCCGCCCCGGCAAACAACTCCTGCAAGGCAGCCGTCTCTGTCTGGTTTACTTTACAGCCGAGCGTTTGAAATGCTACCGACCTCATGCGCTTCCCCCCAGTTCACCTGCTTCATAAAGAGCCAGGGCTGCGGCCACGACAGCCGCCGTCTCCGCCCGCAGGATTCGTGGGCCGAGAGTGACGGTTGCAGCGCCCAGCGCCCTGATTTCTGTCGCCTCGGCCTTATTAAAACCGCCTTCCGGTCCGGTAACAAGCAAAACCCGGTCCCCGGGGAATACATCGCGCAAGGCGGCAGCCAAAGGAACGCCCCCTTCTCCTTCAAAGAAAAAAATAGTTTTTTTAAACTGTGTCAAACAGGTGAGAAGTTCCGGCCAGGTATGCAGAGACGACACTGGCGGGATTAAGTCGCGCCGTGCCTGTCCCGCAGCGGCACGGACAATCTTTTGCCAACGGTCCATTCGTGACGTCACTTTTTTTGTTTCCGGACGGACTACGGAGTGCCGGCAGGTAAAGGGCAGAAACCCGGCCACTCCCAGTTCAGTCCCTTTCTGAAGCAACAGTTCGCTCTTTTCACCTTTCAGCAACGCAAAAGCCAACGTACAGCGTACCGCCGCCTCCCGCCCTGGGAGTCTTTCCCCTAGAAGGCAGACAACGCTGTCCCCGGCCGTGATGAGACACGCGCGGAAGCAGCCGCCGACGCCATCGCAAAGCTCAATTTCATCACCTACGGAGTAGCGCAACACGCGCCGCAAATGACGCGCAGCATCGTCATCCAGGACTACACGGTCACCGTAGCGCTGACCAGCAGAAAAGAAAAACCGGCTCATCCCTTCATCTCCAGCAGGAGCGCCGTCCATTCCCCGGCGCTCTTTTCTTCCAGCAAGCGATAGCCGACTGCGGCAAAGGCACCGGCTACCTCGGCAGCCCGCCCGCGAATAATTCCGGAAGCAATAATTCGGCCACCCTGGCAGAGTAACCGGTGCAGCCGACCAGACAAAACAAGTAGCAGGTCAGCCGTCAGATTGGCCAGTAGAAGGTGGCCCCGTGGCAGCACCTCGGGTGTTAGTAGATCGTCATTTAAGTCTGCCTGTCTAAACGTGACGTTGCCGAGGCTGTTTAAGGCAGCATTTTCCCGGCTGGCCCGCACGGCCACTTCTTCCCGGTCTACGCCATAAACGAACGCAGCGCCAAGCAGCGCTGCCGCAATGGCCAGAATACCAGAGCCGCAACCTAAGTCACATACGGTTTCCCCGCCTGCCAGTTGCTGCTCCAGTAATTCCAAGCAGAGGCGGGTTGTCTCGTGGGCGCCGGTGCCGAAAGCCGGACCAGGATCCAGCAGCAAAACTTTCCGCCCCGGCCAGACAGAGCCATCCAACCAGGCAGGAACGATGACGAGCGTGTTGCCGACCGGCGTCGGCTGCCAGTAGTCTTTCCAGGAACTTTCCCATGTAGCATCGTCCACGTCGTTTAAAGCCAAGGTAGCTGGTGCCAGACCAAACTCCGGCAGCTGGGAGAGGAAAAGCTCGAGCTCCGCCAGTCGCCCGTCAGCCAATAAAGAAGGGGTGAAATACCCCCGAATGATAACCCTGTGCCTGTCAGTGGGAATCGCTTCCGGAAAGATGTCCCCCAGCCCGTCAAGCCTGGCCCTCTCCCAGTCGGCAGCTTCCTCTAGAGAAACCCCATCTGCGCCCAGGACGATCATCTTCTCCGCCACGGCCTCTCGGCTTGCCGGCGCGGTCGTTACCGACAGTTCCAGCCAGCGCAAACCAACCCCTCCTATTTGCCTCCCAGCGCGTCTTTAACCTTATCCAAAATACCTTTGTCCGCAGGATTTACTTCCTCACCGGCTAGGCGGGCATACTCGCGCAACAACTCTTTTTCTTTAGCGGAAAGCTTGCGCGGTATTTTGACAGTAACATGTACATGCTGATCACCGCGTCCATAACCACGCAAGTGGGGGAGACCTTTGCCGCGCAACCGGAAAAAAGTCCCCGGCTGTGTCCCTTCAGGGATTTTAAGCCGCGCTTTGCCGTCTAGGGTCGGCACCTCCATTTCCACGCCAAGTGCCGCCTGAGCGAAGGAGACGGGCACGTCTACGATGATATCGTTAGCTTCGCGCTTGAACAACTCGTGTGGGCGCACCTTAAAGAAGATGTACAGGTCTCCGGGTGGTCCGCCCCGGAAGCCCGCCTCTCCCTCGCCGGAGACGCGCAGGCGGGAACCGGTATCGACTCCCGGAGGTACTTTGATATCAATTTTTCGTTCCCGCTGGAGGCGCCCCCGGCCCTGGCAGACGGAGCAACGCTCTTTAATCAGCCGACCTTCACCTTGGCAGATTTCACACGGTTTGGCACTGACGAAGCGTCCAAACGCCGTATTGCGAACTACCTGCTGCTGCCCGCTACCACCGCATGTCGCACAGGTAACAGGCGCGGTGCCGGGCCTCGCGCCGCTGCCCAGGCAGGTTTCACACGTTTCATCGCGCGGAACAAACACTGTTGTTTCCAGACCAAACGCTACATCCTGCAGCGAGATCTCTAGGTCATAGCGCAGGTCGCTGCCACGCTGCGGTCCGGACGGCCGGCCGGTTCTTGTGCCACCGCCAAAAAAAGTTTCCAGGATATCTTCAAACCCACCAAACCCGGAGAACCCGCCAAACCCGTTGCCCGCGAACCCGCCTTCCGGCGCGTGGCCGAAACGGTCGTACTGCGCACGTCGGTCTTGGTCGCTTAAGACATCGAAAGCCTCTTTAATCTCTTTGAATTTTTCGGCCGCTTCCGGATCGTCCTGGTTAACGTCCGGATGGTATTCCCTGGCCAGCCTGCGGTACGCTTTTTTTAGCTCTTCAGCCGTAGCCTCCCGGCTTAAGCCCAGCACTTCGTAATAGTCACGTTTTGTCATTTAGCCTCTTCTCCGCCGATTATTTCTCTTCGTCATCGACCTCTTGGTATTCAGCGTCCACTGTGTTATCTGCCTGCTCCGCAGCCGGCGTTTCTTCTTGTTTCTGCTGCTGGTACATCTGTGTGGAAAGCTCATGCAAGTGTCGAGTCAGCTCTTCAACAGCACCGCGGATAGCTGCTAAGTCATTCCCCTTTGCTTCTTCCTTAACCTTATGGATCGCTGACTCTACAGTAGTCTTTTTGGCCGCGTCAACTTTATCGCCAAGTTCGCGCAGCATTTTTTCTGCACTGTAAGCCAGTGAATCAGCTTCATTGCGAGCCTCTGCCAACTCTTTCCGCTGCTTGTCTTCCTCGGCAAACATTTCGGAATCCTTGACCATTTGTTGAATTTCTTTATCACTAAGACCTGTGGAGGCGGTAATCGTGATCTTCTGTTCCTTACCTGTACCAAGATCCTTAGCCGAAACATTGACGATACCGTTAGCATCGATATCGAAAGATACCTCTATCTGCGGGATGCCACGCGGTGCCGGTGGGATACCGTCTAGCATAAAGCGTCCCAGGGTCTTGTTGTCACCAGCCATGGGGCGCTCGCCCTGTAGCACATGAATCTCCACCGATGTCTGGCTGTCGGCCGCAGTAGAAAAAATTTGCTTCTTGGAGGTAGGGATCGTTGTATTGCGCTCAATAGTTTTGGTGAGAACTCCGCCCAGCGTCTCAATCCCCAGTGTTAGCGGCGTTACATCGAGGAGCAGTACATTCTTGACATCACCCGCCAAGACACCGGCTTGGATAGCAGCGCCAAGTGCCACCACCTCGTCCGGATTGACACCTTTATGCGGCTCTTTACCCAGCAGCTTGCGGATGCCATCTTGGACGGCAGGGATGCGGGTCGATCCGCCCACCAGGATAACCCTGTCGATGTTCTCCGGTTTGAGTCCCGCATCGGACAAAGCTCGGCGTGTCGGTCCCATGGTAGATTCCACAAGTTCAGCGGTCAGTTCCTCAAACTTTGCTCTGGTCAAAGTCATGTCCAGGTGCTTTGGTCCTTCGGCAGTAGCTGTAATGAAGGGCAGGTTAATATTGGTCGTCATCACGTTGGAGAGTTCAATCTTGGCCTTCTCTGCCGCTTCTTTAAGTCGTTGCAAGGCCATACGATCCTTGCGCAGGTCGACGCCTTCCAGCCTTTTAAATTCTGCGGCCAGGTAGTCAATAACCTGCTGGTCAAAATCATCTCCACCTAGCCGGTTGTTCCCACTCGTGGCCTTGACTTCAAAAACACCGTCGCCCAGCTCCAGTATAGAAACATCAAAAGTGCCGCCGCCCAAGTCAAAGACAAGGATGGTATGGTCTTCACCTTTATCAATACCATACGCGAGAGCCGCCGCCGTCGGCTCGTTGATGATACGCAACACTTCCAACCCGGCAATTCTGCCGGCATCCTTAGTGGCCTGTCGCTGGGCATCGGTGAAATAAGCCGGCACAGTAATCACCGCTTGGGTAACTTTTTCACCAAGGTAAGCCTCAGCATCAGTTTTCAGCTTTTGTAAAATATAAGCAGATATTTCCTGAGGTGTATAATCTTTATTATCGATTTTTACTGTATGGCCAGTGCCCATGTGCCGTTTTATCGAGGCAATTGTCCGCTCGGGGTTAGTAATGGCCTGTCTTTTAGCCACCTGCCCCACTAGGCGTTCGCCGTTTTTGCTAAACGCCACCACGGAAGGGGTGAGCCTGTCACCTTCCGCGTTGGCGATAATTTCCGGCTCGCCACCTTCCATCACCGCCACAACCGAATTGGTCGTGCCAAGATCAATGCCAATTACTTTGCTCATTTACCATTTCCTCCTGTATCTGTTATTGTTCGCCCGTATCTGCAACTGTCCCGCCCGCAACTTTAACCATGCTGGCCCGCAACACCCGTTCCTTCAGGCGGTAACCCTTTTGCATCTCTTCCACTACGGTATTTTCCGGTTCAGCACCCTCGACCTGCATGATCGCATGATGCAAGGCTGGATCAAACTGGAGACCGCACGACTCGATCATGCTTAGTCCATATTTTTCTAGAACGGTCAGGAACTGTTTATGTACCAGTTCGACACCGCCCAATATAGCCTCTACCGTGCCGGCAGCTTGTTTGGCGCGTTCCAAGTTATCTATAACCGGCAAAAGCTCCCGCACCAAGTCACAAAGCGCCTGTGTGGCCCATTCCTGACGTTCCGCCCGCACTCTTTTGCGATAGTTGTCAAAATCAGCCTGGAGTCGTTGTAGGCCGGCAAAAAGCTGGGCTTTCTCCTCGCGTAGCTTTTCTGCTTCCCCGGACTGCTCCTCCGCAACAAGAGGGTCTGCCGGAGAAGCATCGGCAACAGCAATCCCGTCTTTATCTTCTCTTTCTGTCAGGGGTTTGTTTTCGTCCATCTTCTTCACCTCGCTCATCTACAGACCTGAGAATAGTGTGTTCAATTTTTCCACCATCTGCTTCATGATAACCACTACTTTGGCGTACTCCATGCGTGTCGGCCCCAGCACCCCAATCGTGCCATCCGGCCTGTCACACAGCGTATAGGTAGCCGTCACCAGGCTACATTCGCTGATTTCCCGCAAAACATTCTCTGTGCCGATGCGGACGGAGAGACCGGTCTGCAGTGGCTCCAGGATGCTGCCTAGGATCTCGTCCTGCTCAAAAAGCGCCAGTAAATGCCCGACTTTTTCCACATCCCTAAATTCCGGTTGCTTAAGGATATTAGACGCACCGCCAAGGAAAACGCGGCTGCCGCTCTCCAGCGAAGCTTCCTCCAGCAGCAATAGCATTTGGTCAACCAAGTCAATTTTCGTATAAAGACCTTTCCGCAGTTTCTGCAGTCGCGAAAGAGTAAGCTCTTCTACCGTCTGGCCAACCAGTTGCTCGTTAAGGTAGCTGATTACCCGTGTTAGTTCCTCCCTGCTAAGCGCCTGGGGCAGCTCGATGATCTTGCTTTTGATGTAGCCGCTGTCGGTAAGCAAAACAACCAGCGCCTGCTCCCCATCCAGCGGAACCAGCCGCAGGTGTTTAAAGGCGCTACGCTTAGGCTGCGGGCCAAGGACAAGGGAGGTGTAATTAGTCATCTGGGATAACGCTTTGGCCGCATACTGAACAATCTGATCAATTTCATGCATCTTTTCCAACTGCAAAAAGACGCGCGCCAAATAGCCCTCTTCTTCTGGTTCAAGACCGGTCATGTCCATCAGGCAGTCCACATAGAAGCGGTACCCACGCTGTGAGGGTATACGTCCCGCTGACGTATGCGGTTGGGTCAGGTAGCCCAGCTCTTCCAGGTCAGCCATCTCGTTGCGGATAGTAGCCGCAGACAAGTCCATCCGGTAGCGCCTGGAAATAGTCCTGGAGCCAACTGGTTCGGCCGTCTGAACATAATCTTTGACAACGGCATGGAGAATCCTTCGCTTTCTCTCGCTTAAATCCACCAAAGCCAAGCCTCCCGACGTTAGCACTCTGCCTAAACGAGTGCTAAACTATAATTCAAAATACCACTGCCACTGTTTTTTGTCAAGATTACTTAAGACACAAATTCGGCAAAAACCACATTCGCCAAACTTAATCCGTACGCCGTCAGACGTGCGTACTCACCGTCACAAAAAAGTAGCCCCAACCTTTCCAAGCGCGCCAGTTGGCCGGCGAAAACCTCGCGTGCTTCCCTTCCATGGCAGGCGGCAAAGTCGGCAAAACTCACCCCGGAAAGCAGTCGCAACCCCAGCATGAACGTATCCTCCATGACCTGGCGCTCCGTAACCAAAACCTCTTCCGCCACCGGCAGCACTCTTCTGGCGAGCAGATCGGTGTAGACAGGTAGTTCCACCGTATTAACCAGTCGCTTTCTTTCCCAGTAGGAATGGGCACCAAGGCCAATACCCAAGTAAGGCTTGTTTTGCCAGTAAACACGATTGTGGCAACATTCGTGTCCCAGCCTAGCAAAGTTGGCAATCTCGTAGTGTACATATCCCGCTTGCGAAAGTTGCCTCCTCGCCGCCAGCAGCATCTCGGCTACCTCATCCTCTCCCGGTAGCGTCAAATCCCCGGTTGCCACCAAAAGGGCCAGAGACGTCCCCTCCTCCAGTTTCAGCGAGTACAGGGAAAGGTGATCCGGACCCCACGCCAGTACGGCAGCCAGTGCAGCGCTAAAATTCTCTGCCGTCTGCCTCGGCAGACCGGCCATCAAGTCCACAGACACACTGGCGAAATTGTCCCGGCACAAAGCAAAAGCCTGGTAGGCCTCCTCAGAGGTATGCGTCCTCCCCAGCAGCGCCAGCCGGTCGCCGTCCAAATCCTGCACGCCTAGGCTGACGCGGTTTACGCCGTGCCGGGAAAGGATCGCCGCCTTCCCGGCGTCAAACGTGCCAGGATTGGCCTCCACAGTCCACTCCGGCGCAGTAAGCGGCAGGTGGTAGCGGCAGGCACCCAGTAGCCGGTCAAGCTGCCCTACAGTCAAAGCCGTCGGCGTGCCGCCGCCAATGTAAAGGGTCGCCACACGGTACCCGGCCTGAGCCAACTCTCTGCCGCGCAGAGCTAGTTCCGCCTCCAAGGCCGTCAGGTACTCGTCCGTACCAAGGCTGCCCGCAGCCAGCGGAAAAGAAAGAAAGTCACAGTAGCTGCACTTGGATCGGCAGTAGGGCACATGCACATAAACGGCCGTCTCCATCGTCAGTCGATGCCAAGGACAGCCATAAAGGCCTCCTGGGGAATCTCCACACTGCCCACCTGCTTCATACGTTTTTTCCCGGCCTTTTGCTTTTCTAGAAGTTTGCGCTTACGCGTGATGTCCCCGCCATAGCACTTATCCAGCACATTTTTACGCATCGCTTTGATGGTTTCCCGAGCAATAACCTTGTTGCCAATAGCCGCCTGGATGGGCACTTCAAACATCTGGCGCGGAATAATCTCCCGCAGCCGGGTGGTCAGGTCGCGGCCGCGCTGGTAAGCACGATCCACATGAGCGATAAAGGAAAGCGCATCCACCGGCTCCCCGTTAATAAGCACATCAACCTTCGCTAGGCTGGCGGTACGATAACCCAGCAGTTCGTAATCAAGCGACGCGTAGCCGCGTGTACGCGACTTCAACAAGTCAAAAAAATCAAAAATTATTTCACTTAGCGGCATCTCGTAGGTCAGCAGGGCGCGGCTGGTGTCCAGGTATTCCATATTGCCAAAGATGCCCCGCTTCTCCTGGCACAGTTCCATTACCGCACCCACATAGTGGTTGGGAACCATGATACGAGCGGTGACATAAGGCTCTTCGACAGAGACCACCTCACCTGCCTTGGGCAACAACGCCGGGTTGTCGATCAGCAACATTTCCCCGCCGGTCAGGTTGACTCGGTAAACTACGCTCGGGGCCGTAGTGATCAGGCTCAGCCTGTATTCCCGCTCCAGACGCTCTTGGATAATCTCCATGTGCAACAGCCCGAGAAACCCGCAGCGGAAGCCAAACCCCAGAGCCGCCGACGTTTCCGGCTCATAAGTCAGAGCTGCATCGTTTAAATTCAGTTTTTCCAGCGCCTCGCGTAAATTCTCGTATTCATCGCTGTCCACAGGGTAAAGCCCGCAGTAAACCATCGGCACAGCCTTGCGGTAGCCAGGCAACGGCTCTGCGGCCGGTCGCTCCGCACCGGTAATCGTATCGCCTACCCGGGAGTCTCGGACGTTTTTCACGCCGGCCACCAGATAACCGACCTCTCCCGCCGCTAACGCCTCGGTCCTGGTCAGTAGCGGGCGGAAAAACCCCACTTCCGCCACCTCAAACACCTTCTCACCAGACATCATCCTGATCTTCATCCGCGGCTTGATTTGACCAGACACCACCCGCACATACGCCATCACACCACGGTAAGAATCGTAGTGAGAGTCAAAGATAAGGGCCTGTAAAGCACTCTCGGCGCTCCCGGCCGGAGGAGGGATACGGCTGACGATCGCCTCCAGCACGGCCGCCACACCAATTCCTTCCTTAGCCGAAACAAGAATCGCCTCGTCCCCGGGCAACCCGACTAATTCCTCCAGTTCTCGTTTTACTTTCTCCACATCGGCGCTTGGCAAATCAATTTTATTGATGATCGGAATAATTTCCAGGTTGTTCTCCAGCGCCAGATACAGATTGGCCAGGGTCTGCGCCTCAATCCCCTGCGCAGCATCCACGACGAGCAGGGCGCCTTCGCACGCCGCCAGACTCCGGGAAACTTCGTATGTAAAGTCAACATGCCCCGGCGTGTCGATCAGATTCAGGAGATATTCCTGCCCGTCACTGGCTAGGTAAGACAGGCGTACAGCCTGCAGCTTAATGGTAATGCCACGCTCCCGTTCCAGATCCATCTGGTCGAGCACCTGGTCCGTCATTTCTCGCGCCGAGAGCGCCCCGGTATACTCCAACAGCCTATCGGCCAGCGTAGACTTGCCGTGGTCAATATGGGCAATGATACAAAAATTACGAATCCTTTCCTGCACCAGCGTCATCCTCCCGCCTTACTTCCCTGACCATTATAGCATTTATTTCGGGATGCTGACAAGCAAACTGCTCTACTGGGCAGTAAATCGTCTCCAGAGCTGCGCAAGCGGAGTCAGGTCCAAGACTATCTGGCGATCAGCAAAAGTAAACAACCACGTCTGTTCTCCTGCCCTGTTCAGAGCCAGCACCCCTGGATAGCTCACCAAGCCACTCACTTCCTGCAAGCCACGCTCACAAGCAAGCAATCCCAAACCCAAGACAGCCACAAAACACAAAAAAATAAGGCAGACGGAACATACCGCCTGTCTCATCTAGCACACCCCCTCCGAAAAATCCATTACCGCATGTTTTCCCGGAGAGAATCATTTCTATGCACGTCACTTCCTCGGCCTCTTTAAAGCTTACCCTGCTCTTTAGCGTGCGTTTTCGTAGTACAGTTTCGCCAGTGCCTGCGCCAGATACGGCACGGCCCGCATCGCTTCCTGCAGCGAATTCTCGTGGCCTCCCACCTCTATCAGTAAAGCTCCGGGATGCAGATGCTGATTGTAAACCAGGGGACGCTCACGCACGCCCCGTGATAGCCCCGGAGCGATCTCCTCCAATCTTTCATGCAGAAACAGCGCTCTAGAAAAATTTTCCTGCCATTGGGGATGGCGTGACCCCACTACAAACAAGATCCTGCCCACCGCCTGGCCCTCCACCCGCAAAGTGGATATTTGTCTATCCACACCATCCCGGTGCAAGTCAATCAACAGTACTGTATCCTGGTGCTCCTCCAACAGTCCGCGCACCGTCGTCAGTGCTACCTCATAAGAGGTGCTGCGCGGTATGTCATGGACATCCTGGTTATGTACCACCGGAATCGCGTACTCCTCCCGCAGCAACGTCGCGAGTTGCTCCCCCAGCCTGGCCACCGTCAGCGCCAAATCCTCTGTGAACTTTTTCCCCGCAGTAGGCACAAAAGACTCGGTCGTATGCGTGTGGTAAATAATCACCTTGCCCAGACCTTGGCGCAGTTGCTGTGGCACCACAATCGTGGGTTGCTGCTCTCTCGCCAGGTTATTCACCTGATGGATAAGCGGCTGCGGTCGCTTTGCCACCTCATCCAGATAAGGAATCTGCGCCGCAAAGATACTCCGCGGATGTAAGGGGCCTGCTACCTTGGCTACCTCTTCTTCGTAACCGCCTGCTTCCTGCGGCTTTTCCCCACTGGAAGCAGGTGATCCTACCCCCGGGATTACCAGTCCCAAAACGTGCCGATAAAATGCTTCCTGGTCGGGCCAAAATGCGCCTATCCCCCCCTCCCCTGACAGAACAGGAATCGCCAGCGTCCTGGAGGCCAGTACCAACAAAACTACTACCAGTATAACGGCCCAAAAAGCATAACCTATCCTGCTTCTCCCTCTTTTTCTGTCCCAGCGTGTTCTTTTGCGGTGAAAGTAAAAAAAAGCTTTCCCGGCCATTTATTACCCTCCTCCTGGCAGCTTACGCCCCTGTATATATAGATACGCCGGGAGGGGCATTATATAACCTGAGAAATTCTTTCGCTTAAATGAATTTTACTATACTGCCCTAACGGGTATAGTTGCCATTCCTTTGCTGCCTCTAACATGGAGGGGATTTGTTTTGGGTGGTGGGCGAAGGCCACTTGGCGCTCTTTGCGCTGCTTTACTATGAAAAGAAAGGGGAAAGCAATGAAGAGGAGGCAAGCCTCCTCTTCATAAGCTAATGCAGGTACTTGCCTGGCTCTCCGCTGGCGATGGCCGGATGCAAGGCAGCGTTTAGCCCGCCCGCCAGCAGGCGGGCGATATCCTCAATTAAGGTATCTATATCCTTGGGGGTAACCATCAGATTGCCGCCATAGGGGGCCGTCACTTCCTCTAGGACGGCCCGCCGATCGCCTTCGACAATTGCTTTTGCCACCTTATACACGGGAGATTCCTCGCCCGCCTCGTGCATGATCGTCGTCAGCATCTGTTCCAGCATATCGTCAGCGATGGTCACCGCATCTACCACCGTAGGCACACCGATGGCGATAACTGGAATGCCCACCGTTTCCTGACTGATGCCGGCACGCTTGTTGCCCACGCCAGAACCAGGGTGAATACCGGTATCCGCCAGCTGGATGGTGGTGTGCAGACGCTCAAGCCTGCGTGCGGCCAGGGCATCTACAGCAATCAGCAGGTCCGGCCGAACTTTCTCCACTAGGCTCTGGACAATTTCCCCCGTCTCCACGCCGGTGAGGCCAAGCACTCCGGGAGCGATAGCAGCCACGGGGCGGAAGCCCTCTCCAAGCGTTTCCGGTTCCATCTGGACGATGTGCCGGGTAACCAACAAGTCCTTCACTACCCGGGGACCAAGAGCATCGGGCGTTACGTTCCAATTGCCAAGACCAACTACCAGCACCGTGCTTCCATGTTGGAGTTTCAGCATATCCAGTAACTCTTTGGTCAGTTGCACCGCAACCTTGTCCTGCAGAGAGCTATTTTTTTTCCTTAAACCCGGCACTTCCAGGGTAATGTAGCGCCCCTGCTTCTTACCCATCCGCTCTGACGCTTCCGGAGTCGTGATGCTGACCCTACTGACACTGATTTCACCAACTGTTTCTCTGGAGGCAACAACACCGGGAATATCCTCCCTAACCTCGCCGAGCAGCATCTCCCTGGCCTCGATGGCCAAATCGGTGCGAATATGGCGTCTTCTTCCTTGCAAAGTCATAGTAAGGCCTCCCACTTCAGCGCAGTTCGGTAGGTACAAAAACGTCAACTATACCAATTGCCAGGGCCGCTAAAGCGGCGCCGACTACCGTAATCTCCATACCGGGAACAAGAAACTGCGCCAGGTAAATGACCACAGCGGAAACAACAAACCCAATAATACCACGGTTTTGCGGAGAAACTTTCTTGCCGAAAATACTTTCCGCGATAAATCCCAGAACCGCAATCACGATGGCGGCAATTAAGGCTGCGCCAAAACCAAGGGTGGCAAACCCGGGCAACAGAAAACTAACCATCATCAGAACAAGAGCGGAAACAATAAAGCGGACAATTAAGCCAATCATCTCCCCACCTCCTTTCCTTAGCCTGTTTTGCACATCATATAATACCCAAACAAGCTTAAGCTATGCACATGCGAGGTTGGAGATCCGCTGTTGATCGCTGCAGCAATCTGATTGACCCTCACGGCTCCTGGCGCGATTGCTTTAACAAGGAAGCGTTTGCTCTAAGTCATAAACCCGGAAATTTTGCCGAAAATTAAAAACTAGTCAAAGCATAGATTACGCCGACAACACCAATCAGTCCGAGAGCGTAAACTATCTTGGCAGGCATTACCCCATCCTTCTCCATAGACTTACCAAAGATACCGAAAACAAGAGGATGAACGAGGAAAGGCATAGCAAAAATAAAGGGAATCAGGTCTGCGGCGTAGGCGCCGAACATGCCGCCCTGCAGAGCCGCAAAGAGACCGAAGTGGGAAATGGCGGAAGAGAGAGCCATGGCCGCATGCGATAAAGGCATGCCGCTAAGGTCCAGCATCAGCAGACCGCCAAAAACAGCCGTTAACTGCCAGCCAAAGGAAAACTGCATTAACCCTTTTATTTCCATGGATTCTCTTCCCTGAGACCTTCTTAAAGTACGCAGAGAAAAAACTGTCAGACCAAGGCCAATAGCGGCAATAAGGAAAGCCCAATTTGCCATTAAAGCATCCCGCTGGGCGCTAATTGCCAAGATAGTGAAGACAAAAATATGGCCGAAAAAGGGAATGTTGATCATGATCGGCGCCCTTGCTGCCGCTTCCTGTCCCAAGTCGCCGGCTGTACAGGCTCCGGTCAAACCGGCATGGGAAAGAGACCCGCCATTCCCGGCGCCAAGTTGCGCACATGGTTAGCTAAGCCAAACAGAATTAACAGGGTTAGGCCACCAAACATCCAGAAGATTTGCCCAAAAAACCCGTAAGCCATCACTGAAGTCATGCCGGTCAGCTTAAAGGCTTCCGCTATTCTGGAACCCCCAATCATAAAATTGGCGGCCAGTACCACGGGGATACCCGCAAACAGAAGCGCCCTGAGAGTAGGACCAGACTGCCACCTTGACAAAATCATGCCCAAAGAAGACGAAAGGAGCATGGCGAAAAAAATCTGGGGCAGGGCAATGATCGGCTTTACTGCCTGAGCGATATAAAAGGAGCCAAGCAAAACGCCTAAAATAGTGGCTATCTCCACCAACCCCTTGCGGATATACAAGGGCTTGTTCTTCACAGTAGCTTTATAGTCCATCAAGATAATAGAGCCACTCAGTCCGATATAGGCGATTAGGGGATAGTATTTTCCCAAAGGATCTCCTGTCCCGGAGCCAGTGATCATCCGCCTGGCGCCTTCAATACCTAAGAGAATAAAAAAGGTCCGGACCAGAAAAAACAATTGGGTTCGTTTGGTGCCTAGGATTACCTCTTCTGGGGACTGAATTACCATATCCTCAATTTCCAGCTTTTCGCCCCCAAAAATCTTTTTCAATTCCTGGCCCCCCGCAAAGAATGAAGCGATCAGGGCAATCAGCGTGACCTTACTGAGCAAGTCCACCAGCGGGAATTCTGCCAGACCAGGAGAAGCTACCCCGCTTTGCACAAGCAAAAGGCCCAGGGCCAGACCGAAAATGACGATCATCAGGATAGGGGAATACCGGGTTCCGGCCACCACAGTCCTGGAAATTAAAAGCATAGGAAGCAGCAAAAACAGGGTCAGCCAAAAATGGTTTAAGATTTGCAGTTTTGCAATCTGCTCAATTAGATGCTGTTCCATTAGCCTACCTCCTTATTTGCTGGCTGAAAACATATGCACCATCATGCCACGTACCCAGCGGCTAAAGTTTCATAACCTTTGCCTGGCCATCAACAACAAGGGTGCCGCTCTGGTTTACCACGGTTGTTTTCAGGACAAGAATGCGCTTGTCTTCTCTTTTTTCTATGACCTCTGCCTCGGACGTCAGGGTATCCCCAAAGAAAACAGGAGCTGTAAATTTCACCTCCTGTGACAAATATACGGTATTAGCACCAGGCAAGTCTGTCCCTATCACGGTTGATATCAGGGAGGCGGTAAGCATGCCATGGGCTATACGCTGCTTAAAGCGGCTTTTTGCCGCAAACTCCGTGTTAACGTGAACAGGATTGAAATCTCCGGTTATACCAGCGAACCCATAGACATCCGCCTCACTGATTGTCTTGGAGAAGCTCGCTTTGTCTCCGACCTTAATGTCCTCAAAGCGCCTGTCATTCATCTCATCCATCCTCCCCTTGCTAAATGCGTGGTTTTTTTCACAATCCTGTAACCATCCCTATGACAACAGCGCAGGCGGCTAGTAGTTCTCTTTTTACTGTTGCCTGCGATTAATTATATGCTCTTCGAAAACAAAAGTCCATAAAAGCTGTACGCGGCAAAAATGGAGGCCCAGATGTACAAAAATTTACTTACTGACCGTTGGGTATATGCTCCGCATACCGGCTCTACTCAATAATCACTAGTATCAACGCCCGGACCGGCCAGGACAAAATCATTCGACATGACGGTAATGATGGAAATCCCCCATCCCTCTGGGAGAGGGCTAGGGTAAGGGAACATTTTCATCCTTCCGATGGTGCCGCCGCCTAAGGCGGGAGCATCGGGTCTACTCCCGTAATTTGTTTATTCAGGCAGGGAATTGGCCCTGCGGCAGGGTAAGCTGATTTTAAGCAAACGGATTACAGCCTCGGAGCACTGGCTTAACAGCAATCCCGCATCAGCCATGGCTTCCTCCAGTGACATTGGCCTGTTTACAATACTAACAGCCGCATCTATACCGAGGGGGGAAAGGTTTGCATAGTCTGTTCCTATGGCGCCTGCCAAGGCAATCACAGGCAGACCCTTTTCTTTTGCCCTTCTGGCTACTCCCATGGGGACCTTGCCGTAAGCTGTCTGCTCATCCAGCTGTCCTTCGCCGGTGATAATCAAATCCGCCCCCTGCAGTTTCGTGGAAAAATCCATGCTATCAAGGACCAACTCCACTCCTGACACCAACTGCGCATTTAAGAAAGCAAACAAGGAGGCCCCTATCCCCCCAGCGGCTCCTCCGCCTTTAACGTCAGAAATGTCAATGCCCAGGTCGCTGTTTACAATTTCTGAAAAATGTCGCAGGTTATCTTCCAATATTTCCACCATTTCGGGAGTTGCGCCTTTCTGAGGAGCAAAAACCCTTGCCGCGCCCCTTGGGCCGCAGATCAGATTATCAACGTCACAGGCCACTTGAAAACTGCACTCCGGCAATCTTTTATCCGCTCCGCTGACCTCTATCTTTCTAAGGTTCGCGATAGCGAGCCCTCCGCTGGCGATTTCTTCGCCAGCTTTGTTTAAAAACCTAAATCCGAGGGCCTGCAGCATGCCAATTCCGGCGTCGACAGTAGCGCTTCCCCCGATACAGACAATAAACTTCCTGTACCCACTGTCCAGAGCAGCGAGAATTATTTCGCCCACACCATAGGTTGTAGTGTATAAAGGATTTTGTTGTTCCCTGGCAATAAGGCACAGTCCCGCCGCTTGGGCCATTTCAATCACGGCAGTTTTACCGTCAGCCAAAACCAGGTATTTGCCCCTGATTTTTTCTCCGAGAGGGTTTACACATGGTACGCTGATCATTTCTCCCCCGGAAGATAATTTCATTGCTTCCAAAGTCCCTTCACCACCGTCGGCTATGGGCAGGGTTTCCACCTGACACGCGGGATCCGCCCTTAATATGCCTTCCTTGATGGCCTGACAGACTTCTGTCGCCGAAAGGCTTCCCTTAAAGGAATCAGTCGCCACCACAATCTTCACCTGTCCCGCCTCCAGTTACTAGCGTATTCCTGTTGGTTGCTATGTTGCTATGGCAGTTGACCAAGACACTACTGATGCCCTATGATAAAGAAACAGAAGAACATTACGGCTATAACGGGGTGAATCATGAAAGACTGCTATGATGTGGTTGTTGTAGGTGGCGGCGGAGCAGGGGTGATGGCGGCGGTAGCGGCGGTCGAAGCGGGAGCGCGGGTAGCGATAGTTTGCAAAGAGCCTATCGGTTACGGGAACACGCGGATGGCCGTGGGCCTTACCGCCTGTGCCGGCCTGCCCGGTGACAGCAGAGAAGCATTTCTGGATGATGTGACCGTCTCCGGAGAGGGGCTATGTACCCGGGAACTGGTAGAAACGTTGGTGGACGACAGCCGGGCGGCGCTCACGAAACTAGAGGAATTCGGGCATATGTTCAATAGAGATCATCACGGCGTACTTTCGAGAGAGGCCCTTTCCAGAGCAGGAGGCCATTCCCTTGCCAGGACGCTGTCCAGTTCAGGAGCCGGCGTCGGCCTGGCACAATCGCTGCGTGCCGCTGTAGAAAAATATCATCTCAGCTTCTTTGAAGACACACTAACACTGTCACTTATTCAAACAGAAGGCGTGATCCGAGGCATTTCTGCCCTGAGCTTAGCTGACGGGGAAGAGTTCCTTCTGGGGGCAAAGGCGGTGGTATTGGCTACAGGGGGAGGCGGCTGGCTTTTTTATCCCCAGACAAGCAACAACCGCGGCACCGTAGGTGACGGTTACGCGCTGGCCTTTCGCGCCGGGGCAAAGCTTATGGATATGGAACAGGTACAACTGATTCCCTTTGCCATAACCCACCCGGAGGCGTACCGCGGTTTGATTTGCGGTGAGCCGGTTGTGGCCGGGCCGTTAGGAATAATTTATGACAGCGAAGGCCGGACCGTCCTAGGCCCGGGGATTAACAACCTAACAAGATCTGCCGTGGTCCGGGCCATGGCCGGTGCGATTAGGGAGGGGCGCGCAGGAGAGCATGGCGGGCTTACTCTTGACCTTAGGCCAAATCTGGAAAAGGGACCTGGGTACCGTGACAAACTTCGCGCCACAGGCATTTTTGACGCCGTTCTGGTGGCATACGGCAGGAAAGCATATAACTGGGAAGAACCGTGGAGCATTATGCCCACCGTTCACTACTTTATGGGAGGCATCAAGGCTGATAAGGATGGCAGAACCACCGTTCCCGGGCTGTATGCTGCCGGGGAGGTGATGGGAGGGGTACACGGTGGGAACCGCTTAGGCTCTGTAGCCCTGACAGAGGTCTTGGTGTTCGGGCTGCGCGCGGGCCGTGCGGCAGCGTCCCATGCCAAAGATACAAAACAGCTTTTAATGTTACAGACAGGCCCGGTTGTTTCGCCGCTTTTCGGAAAGCAAGGCCGGCATCGGCCTTTAACCCTTTGTCGCAAGCTGCAAAAGTCGATGTGGACTCTTGCCGGTCTGGTAAGGGAAGAAGCCCAACTTCAGAGAGCATTGGAGGTCATCGAGGAGATCTCCCGGGAAGCCAGGGATGTTTCCATTCCTGCGGAAACAGTCTACAACACAGAACTGCGTGACTGGGTCGAACTGGACTTTATGCTGGAGACAGCGCGTCTGGTGGTAACATCGGCACTGTTGCGAAAAGAGTCCCGGGGCGCTCACCTGCGCTCAGACTTCCCTGACAGGGGAGGCCATGGGTGGGAAAGAAATATTATACTTTTCCGTGGCGAAAACGGATTAGTAGAGAATAATCTGGAGGAAGCGGGCCATGAGTAATGAAAGAGTAACAGTGATCCGTTTCTCTCCAGCCAGGAATACATACGAAAAGTGTGTTTACAATCTTCCTTCTCTGCATAATGCCACTATACTGCAAACTCTCCAATATATCAATGAAGAACTTGATCCGACACTGGCCTTCCGCTATGGATGCCGCTACAATCACTGCGGACTGTGCGGCGTAATGGTTGACGGAAAGCCGCGGCTGGCCTGTAGAGTGAACCTGGATGGCGCAAATGAGATTGCGCCTCTGGCCAACCTGCCGCTGTTGCGGGACCTAGTGGTAGACCGTTCTGCTTATTTTAAAACACTGCTGGGACTTAAGCTCTATCCACAGAATATTAACAGCGAGCCGCTCGGCAGACTGCAGGAAAACCCCCTGCATAAAAATCTCATGCACTGCCTGGAATGCCTCTGTTGTGTGGCCTCCTGCCCCAAATACTCCTTCGCGGACGGCAACGTAGGCAATCCGTACGTCTATGTCAAACTGGCACAACTTCATCTGGATCCGCGCGACCAGGCTGACAGAGTTTCTCAGGCACGCACATTGGAGAAAAAAAAATGCCAGGACTGTATGCAGTGTGTCTGCCCAAACGGCATTCATCTGAGGAAGGCCCTGGAAATCTTCTAGCTGCTATCTTTGGCTTGCTGGTCGAGAACAAGCAGCAGGCTATCCACAGTTTCCTGAACAGCAGTGATTTCTTCAACAATGGAGGCTAAGGTTTTTCCCGTTTCCAATCTCCGCCAGTTTTATAATAGTTTCATGCTTTCCGGAATGTTTCGCTGATTTCCAGCAGATCCCCAGGGCTTCCTCCCAGTCCTTTTAGAAATGCCCCGATGCCGGTGGCTAGTGAACCGGCGTTATAGCCTCCTTCCAAAGCGGCAAAGATTCTTCCCCCACATTTTTGCCGTGCCGCCTCGCCGAGGGCCTGTCCGATTTCACCATAATCGTGATCGGAAAGCATTCCTCCCCAATCTTTGGCGTGGCGGTCGAAACCGGCTGAAACAGCGAGAAGGTCATAACTCGTATGCTCCAGAAATGTTTTCAGGTTTTCCACAAAAGGATAGCCGCTGCTGCCGCTGACATGGCAGTAGGAAACTCCGCCGGCTCCGGCAAAAATGTTTGCCGTGCCGTCGCCGTAGTGGAGGTCAAAGTCAACAATGGCTGCCGTTTTGATGTAGCCATCATTTAAAAGCCTGCTTACGGCAACGGCCACGTTGTTAAAGTAACAGAAGCCCCAGCAGGAATCAGGACTGGCGTGGTGGCCAGGCGGTCGGCAAAGAGCAAAGGCCGCCTCACCCTTTACGGCGCTGCTAGCCGCCTCCAATGTAGCGCCAGCAGCCAGCATCGCCAGGCGGAAAACAACGCTGTTCCTCCGTACATTTTCCAGGTGACGCTTGGTGTGTACCAGGAGAATGTCTTCCTCCGCTGCTGCCTCTGGTTCGACGAAACCATATTTATCCCGCAAAATTGCCCATGACGGCTCTAGCCGCCCCTCCTCCGCCGCCGGATCACTGGTGTAGCTGCTTAGAAACAGGGGATGAAATACTATTTTCATATCCTTTCTTTGCCTCCTTCATTATTTTCTATTTTCGACCATTTCACCAAATATCCTGTTCTTTTAAGATTCTAGCGGCACAAAGTAAACAAGGACAAAAATGCCAAAATAAGGGCAGCCTGGGCAGAGGCTATGACTCCTGGCCAACCGTAGGCGTTCCATAGCAGGCCGGGCAGAAGGGCTCCCAAGCTGCCTCCGATATAGTAGGAGAATAAATAGAGTGCTGTGGCGGAGCCTTTCCCGGTGCCAGCGTTATCTCCCACCAGGGCGCTGGCGGCTGGTTGGGCAATAAAGAGGCCGGCGCACAGCAAAGTAAGTCCCATGATAATCACGGCCAGCGGGGCTGCGAGAGTAATCAGAGTGCCTGCCGAAGCTACGGCCAGGCCGACGCCTATAACCTTACCGCGACCGACCCGGCTGGAAACTGCTCCCGCCAAGGGAGAAATAACACCTGTTATATAGGCCAGAAAAATCAAGCTTAAGATAACAGTAGACAGGTTGTATGGCGGATTTGTCAAGTAGAAGGTAACGTAAGTGAAAGTTCCGGTAAAGGTAAAAAAGAGAGAAAAGGCTATAATAAAGGCACCAGCCAGCCGTCGGTTTTTGAAATGTCCGAGCATCCTAACATAAGAGGCAAAAAACCCACTGCTCCTGATAAAATTTCTGGATGCCGGTAAATAATACAACATTAAGCAGGAACCCAATAAATTCATCAAGCTGAAAACGATAAAGGTTAAGCGCCACCCATAGAGACCAGAAAGAATTCCTCCGCCTACCCGGCCGAACAGGCCTGAGGCTATCATGGCGCTGATATAGATGCCAATCACCCGGCCGACCCGGCCGGGAGGAAATTCTTCTGCAATGTAGGCCATGGCGATGGCTGCGATGCCAGCAACAAAGATACCCTGAAAAGCGCGCAGGACTAAGAAGGAAGAAAAGTTATCGGTAAGCGCGATCCATGCCGTAGGTATGACTAGTAAAAAACCTGCCGCAACCATGACCGGCTTGCGGCCCAGATAATCCGACAATGGGCCAACAACTAGCAAGGCGAAAGCCAAGGCCACAATGTTCAGAGACACGGCCAGGCTGGCTACTGTGGGACTGACTTGGAAGCTGACACTAAGAAGGGGAAGGATGGGCTGTACCACATAGATGTCTGAAATAGTGGCTATTGTTCCGAAGCAAAGCGCAATGATGGCCATTCTTTCATTTAATACTTCTGGTTTTGGCGGCGGTCCTCCGCTGCCAGTCATATCTATCACCTGCGCTTAGTTCTGCATAGAAATTTTGGAACGTGTAGGG
>JAGXSQ010000158.1 GCA_018333395.1 Dethiobacter sp.
GCTGTAAAAAACAGCTTGATCTATGGTGATATAAGCAATGGTCCCTTAGAAGGAGTCAACAGCAGGATCAAAGCAATCCACCGAAGGAGTTCGGGCAGAGCAGGCATCTTTCTGCTCAATGCGTATATGGTTTTGCCGGGGGGCTAAGTATATGAAATTCATAGTATTATCCTCGCCTTTGAGTAAGAGCCCATGAACGTTTTCGCTTGTCCAGTGCTTTTTGCGAAAAAATTTTTTCGCTTGGCCGCTTAAACCCTTAACAGATAAGCCTCTATTTATTCATGCGTCAGTTGTGGGCCAGTGTGAACGGACTGTGATATTGTCCTGACTTTTACAGTTCAAAAGAGGTGAGAAGCCCATAGTCGTTGAAGCTATGGGCTTTTTCGCGTTTAGGCTCGTATTTAATCGGGAACAGTTGCAGGCTGGAACGGCCTTTGTGAAGGAAGAAAACGAGGCTTGCAAAGCTGAAATCTCCTCCAGCGCGGCGGTACATGGCACGTAAGCTAGTTTTTACCTGTGGGAACTTTTTCTGATAACTTGCGTCGATAAAAGCAGCAAGACAAATCAACCAGACAAGGGAGGATACAAACATGACAAGGAAAAACAGGATTACGGCAGCCCTATTATCGATTATGGTCCTTTCACTCGGTATCTTTGCGGTCAGCGCGACAAACACAGGGAATAAGGCCTTGGCTACGGCACCAGACATAGCCAAGCCGGAACAGAAACTGGTTACCGTCCAGGGCGAAGGTGTTATCAATGTTGCTCCCAACATTGCCTTCGTTACTTTGGGGGTTGATACCACCAACAAGAAAGTGCTCCCAGCACAGACAGAGAATAAAGAGAAAATGAAAGCCATCATGGATGAGTTGAAGAGGCTCGGCGTTCCGGAAAAAAATATCCAAACACAGGAATACAATATATTTCCCGAGTATAACTGGGAGAAAGAAAGACGTACGTTGATCGGTTATCGCGTTCTCAACAGGGTTAGAGTAAAAATCACAAAGATTGACGATACCGGAAGGATTCTGGATGCTGTTACGGCAAAGGGCGCCAATACCATAGATAGCATCAGGTTTGCCGTTTCCGATGCCAACAAGGCTTATCAGGAGGCCCTAAGGATAGCCTTGAAAAATGCAGAAGAGAAAGCAAAAGCTATGGTAGAGCAGTTTGGGTACACTAAAGTTACTCCGGTCACCATAATTGAGGGCTCGCAAGCATCTATCGTGCGGGATTTTGCTCAGAGAATGGCCGCTACAGAAGCGGCGAACGTTACCCCTGTCAGCACAGGTGAAATGGAAATTCGGGCACAAGTTAATGTAAGCTTTGAATTCTCAAAATAATAAACTGACATAGGACATGGATGGATAATTAAGCAACCCTAAAACCTCCGAGGAAAATTCAGGCCAGCGACGGAGCATGGAGGAGAACGCACGGCCAGGTATAATGGAGAAAATCAGCATTCAGCTACTGCAATCGTGGCCTGTGACTCGGCCGCCTGATATTCCCCATACTTATAATCCCCGTATACCCTGACAACTGTAAATCCCGCCTCCAGGAGCAACATTTCCAGGTCGGCCCGCCGGATCGGCCGCAGTACGACCCTGTTTTCAAAGCAGCCTGAACTCTCATCCTTCCCGGTCACTTCCAGTACAGAGTCAAACAGCAGACGCTCCTCGCCCCGTGGGCGGTATGTACGGGTGAAACGTAAGCCTTCCCGCTCAATCAGCGGCAGCTTTGTATCTCCTGAAGCGAGGATCCGGTCAAAATTGACGATTTGCAGCACGGCCCTGCCGGGACTGTGCAGCACTCCCCGCATGGCCGCCAGCGCCCTCTTTAAATCATGCTTTTCAAGTAAATGAGGCAGTGAATTGCCAATGCAAAAAAGGCCGTCAAACAGCAGCCCCAGGGCCTCCGGCTCCCGCATGTCGCCCACTGTGAACCTGACCTCCACGTTGGCGTCCGCCGCCTTTTGTTGGGCCTGTTCAATCAAAACTGGCTCCAGATCCGTCCCCCATACTTTGTACCCAAGACGCGCCAGTTCAAGCGCGTATGTACCCGTACCGCAGGCCAGATCAAGAACCCGACGGGCGCCCACAGCAGAAAATTCCCTGTGCAGGAAAGCAGTTTTGGTTTGTTCCAGAGGAAAGATTAAATCATAATGGCCGGCCAGGCTGTGATAAAACATCGGACCTCCAAAATTGCCGTCAGTGGACCTGACTCATTTTAGCACACAAACGCAATCCTTACCAGGCGGCCGCGTCCGGTCAGGAACGGCAAAAGCATGAACCCATTACCTTCCATAAGCCCTCATAAAAGGCTTTTTGAAAACGCTGTGTGGTTTTTTCATTTTGAGTGTCTTTCCTTCCGCCCTGGCTCCTTCCAGCATGACAAGTTCGTCCCGCATTGCTTTTTCCCGCAGTTCGTAGAACCTGCGCTCCCGCTCGCTGCGTCAAAAAGTTTCCTCCATGGTAAGGCTTTACGAATAGCCGGGTTTTCCATGGCGATCGCCTCCAGTTCCTCCCCTTCAAGATTGTTTAAATACATCAACCAGGCTTCCAAAGCGTCTTTCGGCCGCTGGTTCAGCTTTTTCACTTTCTCCAGTTCCAAAAAATGCATTTCCAGATCGTCAGAAAGGATTTTTCCGGTTTTTCGCTAAATGGTATATAATTCAAGCCGGTTCTAACACAGATGTGCCCGCGTTGCAGTTATTGCGGCAATGGGCTTTGCCCCGCTTGCTCTCGTACATTAATTCATCTGCTTTTTTTAACAAATCCTCAATACTGCAAGGCTCTTCGCCAGGGTCGCAATAAACAATGCCCGCGCTGAGGGACAATCTATAGCGGTTTTTTGCGGCGGTATTATGGCCATCTAAATTTTTCCGCAGTCGATCAATAATAGCGTCCCCATTAAGCTCACCTGCCCCAATTATCATGACCACAAATTCATCCCCGCCTAGGCGCGCGATCACATCCGACTCCCGGAAAGTGTTCTTGAGGATGTTTGCCGTCGCGGTTAAAGCTTTATCCCCCTCGCTATGCCCGTATTGGTCATTGGCTGATTTCATCCCGTCAACATCAATAAAAATAAACCCGCTCTTTGTCTTCTCGCGATTAGCCGCCTTGATCTGTTGTTCGGCCAGGAGAAAAAATCCCCGCCTGTTTTTTAGTCCGGTAAGTTCATCAGTGATAGACATTTCTTTTAGCCTGGCCTCGCCTTCGGCAAGCTTAACAATCATCTTTTTCTGCTCGTTATTGAGCTGATCAAGATTAAGCCACTGCCGCCTCAAGTGGTACAAAAGAAAAAGCATCGCCACAACTACTACCACAAAAATAGCGGCGTGGGTAGCAACTATGCTGATAATTTGTGGTTCAACAATAGCAAAGCGTGATGCCGCCTGTTCACTGACAGAAAGACCGCCGAGGAGGTCCCCTTCGCTGAAGCCATGATGGCATTTCAAGCATTCCGCTCTTGCTCTGAGGGGCAGCATATATTTTAGCAAAGCACCCGATTCATCCTCGATAAGGGCAAATTTTTCTGTCTGTCCATTGTTAAAACTCTTTAGCGCGCCGCTTTCCCATGCATCAGGCGCATTGACCGGGTTTAACGGCTGCAGGCTGGTCATGCGGATAGACTTCTCTTCCCATCCATGCAACAAGGCCTGTTCAGCTACCTGGCGGCTGATTAAGGCATGTGATACCTGCGTGAACCTTAAGCCGTGGGCAGTAACAATTTCTCTGTCCGGCAAATCCGCAAAAAATGGCTCTAGCGGAACCCATTCTGTAAGCGGAACATATACCCGCTCATGTTGTGAGGTCCACATGATGGTGGACAAAGCTACTCCGGCCAGCGTCTGCGCCTCGTATATAAAGGTCTTAAGCGTGTTCTGCCTTAGAGAGTATAGATTCCAGAGCAATGAGGCGGAAGCCAGCAAGATCCATACCAACAGGGGAATGCCCCAGAATTTTCTGGAGCCAAGGCAACTGACCGAAATATATTCCCTAAATTTACTGAGATTTCCTCTCATGCCGATCGCCTCACAAAAGCTTCTGTTCTCCGTTACAAGAGCTGTGCCGTTTACACACTTTCCAGCTTTTCCCACAGGCCTTGGCGGGGATACTTTTGCCGCCAAGGCCTGTGGGAAATAAACGTTTAGGCGTTTTACGGCCTTTTTTCGGCTATCAGGTCTTCCAGCCGTTCTTTTTGCGCCACCAATTCTTCCAGTGTTGGTTCTGCGCCACCTTTTACCGCCTGGATTACCGGAGCGCAGGCCGGCAGTACCAGGCCCTTCAGCTGATCCCCGTATTGTTCGTAGAGACGGTATCCCAATACTCCAGTCACAGCACCAACTGCCACACCATACCAAAATTCTGTTTTAACAAACATTTTCTCACCTCCTTTTGCGCAAAGTTGAGTTGCCATTGCCGGGAAGCTTCACAAATATTATTTTGGAACTGTTAGCTACCACACCAATAGTAGTGGCGTTATGTATCAGGGCTGCCTGGACTGGTGTGATCGTGCCCATCGCTCCCAGCATCATCGCTATGCTGTTAACCATAATGGTGGTTAAGAAATTTTGACGGATGGTTTTCATTGTCTGTTGAGCAAGTTTAAGCAAAGTGGGCAGCTGCAGGGGGTCATCGCCAATGATGATAACATCACTGGCTTCCATAGCCATATCAGTGCGCTTGCCGCCTAGTGTTACCCCTACATCCGCATAGGCCAGGGCCGGAGCGTCATTAATACCGTCGCCCACCATCATCACCCTGCTGCCACCCTGCCGGTACCATTTAATAAGGTTGGCTTTGTCTTCCGGCAACAACTCGGCATAGTAATTGTCAAGAAAAAGTTTATGAGAAATGTGGCTGGCTATCAGCTTTTTATCGCCTGTGAGCAGGATAATTTCGTCAACCCCTTGACGGCGCAACTGGTTAATGGCGCGATTCATCCCCGCGCGCACCGGGTCATGAACGCTGATCACACCCATAAGCTTGCCGTTGCAGGCGATATAAATCATAGCCTCATCCACGGCAGTCTTCAACTCTTCTGTTTGGCAGACACTAAGATCAACTTGATTCTCCAGCATCAGCAGGTCACTTCCCACCAGTACGGAGGCGCCTTCTACCTCTGCCTGGATACCGCGGCCTAAGATGTTTAGTACCTTGCTGTGCTCCGGAATGGATAGTCTTTGTTCCCTGGCGTACTGCAAAATACAACCGGCAAAAGGATGCGAGGAATGCTCTTCAGCAGAAGCGGCATAGCAAATTACCTCCTCTTTCGTATGACGGTCAAAATTATAAATGTTACGAATTGCCGGGCTTCCTTCAGTAAGGGTTCCCGTTTTATCAAAGACCAGCGTGTCCACCTCGGATAGCCACTCTATGAATTGACCACCCTTGATTAAAATGCCCTGTTTGGCCGCTTTGCCGATGGCGGCCGAAATAGCGGTCGTCGTAGAAAGTGTCAGCCCGCAAGCGTAGTCTATGAACAGCATATTCATGACGCGGCTCCAGTCTTTGGTCAAGCCGTAGACAGCCGCCGCCATGGCTAAAGACACCGGGACCAGGGACTGGGCCATTTTATCCGCTTGGGACTGAATCGGCGCCCGTCTGTTTTGCGCCTGTTCAATCAGTTTGATCATGCGGGTAATCGCTGTGTCGTCGCCCACCCGATCCGCCTGGACCTGGATCTGGCCCGACTTTAGGATACTGCCGGCATAAACACGACTACCCCTTGCCACCTCCCGAGGCATAAATTCGCCAGTAAGCGAAGACTCGTCAACGGCACCCAGACCATGAGTCACGCTGCCGTCCACCGATATTTTTTCCCCGATAAAAACGGCGATAGTTTCTCCCGGCACAATAGAGCTGATATGAACACGGCGTTCATTTCCGCCTTTCTCCACCCGCCACACGTAGGGAACATCCAATTTCAGCATCTGCGTGATATAATTTCTCGTCTTTTTGGCCGTATACTGGGTCAGCATTTCCCCGAAATTAGAAAGGGTAACGATGATTAATGCTGACCCGGCCTTCCCCTTAACCGCCGCGGCAAGGATAGCAACAGCGGTTAAGGTAACGGCGTTTACCTGCCTTGTGACTATCAAGCTGTCCAGGCCACTGCGGATAACTTGTTTGGAGGCAAACAGCAAAGCCAGAACCGTGGGACTAATAAGGCGGCGCAGCACGCTTGCCTCGGCATTCCGGGCAGGCGTCAGCAAATGTTCCATGGCGTAGACGGCAACAGCCAGAATGTTTTTAAGAATCTCTGCTGGCAACGCTGCCGGCCCGTTTTCTCTATAGTCGGGTCGCTCAGCTATTTGTTTACTGTCCGAAAACTGCTCTCTCACCCAGAGCAGGACCTTGCTCTCAGGAAATGAAGCGTTATAGTAGAGCAAGAGAGTTCCTGTTTGCTCAGTGTAGTTTGCCGCATATACCTGTGGCAGCCGACGACATTTGCTTTCAATCAGTGCCGCACGACCCAAGCCTTTGCCAAGGCGCACCCTCATTCTCCCGGGCAAGCGATGGAGCAGCTGTAGAGAATTCTTCACGTTACTTACCTCCCACCTCGCAGCAGCCTGTACACCCAGAAGAACTGTTGAAGGGAGTTGGCTCGGTTACTACGAAAACCCTTGGCGGCTAGTGTAGCCAGAGCAATACCGAAAAGAGACGGCAGATCAAAAGTCCCATTTGTGGCGATTTTTAACCGACTGTCCACACTATCAATGATTCTGCTCATCAATATCGTAGCACTGGATGCTTCTTGCTCCATGGCGACCGTCGTTTGCTTCACCACCAACCCCATAAATTTGTCAAACTGCCTCCGGCCCAAGTGCTGTTGCGTGAAATGGACCAACAGACTGCCGGTAATCGGAGATACGCTGACCTGCTCTACAAGGCTATGCCTCCGGAGAGAATCCGCCAACCTTTCGGCCACAGCTTCACTTTTCCAGGCAGGACACTGCAGGCGAATTCTGCCGGGCATGGCGTGTAAAACTTGGATGTTCAGCGTGGTAATATTTTTCATTATCACACCCCCCACGAAAGAAAGTACAACTCTGCCTAGAAATGCCGCCATGACCTTTACCCCTGACTTCCGCAATATATTTCCACCATCCTTCCACTAGATTAAGTTTGCTTATCCTGTTGGTTAGCTGCCCATTTTCTCCACAGTTGTGCTGCGGCCTCCACCACTATTGGGTCAAATTGCTTCTCTTTGTTAAGCTGCAACTCCTGATAGCAACCTTCCCAAGACATAGGTTTTCTGTACGGCCTGTCTGTGGTCATAGCGTCAACAGCATCGGCCACGGCAATGACCCTTGAACCTAAAGGAATATAGTGTCGCTGCAAACCCTGCGGATACCCTTGCCCATCCCATCTTTCATGGTGGTAGAGGACGATTTTAGCAATTCTAAAAAGCAGTCTTGATTTAGACAAAATGTTATAGCCGACTACCGGGTGTGCCTGTATTTGCTGCCATTCATGAGCAAGCAGCTTTCCCGGTTTGTTCAAAATATATTCCGAGACCCCCATCTTTCCGATATCGTGCAGATGCGCGGCCATATGCACGTTTTCTAAGTTCACTCCCTTTATCTCCAACGCGTGCGCCATATCCAGGGACATGTCCGCTACCCGGGAGGAATGACCGCTGGTATAGGAGTCCTTGGACTCCAGCGCCGCAATGAGGCACTCAATGATATCGTGAAAAAATTCCTGATAAGTCGGCGCAGCCGCTTCACGGTAACCGATAAAGTCGGCACTCCTCTGCTGAACGCCAGATTGCCAGACTCTGACAATCTCTTTCAACATCAGTGATTTCCCCCTTCGCCGAGTCAGTACATTTCACTCCATAATATCTTTCCCGTTCCTCAGCGCCTTTTGCAGGTCGGTCACCCCTCTTTTGGCAAAAATGATGGGCAATCGGCGGCGCTTGGCCTGCCCTTTGACACTGTCCATCAGCGCGTGGTTGACATAGTCGTGAACGACAAGAATCATATCGACATGACGCGGAACGTCCTTGTTTCTTTCCTTGCGTCCCGACCAATGGATAATTTCACTGGCGCGATGAAATTGAAAATCATTCTCATAACATAGTATACATTCTCCCCCCTCCGCTGTCAAGAGGCTTTCCCTCCCGTCCTTAACAGCCCTGCTGGAAGGCTTTCGCCCAGGGGCTTTACCCTCCGGAACCGGCGCTGTTTATCTTTACCCTATCTATTTCGATTCTGTCATGAGTACTTTTTTTCTGCAGCAGGCTATGAACAAACGTTTGCAAACGGATTTCATCATTCTCGTTCTTCTTCCCGTCTATCCCGATATTCAGCCAGGCGCCATTTTCCTTGAACCGCTCAGAAAAAATGTTCGTCAGCAAGGCCGGATGGTTCTCTGTTTAGTGGGGCTCCCCGGGCCGGGGCGATAACCTTCGACCACGCGCACCTGCGTTCTGGGGGTCCCATCCGCATTCGCTCTTTTGTCTATTTTAATCATAGCACACCACTATTTTAGGTATTTGCAGAACTTGACACAGGATTTTTATTTATCATAGCGAACGGGTGTCAGTTAGGCACTAATCATAGCTCTGGCAACAGCGTGCCGTTCCGGTTCTGACGAGGAGGATTACGCCTATGGAGCGACCGACTAAAATATCCCAGGATCTTGAGGCTTCTTATCAAACTGCGTTAGAGACAATAAGCGAACTTCGTCAAGAACTGGAATCCGTCAGGGCGGTAGCGGATTCCTTGCGCAGATCCGAGGAAAAGTACCGCGTCATGTTTGAGCATGCAGGTACAGCGATGCTGGTGATTGAAGAAGACGGCACTATATCCATGGCCAACCGGGAAATGGAAAGACTTTCTGGCTACAATGCAGGAGAAATTTTGCACCAACGCTGGGGTAACTTTGTTTCTCCTGAAGATTTGCGGCGAATGATGAAGTATCGTATAAGAAGAACAGATGAACAAAGCTGGCGGGACCCCTATGAATTTGCTCTGATACGCAGAGACGGTGTGATCAGGAATATTATCTACATTATCGGCGTGATTCCCGGTACAAACCAGGTTGTGGGTTCCATGACTGATATTACCGAGCAAAAACAAACGGAAAGGTCCTTGCTCGAAGCTTTGGACAAATTTCACACCCTAATTGAAACCATCGAAGACGGTTTCTTTGAAGTGGACATCAAAGGCAATTTTAAAACGGTCAATGAAGCCTTATGCAAAGCACTGGGTTACAAAAAAGAAGAGCTGCTGGGAAACAACTTTAAGCTTATTGCAAACAGCGAAAATTTAAAGAAAGTTTACAAGGCGTTTAACAAGGTACATAAGTCCGGCCGGCATGAGCCAGGCTTTGTTTGGGAATACCTACGGAAGGACGGAAGCGCAGGAGTGGCGGAGGGGTCTGTCTCCCTGTTTAGGAATGGCAGCGGCGAAGTCACGGGCTTTTGCGGCATAGCCCGTGATGTAACTGAACGCGTTAAAATAGAGGAAAAACTGAAGTACCTAAGCATGCATGATTCTCTGACAGGTCTCTATAACCGGGCCTACTTTGAAGAAGAAATAGAAAGGATTAGCGGCAGTCGCTTTCTGCCCGTATGTATTATCACTATGGACATAAACGATTTAAAAGTTGTTAACGATACCAAGGGCCACAAAAAAGGCGATGAACTAATTATCGCCACCGCCGATATTATCAAAAAATCCTTTCGCCCGTCCGATGTCGTCGCTCGTTTGGGGGGGGATGAGTTTGCCGTCGTACTGCCCAACACCGATGACAAAACCGCGAACAGCGCCGTAAAAAGAGTCCGGGAGGCGCTGCAGGAATATAACCAAGGCGAGCGAGAAGTGTCTGTTAGCTTCGCCATAGGCTGGGCAACGAGAAAAACTGAGCAAGAATCTCTCATGGAAACTTATCAGAGAGCAGATACCGCCATGTATCGCGATAAAAAAAGGCTAAAGAGAAAGCTACGGCAATTACAGGTAAATCCGAAAAACTACTAATCTAAGACACCCATCCTTGATAAACGGCAAGGTGTGGCCTCTCAAACCAACCTTTTTTCAGTCTGTAGCATTTTAATAGCCAAAGCAGCATCCGCCGCGCCGAAAACGGCTGTACCGGCCACCAGGATTGTAGCGCCGGCAGTCAGAACCGAGCCGGCGTTTTCCGTGTTAAGGCCCCCGTCCACGGCGATTTCCACAGGACGCCCCGCCACCATCTCTTTTAGTTTCTTGATTTTCGGCAGAATGGCAGGGATAAATTCCTGACCGCCAAACCCCGGGTTAACGCTCATCACCAGCACTAGGTCAAGTTCATCAAGTACATACTCCAGAACCGAGAGCGGAGTAGCCGGGTTGAGAGCGACACCGGCCTTGATGCCCAGCGAGCGAATCTTTTGCAACCCACGATGCAGGTGAGTACATGCTTCAGCGGAAACAGTCAGCAAGTCGGCGCCGGCAGCGCTAAATTCTTCCAGATAGCGTTCCGGTTGCTCTATCATCAGGTGGACATCAAAAAACAGCTTACTTTTACCCCGTAGCGCCGCGACAACCTGCGGCCCAAAGGTCAGGTTGGGGACAAAATGGCCGTCCATAACATCAAAGTGAAGCCACTTGGCACCTGCCGCCTCTATTCTTCGTACTTCATCAGCCAGACAGGAGAAATCGGCAGCTAAGATTGATGGCGCAATCCTGATCAATTCAGCGTAGCCTCCTTCGTATCGCAATCTCTTTCAGGAAAACGAGGTAATGTTCATAGCGAGTCGCCGGCAAATTCCTGTCCCGCACAGCATCCTTGACGGCACATTCCGGTTCATCGCGATGCCCGCAGCCCCTGAAACGACAAAGGCCGGAAAAAAGGGCAAATTCGGGGAAACATGCCGGCAGGGTGTCCCAAGACACTTCTTCCAGATCAAGCTGGCTAAAACCCGGAGTGTCAGCGACCAGGCCCCCACAGTCCAGCGGCAACAACTCCACTTGCCTCGTGGTATGGCGCCCCCGGCGCAACTTGCCGGAAAGCTCGCCGACGCGCAGAGTTGCTCCCGGCAGCAGGCGATTGAGCAGCGACGATTTGCCCGCTCCGGACGAGCCGGCCAAAACGGACATGCGTCCACTCAGAAGTTGCTTCAGTTGCAGAAGGCCCCGCCCGTCAAGGGCACTGGTAAAGACGAGCGGGTAGCCGGCAGCAGCGTAGACATCCTTTAGCAGCACCTGTATCTCCTTACTGCCAGGCAGATCATTCTTGTTTAAGCAAATTATCGGCTGCAGACATTCTCTTTCCGCCGTCACCAGCAGTCTGTCAAGAAGCTGCAGCGAGAGGGGGGGGGCTTGAGGCGAGCAGACAACGACAACCTGTTCAGCATTGGCGACTGGCGGACGTTTTAGCAGGCTGCGGCGAGGCTCCACGCTCTCCAGCACCCCTTGCGTACCGTCAAGCGGGGTAAACCCGACTCGGTCCCCGACAAAAAGGCCCGTCCCCGCCTGCTTCAGGCGCCCACGCGCACGGCAGCGGAAAACGGTACCTTCGCTAGACAGTACATCATAAAATCCGCCGACCGACCGCAAAACCGTTCCCTGCAGATAAACCACCTCATAAATCTATTGCCAAGACGCAAATTAATCTTATGGAAATAGCTTTTTCTCCACCTGATCCCGCCAACGCACCTCTACTTCGCCGCTGCCCCACCCGCTGGTTAAAATGACTCCGCCTCTGTTCACATGCTCTTCCGTTCGCAACCCGAGGGTGTCTCTGATCGTCAGAAATACTTTTTCCCCCACCGGAATCCGGGATGCATCAAGGCGAATTTCGTGTTTTAACAGGGCTGCTTGCCCGTTCCCTTTGCTAACAACCAAATCCACCGGGTCCCCGGCCTGAACCAATACACCGGCATCAGGAAACTGGTCCATGACCACGCCCGCGGGAACCTGTTCGCTTTGTCGCTCCTTCACAAGCCGCGATTTCAGGCCAAAAAGCTCCAGCCAGCTCTTGGCGTCTTCCAGCGTCAATCCTTCCAGATCCCTTATGATGAACGGACGCCCACCTTTGCTGACCATCAACGTCACCTGCGACCCCTTAGATAGCTGAAATCCTTTGCCAGGGTCCTGCCGGACTACTGTTCCCGGTGCTTGGTCGCTGAACTCTTGCCCAGCTTTCACCGTAAAGCCTTGGCCCTGCAAAATCAAGGTCGCTTCCCGCTCGGTCTTGCCGATGACGTCTTCAAGCGTGACAAGGACTGGTCCGGTGCTAAGGATCAACACAACCTGTCTGTTCTTTTTGACCATACGACCGGGAGAGGGGGTTTGACGGAGCACATGCCCGACAGGGACTTTATCGTCGGGCATTTGGTCGGCTATCTGAAACCCGAGCCCCACTTCTTCCAGCACCTTGGCCGCCTGAGAAGCACTTAACCCTTCCACTGCAGGCACCTGCACCTCGGGAACAAAAAAGAAAGCACGCAGTTGGGTCACTCCAACGACAAGACCGCCTGCCAAAAGCAGCAAAAAGACGGACAGCACGAGGCGCGCACGGGCAGCTTTGCCCCTAGAGCTGACGGGAGAAACCTTCTTTTGTCCCTCCTGTAGCCCCTTCTCCGGTTCACGCCCGAGCGGCCTTGGTACCCCGCCGGCAAGCCAGCGTGATAGCTCATCGGACATCTCCTGAGCCGACTGGAAGCGCCGGGCAGGGTCTTTTTCTACCGCCTTGCGGATAACTTGGGTAATAACCGTGGGGATTTCCGTATTAAACGCCCGCGGATCAGGGAAAGGCTCTTGCAGATGTTTCATCGCCACAGACACCGGGGAATCAGCCGCGTACGGCACGCGGCCTGTCAGCATCTCGTAAAGAACAATACCGAGAGAGTAAATATCCGCTTTTTCTCCGGTTTGGCCGCCTCTGGCCTGTTCTGGAGAAAAATAGTGGACCGAGCCGAGAATAGCACCGTTGTTATAGGTCAGGGTCGAAGAAGTCACCGCTTGGGCGATACCAAAATCGGTCACCTTTACCCGGCCGTCACTGTTTAGCAGAATATTATGAGGTTTGATGTCACGATGGATAATGCCGTGACGGTGAGCATGGTCTAAAGCCTGGGCTATCTGGCAAGCATAGTTGATCGCCAGACGGAGCGGCAGAGGCCCCCTCTCCTCGATCAAAGCCTTCAGTGACTGACCTTTAACGTACTCCATAACAATAAAGTACGTCTCATCCTCATAGCCTACATCATAGATGCTGACCACATTGGGGTGGGAGAGGCTGGCAGCGGCCTGGGCTTCCCGCCGAAAGCGGCGCACGAAATCTTGGTCACTAACGTACTCAGGGCGGAGCACTTTTATGGTCACATTTCGGTTCAGGAGGCTGTCTTGCCCCCGGAAGACAAAAGCCGTGCCGCCATCCCCGATTTTTTCCACCACCTGGTACCGATTCCCCAAAATCTTCCCAATCATGGTTTCACCTCAAGTTTTTCTCCTGCAAAGCCTATAAGCAGACTAGGACGGCAGTAATGTTGTCAGTCCCTCCTCGCTCGTTGGCCCGGCCAATTAACCGTTCCAGAGCAATCTGAGGGTCGGACTCGGCCCTGACTGTGGCGCTAATCTCCGCGTCATCCACCAACCCGTAAAGCCCATCGCTGCAAAGCAACACCATGTCACCCATTCTGAAGCTCTGCGGCAGGATATCAAAGGCCGCCTTCTCGTCGGTCCCGAGGGCCCTAGTCAGGACGTGCCGCTGCGGATGAGCTTCTGTTTCGGCACCGCAGAGCTGGCCGCTACGTATCATCTGCGTTACCAAGGTATGGTCTTCCGTCAGTTGATAGAGACCATTGCCGTTGACCAAGTAAGCGCGGCTGTCGCCGATATGGCCTAGGCACCATAGCCCATTAGCACCAAGGAGCATGGTCAATGTCGTTCCCATCCCGGCCCGCATTTCATTAAGGAGTGCCTCATCCACCACTTTCAGGTTCACAAAGGCCAACATCTCCTCGACAAAAACTGTCAGATAGCGCAACGCAGCGGGCTTGGCCAGCAGCTCGCCGCCGTGCTCCAGCAGATAGGCGCGCAGCAGCTGCAGCGCCAGCGTGCTGGCCACCTCTCCGGCGGCATGACCACCCATGCCGTCCGCCACAGCAAACAGGCTGAAAGGCCCCTCACGAAACAAAAGATAGCCGTCCTCATTTTTCTCTCTGACTCTTCCCCGGTCGCTCATCCCCGCTACTCTCATCAGCCCACCTCTTTAGTTTCTCTCTCCCGAAACAACATCTTTCGGGCGTTACGCAAGGAAACTATTGCGCAACTGACCGCAGGCCGCAGCAATTTCAGCACCGAGCCTGCGCCTAACTGTAGCACTTATTCTCTCTCTGGTTAAAATCTCGGCGAAGCGGTGCACTGCCGCTTCGCCGCTTGGCAAAAACGACAGTCCCTCCACCGGATTGAACGCAATCAGGTTGACATGGCAAAGCCGGCCGCGCAACAGTCTGGCCAGCTTCTTGGCGTGCTCCTCGCCGTCGTTAATATCTTTGAGCAAAAGATATTCAAAAGTAACCCTCCGCCCCGTCTTTTCAGCGTACTCATCACAAGCGGACAGCAAAACAGCCAGCGGGTATCTCTTGTTGATTGGCATAAGCCTGTCGCGCAAGGCGTCTTCTGCAGCGTGCAATGAAACGGCCAGCGTCAGCGACAGGCCTTGTTCCGCGAGATTACGGATGCGGGGGGCCAGCCCCGCCGTGGACAAGGTAACCTGGCGCAGACTCATGCCAAGACGTTCCGGGTCACGGACGGCCTGCAGAAAAGTGATGACGCCATCCCAGTTATCCAAAGGCTCGCCCGTGCCCATCAGAACCATGCCTTTCAGGCTGGCACCACTTTTCTGCAGCTTGTTTTTCACCTGTAGCACCTGAGCCATCATCTCGGCCGACGAGAGGTTCCGGACAAAGCCTGGGACCCCAGAAGCGCAAAAATAACAGCCCAGTCGGCAACCTACCTGCGTAGAGACACAGACGCTAAAGCCCCGCTCGTATGGCAGGATAACTGTCTCCACGCCATGGCCGTCAGGCAGCGCCAAGAGCAGCTTCACCGTCCCGTCGCGGGCAACCCGTTCCTCAACTACCGCTAAAAATCCATTTTCAGCAACCGTTGCCAGGTTCTCCCGCAGCCCCCGGGGCAGGTTGGTCAGTTGCGCAAAATCGTCCGCCCCCTTCTTGTACAGCCAGTCCAGAATCTGGGCAGACCTATAAGGCGGTTCGCCAAGACCGCCCAAGAAGTCACGCAGTTCTGATGGCGACAAGCCGAGGATATTAACCTTTCGCATCGCAGACACGTCCTTGTGCAGACTCGCAACCTTCACCAAGTATACCAAAACGACCGTCAAAAAGCAACGCAGCGAGCTTGCTCACAGCCGTTAAAAAATAAAGGTTCTCAGGGGAATGGTCGATCAACGCCGCTGGCTTATTTTTTATTCATTGTTAAGCGGCAGATAAAAAAGCCGTCTACGCCGTGGAGGTGAGGGTAAAGGTGGACGCCAGCCGACCCGGCCGACTCGCGCCAGGGTTCCGGAAGGTAGGGGCGAATATCCTCCGCACGGAAGGCAGGATGTTCGGCAAGAAACGACGCTACCACGTCCTCCGTTTCCTCCGGTTCATTAGTGCAGGTGCTGTAGATAATGCTCCCGTCCGGACGGAGCACAGTAGCGGTCGCCCTCAGCATGGTCCGCTGCAGGGTGGCCAATTCCGCCAGTTCCGCCTCCTGACGGCGCCACTTCAGGTCCGGTTTGCGCCTGATAACACCAAAGCCAGAGCAGGGGACGTCGAGCAAAATGCGGTCAAACTGGCCAATCTGTGTGCCTGGGCTTTCCCGGGCGTCCCGGAGGGCTGTGCGCACAATCGCCACGCCGAGGCGACGACAGTTGTTCTCTACCAGAGCCAGGCGGTGGGGGTAAATGTCAAGGGCGACAATTTCGCCCTTGTTTTGCATCAATTGCGCCAGGTGAGTGGTTTTGCCGCCAGGAGCGCTGCAGGCGTCCAAAACACGCTCTCCGGGTTGGGGATCCAGCGCTCGGGAAACAAGCATAGCACTCTCGCCCTGGATTTGGCACCACCCCTGCCGATAGGCGTCCAGACCGGTCAATTGGCCTCCTGTTTGCAAAAGTACGCCTTCGGAGGTTATCCCGCTCTCTGCAGCCGCTACCCCTTCCCCAGCCAACGCCGCCAGCAGACCTTCCCTGGTAATTTTGAGCGTGTTGACCCGCAACGAAACGGGAGCAGGCCGGTTATTGGCCGCCAGCAACGCTTCCGCTACCTGAGCGCCAAAGCGTTTAAGCCAACGCTTCACCAACCACTCCGGGTGCGCGTATCGCAAAGACAGGAACGCGACTTCATCCTGCTCCCTTTCGGGCCAAGTCAGACTGTTTTTTTTGCGTAGCGCCCCGCGTAGCACGCCATTAACAAAGGGTGCCAGCGCCCTCTTTTTGCTTTTCTTGACCAGTTCCACCGTCGTATGGACGGCCGCCGCCTGCGGCACACGGTCCAGGTAAAAAAGCTGGTAAAAACCGATGCGCAGAATGTCCGGCAACGGTTTATCCAGCTTAGCGACGGAACGGCCGGCAACCTGCTCGATTAGCCAGTCCAGTGTAGACTTGTACGTAGTGACGCCATAGGCAATTTCGGCCGCCAGCCTCCTGTCACGTTGGTCCGGTACGCTTGGCAAGACCTCGGCGAGAGCAAGGTTAATAAACGCTCCCTCCGCTACGCGAGTCAGGGCCAGCATGCTCGCCTCTCTGGCCTCCAGCTTTCTTTTGGTCATCAGCAATCAGTCTCTTTGGCCCATATTGCGAAGCAAGATCAGGCGGATAAGCTGGGAAACGGCCACGGCAGTAGCCGCAATGTAGGTCAGGGCAGCCGCATTCAGCACCTGCCGGGTGGGAGCTACCTCATCACGCGAAAGATAGCCTGCGCCTTCCAGTAGCGCTACTGCCCGGTTGGAGGCGTTGAATTCCACCGGCAACGTCACGAGCTGGAAAACGACGGCAAAGGCAAAAAAGAGAATGCCCAAATCCATCAGCCAGCCAAGCCCTCCCTGTGCAAAAATCAGGCCGACAAAAAAAAGCGGAAAGGCCATATGCGTGCCGATACTGGCCACGGGGAAAATGTTGTTGCGAAAAGCTAGAGGAATATAAGCATCCCCGTGCTGGATGGCATGCCCCGCCTCGTGAGCGGCAATGCCAAGTGCTGCTAGCGAGTTGCTCTGGTGGACGCCGGGAGAAAGGCGGACGACCCGACGACGTGGGTCGTAATGGTCGGTAAGGTGGCCCTTACCTATCTCCACCGCCACGTTAGTGAGGCCGGCATCATCAAGCAGTTTGCGAGCCACACGGGCACCGGTAACACCGGAGCGGGCCGCCACGCGGGAGTAGCGTTGGTAAGTGGATTGCACGCGGCTCTGCGCCCAGAGGGCAAAAATCATCGCCGGAATAATCAAGACAAACGTCGCGTCAGGTAAAAACAACATGCTTTCTCCTCCTTACTTTTAGATAAAAAATCGGATCGCTTTCTCCACTGCCTGCAGGTCTATCGTTGTATTATGGCAGGGCCCATGCGGCCTGCCGTTGGTCACCCCGATTACCGGCAAACCAATGCAGTCCAAGATGCCGCTCGTCAGATCCCGCTCACACGCCACAGCCACGACAGCTTTAGGGCGTAGCGTTCTTACAGCTTCCCGCGCTAAGGTGCCACCGGTAGTGACCCGCAGGTGCACACCGTTCCTCTCGCACAAGGCGAGCATATCTCCTACCGGGCAACGACCGCAGCGGCTACAATTATCAGTAGTGGCCGTAATGCGCCGTGGGCATTCGCTATGCTGCAGACAGTGCGGTAAAAGCACCAGCAGGCGGTCAGGCGGCAGGCGTCCCCCCCGGCGCGCCCTGACCAGTTGGTTATTGACCTCCACAAACGAACTCTGAATCCGTTCCTGCGCAATCCTAAACCGCTGCCCGAGCCAGAGGACCATCGGGTAAAGCAGAGAAACGGTAAAATTTACCGGGCTGTCCAGCAGACGGAAAGAACGGGAGGAGAGAAGCGAAAGAACAATTCCCGCAAATCCCAGGCCCACTATCACGAGAACAACAAACACCACGATAACGGCCGCTATCAGAATGTACCGCGCAAACCCCGGATCACGGTTAAAAAAAGTTAGCCAGGCATAAAGCAGCACAGCGGCACACAACAGCAGGATGAGGGCCACCAAGCCCAGATACAGCCTTTTTTTGCTAGCCAGTTGTCACACCCCGCTTTCGTTAGGCACCAAAGACAGTCCCCTCAGGCAGGTAGTTTCCCCGCAAGTACTCAGCTGCAGTCATCGGCTTCCTGCCCGCCGGCTGGACTTTTTCCATCCGGTAAGTCCCTGTCCCGGCTGCCACCAAGATGACCCCGCCGGCAGTCGACAAAACCTGACCACACACCGGGCCTCCGCCGGGGCCGGGCGCACCGGTCAGGATTTTCAGCCGTTCTCCGCGGCAAAGAGTATATGCTCCCGGCTGCGGATTCATGCCGCGCACCAGGTTATGGACAGACGACGCCGCAGCGTGCCAGGCGATTCTTTCCTCTTCCGGAGAAAGAGGAGGCGCATATGTCGCCAAGGCTGCGTCCTGCCTGACGCGTGTTGCTTTCCCGGACAAAATGTCAGACACGGCCCGCACAATGAGGCCTGCGCCAAGCGGTGACAATTTGTCATGCAAGTCTCCCGCCGTATCGAAAAGACCAACATGTACGGACTCCTGTAGCACCATAGCTCCGGTATCCATCCCGGCATCCATGTGCATAATGGTAACGCCGCTTTCCGTCTCTCCATTGATTATCGCGCGATGGATAGGTGCAGCACCGCGGTAACGGGGCAGGAGCGAGGCGTGAATATTGAGGGCCGCTACTTTCGGCACTTCCAACACTTCCACCGGCAAAATCCTGCCGTAGGCCGCCGTAACCAGAAAGTCCGGGCAAAAACCGGTCAGCTGTGCCAGAAATCCGCTGTCCTGGATTTTTTTCGGCTGCAGAACAGGCAACCCCAGGCTGTGGGCCGCTTTTTTAATCGGTGGTGATGTTGTTTTCTGCCCGCGGCCGCCCGTCCTGTCCGGCTGTGTCACCACGGCCACCACGGTGTAGGCCTCGTGCAATGCCAAGAGTGCCGGAACAGCAAAATCCGGCGTCCCCAGAAAAACAAGGCGCGTCTCCCTCATCGCTCTTCACCGGGCTTGTTCTCTTCTTCTTCCACAAAGCGGATAACCCGGTCCACAAAAAGCACCCCATCTAGGTGGTCAATCTCGTGTTGCAGCGCCCTGGCCAGAAGCCCTCTTGCACAAAGCTCCACAGTTTTCCCTTCCTGGTCGAACGCCCGCAGTGTTATCTGGTAATCGCGCTCTACTTCCCCGGCTATGCCGGGAAAGCTGAGACACCCTTCTATGTCCTTTTCCCGGCCTTCCCGACTGGTAACTTTCGGGTTAACCAGTTTTAGCAAGCCATGTTCGTCTCGAACGTCTACTACAATCACGCGCTTACTGATACCGACCTGCGGCGCGGCTAGCCCCACGCCCTGCACACTGTACATCGTTTCGGCCATGTCCGCCAGCAGCGTTTGCAGTTGCGGCGTGATTTCTTTTACTTCTTTGGCCATTTCCCGCAGTGCCTGGTCGCCTGTTTGGCGAATGATGCGCACAGCCATGCTTTGGCTCCTCCCAGTTTACAACAAGTTTTGTGGGTCCACATCCACCGTCAGACGCACCTCGCCTGCCAGCGGGTTATCTCGGAAAAGAGCTACCGCCTCCTTGGACACGGATAGTAGCGTCTCCAACTCAAAACCACGCGCTACCACCTGCCAGCGAAACTGCCCCCGCAACTTGGCCAGCGGACACGGCGACGGGCCGAGAGCATCCACCTGTGGCTCAAGTATATCGGGTAGAAACTCAGCAGCCCTAATAACATCTTCCTCCTTGCCCCCGGAGATCACAAAACGGACCAAGCGGCTAAAAGGCGGGTACTCCAGTTCCTGACGTGCAGCCAGCTCCTGGCGGTAGAATCCCTCAAAATCATGAGTTTTCGCCGCCTGGACAGCATAGTGGTCAGGGGCATAAGTCTGGATAATGACCCTGCCACCCGCCTCTCCCCGACCGGCGCGACCGGCCACCTGTGTCAGCAATTGAAAGGTGCGTTCCCCGGCACGGAAGTCAGGCAGGTTCAGCGCCGTATCTGCCGTAATGACACCTACCAGGGTTACATTCGGGAAATCAAGCCCTTTGGCCACCATCTGCGTGCCCACCAGCACCTGATATTCGCCGCGCCGGAAAGAGGCCAGAATCTGCCGATGCGCACCCTTACGCGCCGTAGCATCAGCATCGAGTCGAGCCAGCCGCAACGAGGGGAAATGTTTTTGCAATTCTTCCACCACCCGTTGCGTTCCCGTGCCGAAATGGCGAATGTAGCGCCCGGCACACGCCGGACAGACGAGGGGATAAGGCTCTTGGTGCTCACAGTAATGACAGCGTAGCTGCTCGTCCGTAACATGAAATTTTAAGGCCAACTGGCAGGCAGGACAACGCAGGACGAACCCACATTCCCGGCAAAGCACAAAGGTAGCATAACCTCTTCTGTTTAAGAGGATAATGGCCTGACGGCCAGCGGCCTGCGTATTGGCCAAGGCAGCCAACAACGCCCGGCTAAATACACTGCGATGCCCTTCTTTCATCTCCCGCCGCAAATCCACAATTTCCACCGGGGGCAGCGGCCTATCATGGATCCGGTTCGGCAGTCGAGAAAGCACATAATCCCCTTTCTCCGCTAGGCAGTAGGACTCCAAGGAAGGGGTAGCGCTGCCCAGCAGCAGCACGGCGCGGTGCTGCTGCGCCCGCCACAGCGCTACATCTCGGGCGTGGTAGCGTGGCGTTTCTTCCTGCTTGTAGGAGTGCTCGTGTTCCTCATCTAGAACAATCAAACCAAGTTCTGAGAGAGGCGCAAATACTGCCGAACGTGCTCCCACCACCACCATAGCCTCACCGGACGCCACCCGCCGCCATTCATCATAACGTTCCCCCGCAGAGAGGCGGCTGTGCAGGACGGCCACCCAATCGCCAAAGCGCGACGTAAAGCGGTCAATCATCTGCGGTGTCAGTGAGATTTCCGGCACAAGGACAATGCTGCCCTTCCCTGCGGCTAAAACTTCTTCAATGGCCTGCAGGTAGACTTCCGTCTTACCGCTACCGGTTACGCCGTGCAACAGGATATTGCACGGGGCGTTGCCCTTCATTCCTGCTCTGATAGCAGTAAGAGCATGTTCTTGCTCCGCTGTTAGCAACGGGGCTGAGGCGTAAGACGCATCACACCCACCGGCGGGCCGGCGGTTGACCGATACCTCAGTGATTGCCACAAGGCCTTTTTGCACCAGCGAACGCAATGTAGACGGGCCAATGCCGAGTGCCGCTAGCCTACCGGCAGACAGCGGCCCGCGTTCGCTAAGCTGTGTCAACGCCAGTAGCTGTTTGTAGCCCGTCACCCCGGCAGCCGGTCCTCCCTCCGTTAGGGAGACCATCCGCTCAAGTTTGGCCCGTATACCGCCGCGCTCCTCGTCGCTTACGCTAATTATACCGCTCTGCCGCCAGCGTTGCAACAGTCGGGCGCTTTTAAGCTCCGGGTACTGCCGCAACCACTGAGCGAGCGGCAGGCGCCCCTTGGCCCGCAAAAACGCTAAGGCAGGCGCTTCTTCTTCTCCCCGTCCCGTATAAACCACCCATTTCCTGTTTGTCCAACGGGCAGGTGCCGGCACCATCGCCTGCAGGAAATCGAGCCTGCGGCACAAAAATCTTCCCGCCCCCCACTCTGCGAGTGCCAATAGTTCAGCAGTCAGTAGCGGCTCTTCATCCAAAACTTGTTCGATCTCTTTAATTTCTCCGGTCAAAGCGTCAGGCGACAGACCCACACAGTACCCGGCCACCCGCCGCCCACCAAAAGGCACAACCACCCGGCTTCCCACCTTCAGCTTCAGACGAGCAGGCACCCGGTAAGTAAAAGGTCTATCAACAGCATCGCTATGAATAGCAACAATTATCTGGACAAAAATTTCCATCCTGCCTCCGCAATACACTGCTGTTCTTGTCCGCTCCCCCCCGTTGCCGCTGCGCTTAGAAAAAGCCTACGGACATTGCCGCAGGCCATCTTCTCTGTTACTATTTTTCTGCCTCATGTATTCTACCACCATTTCATCAAGCCGTCGGCTCTGCCGAAGCGTCCCTTCATAATCCAGGCCATTCAAGCGAACAACCTCATGCAACCGCAACCTTTGCGCCTCCAAGCGTAACCATTGCCGGCACACGTTTAACTCCCCCTTGTTCACGCTACTTGTCACTAGTTGCAAGATTCAACAAGTAGGCGCAATTTCCTGCTTGTCTTTGTCAGTAGAGAGCGTATTTTGTTTTTTTTACTCAGATCACCTAGTTTTGTGGATCGATGCTCAGTAGTCACTGGGATTGCCCAGATACTTTTGCCGGAGTTCTTCCAAGATGATCCGGGAAACATCTGCTTTTGGCAACAGCGGCAATTCCTTCTCCGTCCCGTCCCGGAAAATCAAGCGCACCACGTTGGTATCCACATCAAACCCGGCCCCTTCCCGGGTCAGGTCATTGGCTACAATCAGATCCAGGCTTTTGGCGGCCAGCTTACTCTGTGCATTCTGGCGGACATTTTCAGTTTCAGCGGCAAAGCCTACCAGAAGCTGCTTCTTTTTGCGCCGGCCAAGCTCCGCCAAGATATCGGGGTTTTTCACCAGGGAGATGCTCAGCTCGCCACCCTTTTTTATTTTTTGGCTACTGGCGGCAGCGGGACGGTAGTCAGCCACGGCGGCGGCCTTGACGACCACATCAATCCCCTCAAAACGATCCAGCACCGCCTCCAACATCTCTTGCGCTGTAGTCACTCTGACTACCTGTACGCCGGCCGGCGGCGGCAGACTGACCGGCCCTGTGACAAGGGTCACGTCGGCGCCCTGCTCTGCGGCAGCACGAGCCAACGCATACCCCATCTTGCCGCTGGAATGGTTGGACAGAAACCGGACCGGGTCGAGCGCCTCGCGCGTTGGCCCGGCAGTAATGAGAAACCGCTTGCCACGCCATTTTTGGCTCACCAGCAGAAGGTCCCTGACAACAGCAAAAATTTCTTCGGTGGGAGCCATGCGGCCACACCCGACATCGCCACAGGCCAGTTCCCCCTCTGCTGGGCCGACAAAGAAAAAACCCCGGCCAGCCAAGGCGGCTACATTAGCTTGGACGAGCGGGTTACCCCACATGGCCTCATTCATAGCCGGAGCCAAAAGAATGGGAGAGCGGGCCGCCAGCACCGTGGTGGTCAGCAGGTCGTCGGCGATACCTGACGCGATTTTCCCCAAGCAGTTAGCAGTGGTCGGGGCGATAACTTGCAGGTCTACTTCCTGGGCCAGTCCGACATGGGTCACGCTATAGCAGTCATCGGCGGCAAAAAGGTCCTGATAGACACGGTGGCCGCTGACAGTCTGGAAAGTCAGCGGCGTGACAAAACGACAGGCTGCCGCCGTCATCACCACCCGGACCATCGCACCAGCTCTGACAAGCAGACGGCATAGTTCCACCGCCTTATAAGCAGCAATCCCGCCCGTCACCCCAAGAACAAGGCGCTTGCCATGAAGCATGACTTCACCCCTTATTTAACACCCGTTTTTATCCGCTCATAACTTATTTTCCCTTGGGCCAGTTCCTCCAGAGCCACAGAAACGTCTTTTGCTGAAGCTGCCTCAATCAGCGACGAACTGCCCTCATTCAGCTGTCGGGCGCGTTTGGCAGCCGTAATCACCAGCGTGTACTTGCTGTCTCCCCTGGTAATCAGGCGGTCGATAGAAGGATAAATCATGGTCTGCTTCCAATCCTCCCAGTGATAGCTTCAATTAGTGCGGCATTCCTTGCGGTACGACACTTTTCAGCCCGGATGATCGCCGCAATCTGGTCACGGGCTTTCTCTACAACATCGTTAATTACTACATAATCGTACATGGGAGCCATAGCCACCTCCGCAGCGGCCGCCGACAGGCGACGCTGCAGCTTTTCAGGCGACTCGGTCCCTCGACCAAGTAAGCGGGCTTGTAGTTCCGCCTCCGAGGGAGGCAGAAGAAAAACAAATACGCCGGCTGGACAGCCTCCCTTAACCTGCAAAGCGCCCTGCGTATCAATTTCCAGAATGACATCCTGCCCCGCCTCCAGCATATTTTGTACAGCCCGGCGCGGGGTACCGTAAAACTCGCCGTAAACACAAGCGTATTCCAGAAAGTCCTCGGCGCTGATACTCGCTAAAAATTCTTCCCTGCTAACAAAATAGTAATTAACCCCGTCCTGTTCGCCGACACGGGGTGGGCGAGTCGTTTTGGATACTGACAGGACGAGTTCCGGGTACTGTGCCAGAAGGGCCCTGCATACCGTCCCCTTGCCTGCGCCCGATGGTCCGGAAATAACGATAAGCAACCCCTGCCTGGACAAACGCTTCCCCTCCGGCCCTATTCTTCATCCTCCGTGGCACTGCTTTCCCTAGTGTGCAGTCTGTGTTTCACCGTCTCCGGCTGGACGGCCGACAAGACCACATGACCGCTGTCGGCAATAATGACAGCTCGAGTGCGGCGGCCATATGTGGCATCAATCAGCATCCCACGGTCGCGCGCCTCGGTAATGACGCGTTTAATTGGCGCTGATTCCGGGCTGACAATAGCGATAATACGGTTCGCGGAAACAATGTTGCCAAAACCGATGTTGATCAGTTTGATCTGCAATTGCTTCTGACCTCCCTTACGTCCGTATGCTTCCTCAGCTATTCTGCTCATCTAGTATAACGGAAATACCTTAAAAAATGCAAGAGGTAATTCCATAAGGCGCACGCTCGCTCATTCTATATTTTGCACTTGTTCACGTACTTTCTCAAGCTCTGTCTTCATTTCTATCACCATGCGGGCCACCTCAAAGTCGGAGGCCTTGGCCCCGGCTGTGTTAATCTCCCGAAAAAGCTCCTGAGCAATAAAATCGAGTTTTCGACCTGCCGGAGCGTCAGCAGCCAGCGCCTGGCGGAAAGACTCCAAGTGACTCTGCAGGCGTACCAGTTCTTCCGTGATGCTGCTGCGGTCAGCAAAAACGGCCGCCTCGGTCAGCAGGCGTGCCTGATCCAGACCGGCGCCACCAAGATACTCTTTTAGCCGTTCAGCCAGCTTTTGGCGGTATTCCTCCGTCACCACCGGTGACCGTTCGGCCACCTTTACCGCCAGCAACTCCACATTCCGCAGGCGGTGCAGCATATCGGCAACCAGCCGCTCCCCTTCTGCGCCGCGCTGTTCCAGCAGAGTGACCAGCGCCCGGTTCAGCACAGGCGCCAGCGCGCTCCAGACCGCCTCTAGGTCAACATGTTCTTTCTCCAAGGAAAAAACATCGGGAAAACGGGACAAAAGCGCCATATCCGGCATCTGTCCCAGGGTACACGCGTCGCTTAGCTCACAAAGTGCCCTATGGTAAGCCTGGGCCAGCGTCCGGTTCAGAAGAACTGTCATACTTCCCGCGTTTGTATCGCGCCAAGAAACAAAAACATCCACCCGACCGCGGCTGATGCCCTGCTGCACCACACGGCGCACCCGTTCTTCCAGAAACTGGATTTCCCGCGGCAGCCTCACAGCCATATCCAGGTAGCGGTGGTTAATAGACCGTAGTTCAACTCTAAAATAGTAACCTTCCCCAGGGTCGCTTTCCCCCTGGCCAAACCCCGTCATACTCTTAATCATCGCCACTCCCTTAACAGCCCAGGATTTGCTTTATTGTACCACAACGCAGGATGGGAAACAATCACCACCAGCGACTTCCCAGGGCCTCGTCAAAGTCGGTTTTCCCGTCATTCCCGCGCTTGCCTTGCTTTGATACAGGAGGCGGGAATCTAGGAGACTTACCCGCACAGCTTATTTTTTCACCACGACCATCTGCGGCGCCACCAGGGAGCGAAGCAAGCCCACAGCGCCGTTCAGGAATCCCGGAAAAAGCGAAACGGCCAGAATAACTGCCCAGTGGGACAGTCCAAGAGGCACTGTACCAAAAACAACTGCCAAGCTGGGGTGATAAAGGACGATGAGCAGCAGCCCGAAAGACAGCGCCACAGCCGCCACCAGGTAAGGATTAGTAAATATCCCTACCTCTCGTATGCCGGCACGCTCGCTACGACAGTCAAACACGTAGAAAAGCTGCAGAACGATTAAGACAGCAAAAACCATGGTACGAGCCTCGTCCAGCATCATTCCCTGCTGCAGGGACCAGGCAAATACCGCCAGAGAAGAAAAGCCGATTAAAATTCCACGGCCAAGGATCTTCTGCCAAAGACCACGGGCGAAAATCCCTTCACGTGGCGGACGCGGCGGACGCCGCATCGCTCCCCGCTCCCACGGGTCTACGCCGAGAGCTACGGCCGGCAGTCCATCGGTGGCCAGATTAATCCAGAGAATCTGTATGGGGCTAAGCGGCAACGGGAACCCAAGCAACATCGCCAAAAACATCGTCAGAACCTCGCCGGTGTTGCAGGCCAGTAAAAAGCGGATGAATTTGCGTATGTTGTCGTAGATACCACGCCCATCCTCCACAGCGTCCACAATGGTGGCAAAATTGTCATCGGCCAGTACCAGTGCAGCCGCCTCACGCGTCACGTCCGTCCCGGAACGCCCCATGGCAATACCGATGTCCGCCTCTTTTACAGCAGGAGCGTCATTAACACCGTCACCAGTCATGGCCACTACATGGCCGCACCGCTTGAGTGCCCTGACGATTCGCAGCTTGTGTTCCGGCGTCACCCGCGCATAAACATAGGTCTTTCCCACTATTTTCTTTAATTGTGCATCGCTTAATGTGTCCAGTTCCATACCCGTCAGCACATTTCCATCCGGCGGCAGGAGTCGTAGCATCCTGGCCACAGCCACAGCCGTAGTCTGGTGGTCGCCGGTAATCATTACTGTTTTAATCCCGGCTGTCTGACATTTGGCGATGGCCGGGGGGACATCCGGACGTGGCGGGTCCAACATGCCAAACAGTCCGGCAAAAATCAGCTCCGATTCTATCTTTTCATCTGGAGAGACATTTGCCTCTCCGCGACGGAGCGGCCTATAGGCCACAGCTAGATTGCGTAGCGCAAGCCCTGCCATCCGTTCTGTTTCAGCAAGCACCTGCTCGCGCAGTTTGGGCGCGAAGGCCAGTTCCTCGCCACCGTAAAGAATCCGGCTGCAGCGTCCGGCAATTTCTTCCGGCGCGCCTTTGACATAAACGACCGTTCCCTGTCCGCCGCTATACACTACCGCCATACGCTTGCGCGAGCCGTCAAAAGAGATTTCAGCCACACGACTGGACTGGCGCTCCAGGTC
>JAGXSQ010000159.1 GCA_018333395.1 Dethiobacter sp.
AGCCGCTGTACCACAAATTTCCAGGCGGCGAGCCGGTTGGCGAGTTGTACCAAAACTGCGCCGGCTCCTATATTCATTTGCATTTTCTCAGCAATCCGCACCTCGCCAGCAACTTTGTGGCGGCGTGTAGGCAGTTTCGGCAGAGAAGGGAAAAGACAGATGCCTGAAAAAATTATTTTCATTACAGGAGGGGCGCGCAGCGGCAAAAGCCGCTTGGCTGAAAAACTGGCTGAGAGTAATGGCGGCCAGGTAGCTTACATCGCTACAGCAGGCGTCCTAGACGCAGAGATGGCCGAACGGGTCAAAATTCACCAAGAGCGGCGTCCTGCCGGCTGGCTGACGATCGAGGAGCCGCTGTCTCTGACCGGCGCCCTGACAAGGGTGCCGGCAACGGTAGGCTTTGTTATTGTGGACTGCCTGACACTGTGGCTGACCAACCGGCTGCTGCAGGAGTGGGAAACAGTGGACATGGCGGTTCTGGAGAAAGAAATTTTGCTGGAGTTAGCGTTATTTATGGACCAGTTGCCAAGCACGCCTTTCCGGATAGCGATTGTTACCAACGAAGTGGGCTGCGGGATTGTGCCGGAGTCCGCTCTGGCTCGCGCTTTCCGTGATTTGGCTGGTCGGGCCAACCAGATGGTGGCGGCGCGCGCCGACACCGTTTACCTCACCGTCACTGGGCTGCCGCTGAAGCTCAAAGGGGGCGCTTGAGCTTGGCTGTGGCCCTTGCTTTCCTGCTAGACCAAGTTTTGGGTGACCCGCGCTGGCTACCGCACCCGGTAGTTTTCTTTGGTCATTTGATTGCTTTTCTGGAAAGGCATTTGAATAACGCCCAGCAGTCCGCGACGGCGCGGCTGGCGCGTGGCGGACTGCTGGTACTCGTGCTGCTGGCAGCGGTGTACGCCGGTACGACTTTGTTTTTATTTGTCTTTTCTTTTTTTCATCCATTGCTAGCCGGTTTTATGACAGTCCTGCTCTTGTCTACCACTCTAGCTACACGTAGTCTGGCAGACGCGGCACAGGCTGTATCCCGACCGCTCCTGGCAGACAACCTAGGCGCCGCGCGGCAGGCTGTTTCCTGGATTGTGGGTCGGGATACGGCAGAATTGGACAAGACAGCGGTGGCTAGGGCCACAGTGGAAACGGTGGCGGAAAATACGGTGGACGGTGTAACGGCGCCTCTCTTTTATGCGTTGCTTGGCGGGCTGCCACTTGCCTTCCTGTACAAGGCGGTCAACACCATGGATTCCATGCTGGGCTACAAAAATGAGCGCTACTTGTACTTTGGTCGGGCGGCAGCCAGACTCGATGACCTGGCCAACTGGCTGCCAGCCCGCCTGACTGTTCCTGTCATGCTGCTGGCGGCTGTGCTTTTGCGCTTGGATGCTGCGAGCGCGTGGGCTGCGGTCAGGCAAGACGGCACCAAGCACCAGAGTCCCAACAGCGGCCTGCCGGAGGCGCTGATGGCAGGAGCACTTGGCGTGAGGCTAGGCGGGGAAAGCCGCTATGGTGGCCGAGTGTCGCACCGGCCGCTGCTGTGGGTAGCTGGCCGCACTGTGAAAACTGGCGATATTCAGAGTGCCATACGACTGATGCGCCTGACATCTGTGCTCTTCCTGCTCGCGGGACTGGCTGTTAAAGCGTTGCTTTTGCTAGTGGGAAGCGTGGTGCTATCTTGAAACACTTTTTGCTGGCCTGGCGGTTCCTGACCATTCTTCCTCTGGGGCGGGATGATGGGAAAGCTACTGCGGGCGACATGGTTTCCTCTACTTATTTCTACCCGCCCGTCGGCGCTTTGCTGGGGCTTATCCTGGCGGGCACTTTTGCGCTGACAAACTCATTACTGCCTGCTTTTTCTGCCGCCGCACTGACAGTGACTGTCTGGGCGGCATGGACGGCTGGTATGCACCTTGACGGCCTGATGGATACTTTTGACGGGCTTGGCGTGCGTGGTAACTTGCCAAGACGTTTGGCGGTTATGCGTGACAGCAACGTTGGTGCCTTTGGTGTGCTGGCAGCTGTCTTACTGTTGCTTCTCAAGACAGCTGCGCTTGTGGATTTAGCTTTATACCCTCTCGTACTACCGGCTATTTTGCTTGCTCCGGTGGCGGGTCGTGCAGCAATGGTAGCACTGATGGCTACCGGCCGCTATGCCCGCACTGGAGAAGGCTTAGGCAAGCATCTTGTGGAAGGAACCGGCTCAAGGCAGTTGATGGTAGGGATGCTCTTTTCCTTGTTGCTGGCGGTGCTCGTACTGGATGCCGGGACGGTGTTTATTCTTCTTGCGGTACAAGTTGCCCTGTTTATGCTGCTTCGCAATTTTTTCCGGCGCGGGTTTGGCGGCCTGACTGGTGATTTGCTCGGGGCAGCCTGTGAACTCCATGAGCTGGTCTGGTTGTCTACAGCTTTATTTATGGCGTAGGAAATTATATTGGACTTACCTGTATTCGGATAAAGTGGGCAGCGTTTTTCTTGTAATCTAACATTTTAGGCTATGTGAGGTGATTTTTGATGGCGGATTCCGGAAAATCGAGTATTTCTGCGCATGGCGGTGACGTTTTGACGGCAGCGTCTTCTACGGGGCTAGCTCCAGAGGAAATTTTGGATTTTAGCGCCAGTATCAATCCGCTCGGTCCGCCGCAGGGATTGTATGAACACCTGGCAGAGAGGCTTCCGGCTATCACTCGCTATCCGGATCCTGCCGCCCGCCGCCTCTGTGCGGCCATTATTGCTCACTACGAACTATCTGCCGATTTTGTCCCCGGCAACGGTGCCGCAGAACTGATTTTTTTGCTTCTAAGAGGCGTGGCCCCGCGCACGGTGCTCATTCCTGTGCCCACTTTCTCCCTATACGAGCGTGCAACTCTAGCAGTAGGAAGCCAATTGCTTTACCACCAGTTGCCTCCAGAAGCAGATTTCCGCCTGGACAGGGCGCAGTTTTGCCGCACTGTCCGCCAGCTACGTCCGGACCTAGTTTTCCTTTGCAATCCCAATAATCCGACCGGGCAGTTGCTGGACAGGGATGAAGTTCTCTCCATTGCTGAAGAGATTGCCGGTGTTGGTGGTTTGCTCGTAGTAGATGAAGCGTTTTTAGAGTTTCGTGCTGATTACCAGCAGCGCACGCTTCTTTCTCTGGCTACACCACGGAATGTGGTTGTTCTCTGCTCCCTGACAAAGCTGTTTGCCATTCCCGGCCTGCGTCTCGGGTTTTTGGCTGGACCGGACGGCGTGGTGGATGCTGTCCGTGCCGTGCGCGACCCGTGGAGCGTCAATGTCTTGGCTCAACTGGCGGGAGAGTTTGTGCTTGGCCAGGATGGTTTTGTTGCAAAAAGCGCTGCCGCTGTAGAGGTGCTGGCAGGGCAACTGGCAGGTGCTCTGGCAGCGCTGCCGCGGCTTAAAGTCCATCCACCTTCGGTCAACTACATCTTCCTGCAGAGTTTGACTAAGCCGTCAGCAGTGCTGCTGCGGGAACTGCTGACGGCAGGGGTGCTCATCAGAGACTGTAGCAATTTCCGGGGGCTTGACTCCGGGTATGTGCGGGTCGCCGTACGCACAGCAGCAGAAAACGGCCGGCTGGTGGCGGCCTTACAGCAGGCAGAAAGGGTGACGACTAAGTGAGCAGACTCATCCTAGTCAGACACGGCGAAACGCTGTGGAACAGAGAACACCGTTTACAGGGGACGAGCGACCAGGCGCTCTCTGACTGCGGACATGACCAGGCGGAACGTCTGGCGGCGGCGTTGCCCGGCCCGGTGGCTAAAATATACGTTTCTCCACTACTACGCACACACCAGTTTGCCGCACCTCTCGCGGCACGCTTTAATCTTGTGCCGGAGGTTCTGGAGGAGTTGCGGGAGATGTCCTTCGGACATTTGGAAGGATTGACCTATGCCGAGATGGACGATGATAGGCGACAGATATTCGAGTCTTGGCTACACAATCCCGTCCGCTATAGTATGCCGGGTGGCGAGACGATGCGCGTGCTTTCCCGGCGGGTGGGGAGAGCGGTGCAGAAAATGACGGACGGCAGTATGGAAAAAGGAACGCCTGTCGTCGCTGTCAGTCATGGTGGGGTCATCCGCGTAGCAGTGGCTCGGCTACTGGGCATGAAGCTAACTGTTATTCCCAGAATACAGGTGGAGACCGGTTCCATCACTGTGCTGGAGAAGGCCGGGAGCGTTTGGCGGCTTTTGCTGCTGAACGATACTTGTCATCTGAGGTAGGATGGCTGATGGAAAAGCAGTGCTTACCTTGCAGGATTTTTTGTCGATACCGCGAATTAATTTTTAACAAACGGGAACGCTAGCGGAAAATGCCGGATTCCGGACGGGGGAGAGTACTTGCTGAAGCCCGGTTTTGAGAAACACGTTAATCTGGAGGGATACCAGCTAAGTAGCGAGCCGAAAACGGAGGTCCCGGCTCGCATACGTGCTAGGGTGCGCTTTGACTACCGGGGAAAGGCGCGGCCGTCTCGATTTTTCTTTGGCGGCAAAACTACCGGGGAGGCGGCGGAAGAGTTGCGGCAACAACAGGATGCTTTATGGCGGAACGTACCGATCCAAGGCGTCCTGGTGGAAAATATGGAGTCGGGTGAACTTTACACTGTCTATGATGAGGAAGCCGATGGCGAGGTGGTTTTTGCCCCTCTGGAACTGACCGTGCTGGCGGAATCTCCGGCTGAGCTTATTCGGTTTGCCTCCAGGATGGAGTTCCGCTACCTGCGGATTATGGAGCCGGAGAGGCTGACTCTTTCCACGCAGGATTTGGAACGTCTCTTTTTCCAGGTTCATGAGCAGACGCGGATGCAGGTTTATTTAAAAACCAGAAAATTTCAGGATTAGGCAAGCTATAATCTGCCTGCGTCTACTGCTAAAATTATGCGCATAGGTGTAATTTTGTTGAATTCCTGATACACTCTGCTAAAAGAGCTGGGGGCTGGCGTATGGGTTTTGGCGAACAATTTTTAGAACGGACAAGTCGTTTCGAAAAGCTATTAATTATTTGTGCCGTGCTTTCTCTGTGGCTTTTACTCGTCGTACAGGTGTTGATCTCTTTCCCTGCAGTCAGGATCGTGCTGAGCATAGTGGACCGCTTGGAAGGTGTACCCTTTATTCCGCGCTAAGAGCCTTTCTTTAAAAAAAGCGCGAAAAGTCTTGCCAAAATCGGATTTTTAAGGTATCATCTTGATGCTAGAGGCGGAAGTTTGTGGGAGGACGTTGTTGTGGGGCGTAGTGTGGTTAGAGGAATCCGGGGCGCTATTAACGTGGAGCAGAATAGCGAGACGGAAATTATCAGTGCTACAAGGGAATTGCTTCTGCGGATGGTGGCGGCTAACAACGTCCGGAAGGAAGATATTGCCAGTATTTTTTTTACCCTTACCCCAGACTTGAACGCTGCTTTTCCGGCGGCTGCGGCACGCGAATTAGGGTGGTCTGATGTATCCTTGCTCGGTGCTGTGGAGGTCGACGTACCGGGAGCGATGCCGTTTTGTATCCGTGTGCTGATGCATATCAATACCGAGCTTGGTCTGCCAGAGATCAAACATCTCTATCTCCGGGAAACCCGTAAGCTACGGACAGACCTTTTCGCTGACAACACCTAGCGTGTTGTTTTTCTTGTGTCTTTTTCCTCCAGAGAAAGGAACATAGCGTATGAAGCCAAGTATAGCGATTGACGGACCGGCCGGAGCCGGCAAAAGTACTGTAGCCAGAACTGTGGCGCAGCGCTTGGGTCTTACCTACCTAGACACCGGCGCCATGTACCGCGCCATTACGCTGGCGGCCTTGCGGCAAGATGTAGATTTGCTTGATGCAGGCGAATTGGCAATCTTGGCGAGCCGCTCAGGTCTGGAAATCAGGAACAACGGCGGCACTGACAACCAGAACATGGTCTTCCTAGACGGCGACGACGTGACGGAAGACATTCGTCTGCCGGAAGTAAGCAGGAATGTTTCCTTCGTAGCGCGTTGTCCGGATGTCAGGGAAGTTTTGGTTGACAGGCAACGGCAGATTGGCAAGCGTGGCGGCGTAGTGATGGACGGCCGCGATATCGGCACCAATGTGATGCCTGAAGCGGAGTACAAATTTTTTTTGACGGCTTCACTAGCTGAGAGGGCCCGCCGCCGCCAGACGGAGTTGGCCGCGAAGGGAGAGAACATGAGCTTGCCACAGATGATGAATGAGCTTGCTGCCAGGGATAGGATTGATTCGGAGCGGGAATGCTCTCCGCTTTGCCCCGCTCATGACGCGATACACATTGATACAACAGAGCTGACGATTGAGCAGGTCGTCCAAAAGATTGCCGATCGGGTTGGCAAGTGCTGAGGGGTGTAGGGGGATGTTGTACTGGCTCATCCGCAAGGGGTTTCGTGTGGTTTATCACCTTCTCTACCGGTTAGATGTACATGGCCTGGAAAATATTCCGCTCGACAGGCCGTTTATTATTTGTGCCAACCATTTTTCGTGGTGGGATCCGCCGCTCGTTGGTTGCCTTGTCAGCCATAAACCTGTCCACTTCATGGCGAAAGAGGAACTATTTCGTATACCTGTTCTCGGCTGGATCATGTACCGAGTACATGCCTTCCCGGTTAGGAGGGACAGTGCCGACCGCCGGGCTATCAGGACAGCGTTGCATACGTTACATAGCGGCGGGATCATAGGCCTTTTCCCAGAGGGCACACGAAGCAAAACGTCTGATTTGCTGCCGCCACAGCCAGGTATTGCCTTAATTGCGCTAAAGAGTGAGGCTGAGGTCTTGCCGGTAGCCATTGCTGGCTCTTACACGCTTTTCCGGCCGGTTAGGGTCAAGATTGGCCGGCCATTGTGTTTTACTGAGTTTTATGGGCGAAAAGTACGGGGGGAGCAGCTGGACCAGGTTGCCGGCCTGATTATGTCGGAAATAGGCCGTCTCCGCCGGGAGATCTGCTGATGGGGGGTAAAGACGCTGGAAATCATGCTAGCTCGGCACGCTGGTTTTTGTCGCGGGGTGAAGCTAGCGGTAGAGCTGGCCCAGGAGGCCGCGCGCTGCGGGCCTGTCTTTGCGCTTGGTGAACTTGTGCACAATGAGGCGGTGCTGCAAAGGCTGCAAGAGCAGGGCGTCTCTTTTGTGGAGACACTTGAACAAGTCCCTGACCGTGCTACTGTCTTGATTCGTACCCACGGCGCTGTCCCGGAGGTGTTCGCGGAAGCTTTAAGACGCGAACTGCACGTCATTGATACCACCTGCGTCTATGTCCGCAGGCTGCAACAGCTGGTGGCTAAGCTGGCGACAGAGGGCAAGCAGGTGCTAATTGTCGGAGACGCCGAACACCCCGAAGTAAGAGCGCTGTCCGCCTGGGGGCGTGGCCAGACCGTAGTTGTTTCGCAGGTGACAGAGCTGGAGAACATCAGACTAAAAACCCCGCTGGCAGTTGTTTTCCAGACGACGCAACGCAGGAGTATCGCCGGAGAAATCGGTGAAAAACTAAAAGCGTCTGAACCGGCGGTTGAGATATATGATACAATCTGTCAGGCAACCTGGCGGAGGCAGGAAGCTGTCCGCCGGCTGGCATCGACAGTGGATGTTATGGTGGTAATCGGTAGCAGGCAGAGTGCTAACACGCTTAAACTGGCGGAAATCTGCCGGGTAGCCGGTGCTGAAACCATCGAAGTGGCGGGAGCTGCTGAGTTGGACAGCGGTCAACTGCGGGGGGCAAAGACGGTCGGTGTTGCCGCCGGCGCTTCAACCCCCGACTGGACGATGAAGGAGGTTATTGCTAAGATGGAAACAGAAAAAGACATGTCACAGCAGGATGAACAGGTGGTCGCGGAGCAGTCTGCTTTCGCAGAGGTGCTGAGGGGCTTCTCCGTAGGAGAAGTGGTAAAGGGGATTGTTGTGCGGGTAACTGACGAAGAGGTGCTCGTGGATATCGGCTATAAGAGCGAGGGAGTTCTTCCCCGTCAAGAGGTGTCTATGGAAGGAGGCCAATCCTTACCGGCCATTTTCCATGATGGCCAGGAGTTGGATTTGCAAGTCAAAGAAGTAGACGAACAGGAAGGCAAAATTACGCTCTCCCGTTTAGGTATCGCACGCAAGTTGAAGTGGGCGGAGGTAGAGAAAGCACTCCAGGACGGGACAGTACTGTCCGGTAGAGTGAAGGAAGCGACACCTGCGGGGCTTGTCGTGGATCTGGGGGGTGGGCTGGAAGGATTTATGCCCGGCTCCATGGTGGATGTTCGCTATATCCCCGATTTTAAGGAGTTCGTCAATACGGAGATTTCTTTTAAAGTCATGGAACTGCGTCGGGAACGGGAAAAGGTGATTCTTTCCCGCAAGCAGCTTTTGGAGGAGGAAACGTCCTCTAGAAAAGAGCAGATCCTAGGTTCATTACAAGCTGGCCAGATTATTCGTGGGACGGTCAGGAGACTTACCACCTTCGGCGCTTTTGTCGATGTGGGCGGGATCGATGGGCTCGTCCATGTCTCTGAGATTTCCTGGAACCGCGTTGAGCACCCCTCTCAGGCGCTAAAAGTAGGCGAAGAGGTGGAGGTCAAGATTATTGAGCTTGTTCCAGAGAGGGAGCGCATTGGACTTTCTATACGCCAGGCACAACCAGATCCTTGGACAGAAGTAGCCCGCAAATTTAAGCCGGGGGATGCGGTTGAAGGCAGGATTACCAGACTGGTTAATTTTGGCGCTTTTGTAGAATTGATTCCCGGTGTCGAAGGTCTCGTCCATATCTCCCAACTGGCCAACCACCACGTCAAACAACCTTCAGAAGTTGTGAGCGAAGGTCAGGACGTCAAGGTGAAAATTCTAGATATCAACACGGCAGCCAAGCGGGTAAGTCTGAGCATGCGTGAAGCTGCGCCGCGGTCGAAAAAGGAACCTGTTCAGCAACATGTTTCTGATGCCGCCCCTGCTTTGACACTGGGAGATCTTTTCGGCGACCTTTTTAACGGGAGAAAAGGAGAGTAAAAATGTCCCGCCAATCCCGAAAAAGGGAACACCTTTGGCATACAGTGCGTTCTGAACAGAACAACGCTGACTTTGACGATATCCAACTAATTCACAACTGCCTGCCGGAAACGGCCCTGGAAGAACTTGATTTGTCTGCCAGCCTAGCCGGCATCAGTCTGCGCTACCCGTTGTTTATAAATGCCATTACCGGAGGGTTTGAAGAGGCAGAAAATATCAACCGCGAGTTGGCGCTGGTTGCCAAGGAATATGGCTTGGCGCTGGCTGTCGGCTCCCAGATGGCCGCGATCGAAGACCCATTGTTTCGCAGAACGTTCCAAGTGGTCCGGGAAGTTTACCCGGAAGGAATTATTTTTGCCAATATTGGCGCTTATGCCGACCCGGAACAGGCAGCGCAGGCTGTGGAAATGGTGCAGGCGGACGCCCTGCAAATCCATCTCAATGTTCCCCAGGAGCTGATGATGTCTGATGGCGATACCGATTTCCGCGGGTACCGGAGCCATCTGCAAAAAATCGTCCAAAGTGTAAGTGTGCCGGTTATCGTCAAAGAAGTAGGGTTTGGTATAGCCCGGGAGCAGGCCGCTGTTTTTAAAGACCTCGGCGCGGCCGCCATCGACGTGGGCGGCAGTGGTGGTACCAACTTCATGTTAATTGAGCGTCGTCGCGCCCACCTGCAGAGCGGTGATGACTTAGTCAAGTGGGGGATCCCCACGGCCATTTCTATCCTAGAGGCCCGTGTCGGCGCTCCAGGCGTAGATATTATTGCTTCCGGGGGCGTTAACACCGGCCTGCTGGTAGCCAAATCGCTGGCTCTTGGTGCCAGTGCCGTAGGGATAGCGGGGCTTGCCGCCAAGATCTTGCTTGCCGAGGGCCGGGCTAAGCTGGACTTACGCCTGAGAGGCATCATCAGGGAATTGCAGATGGTGATGGTGATGACCGGCTCTTCGTCTATCAGCGAGCTTAGGTGTAAACCGGTAGTGATTACCGGCCAGGTGCAGGAGTGGCTTAGGCAACGTGGGTTTGACACGTCAAAACTTGCCCGGAGGCACACTGATTCAGTAAATCTTTAAGCGGTACGCAGACTTGTCCTCGGGATAAAAGACTCCTTTTTTAGCAGGAGTCTTTCTTTTTTGATGTGGTCCTGCCCGAGCATAAATCGTGACATACAGGTTACGCTAATATACGTAAAAACAGCAGTACCAAAACAATCAGAACAGGCAAAAAGAGTAAACGTCTATCGGAAGGGAGCGGGCGCGGATGAGCAGGGACTTGGTCGCTATTGTCTGCGGGATGGCGGTAGGCACGCTGGCGCGTTACCTGATGCTGCGCCGTGATTTTCGCCAGTACCCGTCCTATCCACATGCGGTCATTAATCACCTGGCGCTGGGGTTTGTGGCCGCCATGATGGGAGCCGTGGCTATCCCTGCTATTGTAGCCAAAGAATATACCGCCGTAACTTTTCTTGCCCTAGCTGCGACACAGTTCCGGGAAGTGCGCCGGATGGAAAGGGAAATGCTGCTGGCTCTGGAACAGTCGGAACTGGTAGCGCGAGGAAAAGATTTTATTGAAGGGATTGCCCGTACTTTTGAGGCTCGTAACTACCTGGTGATCCTGATTTCCTTGATGACATCAGGAGTTACTTTTGTTTTCGGGGCTTTTGCCGGCGTCATTGCCGGAATGGCTGCCTTAACAATAGCTAGGTCTCTGATGCGTGGACAAATAGTTAAAGATATCGCTAAAGTAAGGCCGGCAAGGGTTCGTTTTGTAGGCCCCAACGTTTTCGTGGAGGACATTCACATCATGAATCTTGCGTTGGCAGAAATCAGAGATATCTACACGCAGCGCGCCCGGGCCGTGATTCTTGAGCCATACGATGATACAGCCCGGGAGATACTAGCTAATGTCGGACAGCGCCAGGCTATCGCCCATGATGCTGCCGCACTGCTCGGGGTGCACCGGGAAGTGGACACGGCGGAATTTATGCCGCTTTTACGCCGCGACCCGGATACCGGGCGCGTAGGGATGATTATTGTACCTATAGAACCAGATGAGAAATGTCTTGTGGTAGCCGTCGAAAACGTCCCAGTCCTGGAAAGTGCCGCTGTCAACCCGTTGGCCTCCCGGGCAGGTCGTTGCGCCACTGACTAGAGGGAAAAGATGGAAATAGCTATCAACAAACTAATCTTGGCAGCAGTGACAACCAGCAGGGAAACGGTCAGTGGTGTACCGGTATTTTATGCCCAAGACCACGAAGAACAGGAGTGGATTGCCAAAACACTCTCCAGGGTTTTGGAAGCCATTGCCCATGATTTAGGTAACGGGACCTATATCTTGGTCAGGCACTAGTATCTTTGCACAGGAGTAAATGATGGCGCCTAAAAAAATTATTTATCACTGCTACGGCGGTGCCCATTCCTCAGTGGTGGCCGCCGCTATTCACTTAGGACAGCTTAAAGGAAGCACGTTGCCGAGCAACGCTGATTTTATGCGCCTAACGCTATTTGACCGGCAGACCAAGGACGGACACGGCCTGCTACACTTTTTTGGCTTTGATGAGCAGGGACGCCAGGTTTACTCGCTTGGTTGTCGGAACGCCGGGAAAACAGTGGAGCAGGTTTTGCTGCAGGTGGCCGAAATGATCGGTGCAGGCGGAGAGTTGTCGTTCATTGACACATTGCATTGCGTAACGCTGAAAATGAGAATCGGTGGTTACCTTTCCAGGCGCTGGCTGCTGGTGCGCCTTGGCCGGCCGTTGGTGCTCTCGGGTACAAGGGAAGCCTTTCCGGCGCTGGTCCGGCTGGTGGAGAAGGTGAAAAATGAGGTGGGAACGTGAATTATTTTTATCTTGGTCTGCTTGATCTCTACCTGCCGGCGGTGGCCGCGGCCATCCACCTAGGGCAGCTTGAGGGCAAAAAGCATCCTGGTCAGAAGGAGTTAGATGCTATAAAGTATTTCCGGCGCGGGTCCCACGATGAAGACGGGCGCATTTTTTTTGTCGGTACTGACAGTGCAGGTGATAATGTTTTCATCCTGAGCGTCAAGGTGCAGCCGGAGGTGGTCATTCGGGCTGTGGAGAGCATGCTCGGTCTTTACGGCCTGCCGCTGCGTGAAATAAAAGTCGTCCCTTGTTTGCTGGAAAATCCTCAGCTTGCTGGGTGGGGAAAGTTACTTTCCCGGCTTGGCCTGGGCAGGCAGGAAAGAGGATTGGCCCGTCGGGTGGTCCGGAGCCATTTTGGAGGTTTGCTCCAAAGTGTGCAGCGTTCCAAGGCCGCAAAAAGGTAGTAAAAAGCTTTCCTGCAGGTTCTGTTTGACACTGCCGCCCACATGTAGGATAATGGTAAAAGCACTGGCAAGGCGGGTAGGTACATGCTGACAGGAAAGCTTGTTGAACGTGTCGAAGCAGGTTCTATCGCCGAGGAAATCGGCCTCCTTCCCGGCGACTGTGTTCTCAGCGTCAACGGGGCGGAGCTTGGCGATATCCTGGACTGGCTCCTGGCGGAAAGCACAGAGGAGCTACTGTTAGCCGTGCAGCATGCCGACGGCTCTTTGACGGAATACGAGATCGAGAAGGATTACGACGAGCAGTTGGGCCTTGTTTTC
>JAGXSQ010000160.1 GCA_018333395.1 Dethiobacter sp.
GTCGGAGCATTGCGGCAGGCCAAAATCAGCATCACAGCTTATCACCGCTAACCTCGCGAATCTTCCGTAGCACTTGGTTGTAGACCTCACTTGGCACCAACTCGCAGATATCCCCGCCATAAAAGGCAATCTCTTTGACGATACTGCTCGAAAGATACGAATAACGGTTGTTAGTCATCATAAACATCGTTTCCAGTCTGGGATCAAGCTTGCGGTTAACGAGCGCCATCTGAAACTCAAATTCGAAATCGGACATAGCGCGTAGGCCTTTAACTAGAATATAGCAGTTTTTTAGCTTGGCGTAGTCTATTAACAGCCCGCAAAAAAAATCTATCTCTACGTTAGGGTAACTATGGGCTATTACTCTTAGCATTTCGAGCCGCTCTTCCGTGGTGAAAAGCGGTGCTTTACGCGGGTTTTCCAGCACAGCGACGATTAACTTGTCAAAAACCCGGCTGGCCCGGTCGATGATATCTTTATGACCGTTAGTCACTGGGTCGAAGCTTCCCGGGTAAATAGCTATTTTCATGCGCTTCTCCTCCTGTCTTTCTGCGCGGTTCACCGCTTCTCCACCCCGGCTGGCACCAGAAAGGTTAGCATAGTGTCGCCGTATTGCTTTTCCTTCAGCACTGTCCATTCCACATCACGCCAGGCAGTGTCAAGTCGGTGGTGTTCAACTACGATTATCCCTTGGACAGCCAGCAGGTTTGCGCTGACCAACTGCCGCAGGACCGGTGCCAAAGCGGAGCTGAAATAAGGAGGGTCCAAAAAAATAATGTCAAATGTCTCGCCCTCTTCCTCCAGCTCAGCGAGCGCAAGCTTGGCTTCACGGGGAATAACCCGTCCGTAGGCCATCAGGCCGGTCAATGCCAAATTCTCCTTAATTATTTTAACACATTGCCCATTTTTTTCAATAAAAATACAAAACGAGGCCCCGCGGCTCAGCGCCTCAATCCCCACACCGCCATTGCCGGCAAAAACATCCAGAAAACGGCTACCGACAACACGCGCCCCCTGCATATTAAAGAGTGCTCCCTTAACTAAGGCGGCAGTCGGCCGCGTCTCTAAACCCTGGCGCGTTTTTAACGCCCGCCCGCCGGCACTTCCCGCGTTCACTCTCACCAGCCACCACTCCCATTGGAATTACCATAAATTACATATTTTTTCTATGCATGTTTCTCTCTTTCACTGTCCATAATAGGGTTGCAACATACTCTCCATAAGCTCTTCCTCCGATTTCTCCTCTCCCACCCCTTCGGGACTCCCCGCCCGGAGGGATTTTTCTGTTTTTCGCCGAACAAAACGGAAAAGCGGAAGTATGTAGCTTCCGCTTTGTTTGAACCGATACTACTGACCGCCAACCATTTGGCTTTCCGCCTGATGGATCATTTTGCGAACCATCAAACCGCCAACATAACCGTTTTGGCGGGAGGTCAGATTGCCTTTATCCCCGCTGTAGTCCAGTCCCAACTCGGTAGCGATTTCATTTTTGAAACGCTCCAGAGCCTGTTCGGCGCCGGCAACCAAGACGCGGTTGCGACCAGTTTCATTAACCCTATTAGCTGCTGTAGGCAAGTAACTCACCCCCTTTTTTGCTTTGTGTCCTTATTATCTCTCGTATGATAGCTTATATACTAGTATTGTTTTCCTGCAAAATTATATGTCTTACCAGCCAGCAGAAAAAAATTCCTCGAAAAAAAAGCTGTTTTACAGCTCTTTTTTCACTTGTTTCTCTCTGTGGGATTATCGCCTAAGGAGTTAAGGTCCTCCAGCAGCTTCTCTAAGTCCGCCCCGTGACGATGCGCTCCCTTTTCAATGCTTTCGCCCACCATCGCCATGCAGCCGCTACAGGGCATAGCATGCGCCTTAAAAACATCCGCCGCCCGCGGGTAAGCACGGAGAGCCTCAAAGATAGTCATCTCGCCGGTAATCTTCATTCTCACTTACTCCCTCCAAAGCCGCAGCTTTCCTCCCTTAGTTATTCCATAAATTCAGATAAACTCCTGCTCACAGAAAATTATTTACCTTGCAACCCTAAAGCTGCTGTGTTACAATTTAAAAGTGATTTTTAGCTTATGCGCGGACGAGCTACCTCATACACCCTGAAGACGAGGAGGTGTCGAACTTGGCTAGAAGATGCTCCGTATGCGGCAAAGGTACAGAGACGGGTAACCATGTCAGCCACTCTAATATTAAAACAAGAAGAACCTGGAAAGCCAACGTCCAAAAAGTAAGAGCCCTCGTAGCAGGAAACCCCGGTAGGGTTGCCGTCTGCACCCGTTGCCTGAAAGCAGGCAAAGTAACCCGCGTAGTATAATAACAAAACAAAAAAGCGCCTCGGCGCTTTTTTATTTTTTACGGCCCCCAAGAATCCCCTTCAGTAGCATGCCAAACAATTTTGGCAGACGGATAGTATAAAAACTCATCCCTTCCCCCTCCTTCTAATAGTAAATCCGCTCCAGTCGGAACACCACCCAACCGATCCAGATCAACCCAACTCCCAGCAGAAAAAACCACACATACCCCGGCAAAGAATTGGCCACGATGGCGATACCTGCTACAGCCAGGGACAACCCCAACAACCTGCGGATAACGGCCATCGCCCTAAAGGTGCGCAAACCATCACCCCTCTCCTAGGCTATTTGCATTCCAGTATATGCACTCCCTGACGTTTTGGTGAAAATCACCTCCCTTCCCCGGGCTAGTCACACAAAGCCGGCAAATCATTTTTGACATCTCAGTTTCTTTTGTTGTAAAATACTAACAGATAAGACTCTGCGTCTAGCTGCGGCATTTCGTCAGGAGGAAGAATATGGACTCTAAAATACTGTGCCAAAAAGTTACCGAACTGCTCATCGCCGCCCCGGAAAACTCTTTTCACGGCGCGTACCGCTTCTACGGGCAGCCCCTGGTAGGTTTTGCCTCTGCCACTGATCCGCTGTTCCTCGACCTGAAAAAGCCGGAGATAGTCGGCCACCTCCTTCGCACCCCACGTGAATGGCTCCCTGACGCCGCCACCGTTATTTCCTTTTTCCTGCCCTTTAGCGAAGAAGTCCGCCGCTCCAACTATCCTCCAGGTCCCGCTTCCGAGCAATGGATGCACGCCCGCTTTAAAGGTGAAGAGTTTGCCAATCAGGTCAGGAAATTCGTCATACAGACTCTCATCGACGCTGGAGGTCGGGCGGTTGCCCCAGCCATTTTACCCGAATTTATCGCTGACTTCACCACATGTACCAGTAACTGGTCAGAGCGCCATGCTGCTTATATCGCCGGCCTTGGCACCTTCAGCCTTAACCGCGGGCTGATTACTGAGCAAGGCATGGCTGGCCGCTTTGCCAGCGTCATCACCAGCCTATTTTTTGACCCCTCACCCCGTCCCTACACTCATCCTTTCCAGAACTGTCCGTCCACCAACGACGGGAAGTGCGGTGCCTGTATTAAGCGTTGCCCCTCCGGCGCTATCAAGCCTGAGGGCAAAGACAAATACGTCTGCCAACAGTACCTTCGCGTAGAAAACCCCATGAAAGAGTTCAGCGTTCCATTCGGCTACCCTTACAGCGCCTGCGGCAAGTGCCAGACCGGTGTCCCTTGCGAACACCGGATTCCTGCAAATTGAAATCATGAGATATATATCCGCTTTGAGTACCCGTTTAAAAGCCATCACACCCTTGAAAAACGGTTGTGTATATGTTATGATACATCTTGCCTATAAAAACCGTGCCTGAGTGGCGGAATGGCAGACGCGGCGGTCTCAAAAACCGTTGCCCTCCGGGCATGTCAGTTCGACTCTGACCTCAGGCACCAGCATTAAAAGATAATATAACCACGGAGGCTCAGGCCCCGTGGTTATATTTTGCGTTTCAACAAGGGCAGAGAACAGCTTATAAAACAGTCACACCGTTACGGGCAAGAAATTGTTTTAGTTCTGGAACAGTGATTTCACCGAAATGGAAAACGGAAGCGGCCAATAACATATCAGCGCCCGCCCGTGCAGCATCGAGAAAATCAGCCATCTTCCCAGCTCCGCCTGAGGCAACGACCGGCACACCGACGGCCTCCCTGATTTTGCGGATTAAAGGCAGGTCATAGCCGGACTTGGCGCCATCACACGTTTTGCTGGTCGGCAAAATAATTCCGGCACCACGGGCGGCAGCTTCTCTGGCCCAGGCCACGGCATCGCTGCCTGTAGCAGTAGTGCCTCCGTCCACATAGACCTCATAACCGGAAGGCAGCGCCTCATTTCTATCCACATCAATCGCCACAACAATTTTCTCGCTGCCAAACCTTTGGGCCGCCTCCTCTACAAGCGACGGGTTACGGAACGCCGCACTACTGATGGAGGCCCGGTCGGCTCCGGATGCCAGCACCGCCTCCACCTCCTCCAAGGAACGAATGCCTCCGCCCACGGTAAACGGAACGGTGGTGACGGCTGCTACCCTTCTAACTGTATCTAGCATGGTCCTGCGCCCTTCCAGGGTTGCTGTGATGTCTAGAAAAGCAAGTTCGTCCGCCCCTGCTGCGCAGTAGGCACGCGCACATTCTACCGGATCCCCAGCATCCTTCAGGTTCACGAACTGCACACCTTTAACCACTCGCCCGTCCTTCATATCCAGGCACGGCATAATCAGCACCTTATTCAACGCAATGCCTCCCCTGCGTTCAGAATTTTTCCCGTTATATTTTCTGCGAACTTTAGGAAACAACCTTTACCACTGTGTTCATGATTACCTGGCATGGTACACTGGAGAGCGCTTGGCAAAGAAGGCTTCGATTCCTTCCAAGGCGTCTTCCGTTTGCCCTGCCTCAACCATTCCCTGCTGCTCCAGCTCCAAAATTTTTTCCAAGTGTGGGAGCAAAGACTCATTAAGGATGGCTTTGGCTCTGGCAAAAGAGAGGGTGGGGCCGTTGGCTAGACGAGCGGCTATGGCAGAGATTTTAGCTAAGAAAGATTCCTCGGCAAAGATATCCTGGACTATCCCCCACTCTTTCGCCGTCTGCGCATCGAGCACAGGATCGAGAAAAAGTAGCTGCGATGTCCGGCTAAAACCTATCATAGCGGGCAGCAAGGCAGAGAATCCGCCGTCCGGACAAAGAGCGGCACTAGTGTAGGCCTGTTTGAAGCGGGCAGTCGGCACGGCATAACGCAGGTCGCAGGCGAGCGCCAGACTGAACCCACCTCCGCCGGCCGGGCCGTTGATCGCGGCGATAACGGGTTTAGGCAGCAACCGGAGGTCGGTGATCACGCTGTGGAACAGTTCAGTCAACTCGCGCAGCAAATTAGGCAGATCCTCTTTTGGTGCCGCACTCATCGCTCTCAGATCGCCGCCGGAACAAAACGCCTTCCCTGCACCCGTCAGGACAACGGCACGTATTTCGGGGGCAAAGCATGCAGTCACAGTTTCTTTTAGCAACTTGAATAATTCGAGATTAAACGCATTGAAAGCCTCGGGCCGGTTCAGGGTAATTAACGCGACTCCTTCATTTACCTGCATCAGCACACTGTTCACATTGTACCTCCTTAAGAATTAACGTCCTCGAGACGAAAGGCCGGTTTACCATATTCTCTTTCAGGGCTTATTCTCCTTTTTGACTTCAAAGAAACACATTGACATACCTTATTTTTAAGTTATAATATTGACAAGGTATGGAACGGAGGGAGACAGCCTATGGGGCTGCAGCATCTGATTTTGGGCTGCCTTGTCGAGCATCCTACTTATGGCTACAAAATGCTCAAGTCGATCTTCAAAGATTTTTTGGGCCAAGGTCCGGAAGTTAATGATGGACAGCTTTACAGCACTTTAAAGAAGATGGAAAATGAGGGACTCATAGTCAGAGAAACAATTCACCAAGAAGTTTTGCCAAGTAAGAAACTGCTTTATATCACCGGCAAGGGAGAGGAAGCGTTTCGCGACTGGCTATTGTCAGACGAAAACGAAACAGGAAGAGCCAGGTACGATTTCTTTAATGAATACAGATTTCTCTACAAAGGCAACTTCTTTAACTTTCTGGAGCCAGCAGAGGCTCTGCAAAAAACCGCCCGTCAACTGACTGAGGCTGAACAGTCGTTGTCCAGCCTGCTGGCCGCCCGGGGCAGCATGGTCAAAAAGAAGGTGTCGGCGCACAGGATAAAAATACTGGATTATGGGCTTGAGGTTCAGAAGGTACGTATCAGGTGGCTAAAGGAATTTATGGCGCTGTACAGGGAGGAAAACAACGATGAATCGGGAGCCTGAGACTACAGCGGAACTGTCTCCGGAAACTCTTAAGGAAGGGCTGAAACTGTACGGCTATATCTGCGACGATGCCATCGCCACTGTTCTGTATCTGGCCGAAAAAATGCGGAAACCACTCCTGATTGAAGGACCGGCCGGTGTCGGTAAAACCGAGCTGGGCAAAGCTTATAGCGCCTTCAGGGGGCGCAGGTTGGTGCGCTTACAGTGCTATGAAGGACTGGATGAGACAAAAGCTATCTATGAATGGAACTACAAGAAACAGCTTCTTTACATCCAGGCCGAAAGCCGCGATTGGCAGTCTGTAGAGGGAGATATTTTCACGGAACAGTTTCTGCTGGCACGTCCGCTGCTTGAATCCATTACTTCGCCGTGGCCCACCGTGTTGCTGGTTGACGAGTTGGACAAGGTAGACCAGGAGTTTGAGGCTATGCTTCTGGAACTGCTGGGCGACTGGCAGATTACCATCCCGGAAACCGGCACAATTAAGGCCAAACACACCCCGGCGGTATTCCTGACCTCCAACCGCTCCCGCGAACTCTCGGAAGCCCTAAAAAGACGCTGTCTTTACCTGTATATTGATTACCCCACCCCGGAAAGAGAACGCGAGATTCTGATGAAAAAGTTCCCCGGCATTGACCAGGAGTTGGCGGCACGGGCGACCAGGTTTGTGCAGAAAGTAAGAGAGCTTGACTTACGCAAAGCCCCCAGTGTTGCCGAAACCCTGGATTGGGTAGAGGCCATGCTCATAGCAAACCTGAGCCAGGTGGACCAGAAAGCGGTAGAGCTGGCCTGCAGCACTCTGCTCAAGCATCACCGGGATGCTGATGTGCTGGTGGAAAAGTTTCGGTCAGGTCGCTGGCTTTAGTGCCGGAGGTATGTTGCCATGGTTGACCATGTTATGCTGCTGGTCAGGTTTTTGCGCGAAAGGGGCGCTACCGTGTCTACACCGGAAGTGCTCGACGCCGTTGCCGCATTGAACGTAGCTCCGTCTTATGATCCGGCCACTATCCGAACCGTGCTCCGGGCCTGCCTCATAAAGGATAAGGAATTTGCTCAGCTGTTTGACTCTGCCTTTGACTGCACCTTTGAACCTCAGCACGCGACGGAAGGTGATTCTGCGGAAACAGCGGTAGTGCCGGAGCAGGCCGCTGCCGGGAGCCTGGCCGTCGGCAGGGGTAAAGGCGGCGGAGAAGAGGGCCAGAGTGAGGAGGGGCGGACGGCGGGACTTAGTGCCGCGCAAAGCCGAGCGGCAGCTTATCAGGCCGGTGAGAGTGGTCTGTTAAACCTTCCCTTCCTAGCGTCCCGCCCAAACCAAAAAAATCAACTGCTGGCCATTATAAGGGAGTTGGCCAAGAAGTTGGCTTCCAAAAGCGGTAGCCGCCACCAGCGCGGTAAAGGCAGGGTGGACTTCCGCCGTCTTTGGCGCAACAGCCTTGCTGCCGGCGGTATACCCCTGGAGCTAACGTGGCGGGAGAGACGCAAAAACAAGCCCCGGGTATTTATCATCTGTGACCTCTCCAATTCTATGTATGCCTACCTGCCCTTCTTCTTGGAATTCGTCTTCAGTTTTGCGGCCACACGCGGTACCGTCCGTGTGTTTGGCTTCGTAGACTCTCTTGAAGAAATTACCTCACTCATTGATCCGGCTGATATGAGCAAATCGCTGGAGACGGTAAGCGCCAAAGCGAGAGTTGTCAGGCGTGGCCTGACCGATTACGGCAACGCTTTCCGAGGCTTTTACCGGTATCACCGTGAAGAATTGACTAAGCGAACTTTCCTAGTCATTGTCGGTGATGCTAGGAACAACAACTTTAGATCCGGCGTGGAATATCTACAAGAGTTCAGAGCCAGGAGCGGCGGAATTTATTGGCTGAACCCGGAAGATAAGAGTTCTTGGGGGACGGGAGATAGTTACATGGACGTCTATCTACCCTGTTGCGATACGGCGTTTCCCTGCGAGAACATCACTCAGCTGAAAAAGTTTGCCGACAGCTTTGCCGTGAAATAAAAAGGAGTGAGCCCAATGGCGATATCAGTAACCCACGAGTTGAATGAAATAGTTATCAAGGTCCTGAAAACCAGGTTTTTGGCGGCTATGCTGGCCACGGTTGACGAAGATGGCTTTCCGCGCATCGCTCCCGTCTCCCTCTTCGCTGTAAGGGACAACAAAACCATCCTGATGGCTATGCAGAAGGAATGCCAAAGCGCTCGGAACATCAGGCGCGATAGCAAGGTGATGCTCAGTCTTTGCGAGGAGAAAGATATAGCTGTGGGCATCAAAGGAAAGGCCACGATGCTTAGAGAAATGTCTGCTTTTAAGGGTGGCGCTATTTTCCAGATCGAGGTACTGGAAGTAAAAAACGATGCGGCTGTAGATGTGGAGGTGGTCAGCGGTGTGCGCATGAAGTTGCGCAACCCACGCTGGCTCAAAATAATCACAGCTGCGGCTCGCGAGCTGGATGTGCTGGCAGGGACGGAACCGCTTCGTTCCGAAGACTTTCTCTCTTTCTAACTATGGCTAGTTTGGTAGTTTTATCATATTTTGGGAACTAATTCAAATAAAGGTGGTCTCTTAAGTGTTCAAAGCATCTGTCCAGGATGATGTCCATTGCCTCAAAATGTCTCGCACTATTATGGGCAGGCCGCTACGGGCAAGCTGCTCCTTCTTTGTTAATGGCCTTGTTATTGACGGAGGCTCTCCTTATTTTAAAGAGCACCTGCATCGTTTTTACAGTACGAATAAACCAACCCAAGCTGTTTTTACTCACTGCCATGAAGACCACGCCGGCAATGTCGACCTGTTTAATAAACTGGGCATCACGCCCTATCTAGACAGCAACGCTCTCTCCTATTTCTCATCCACGCCTCGCATCCCTCTTTATCGTCGGGTCGTCTGGGGCAACCCTGCCGCAGGCCGCTGCCAAGAAATCGGCGAACTCATGGAAACAGAAAAATATACTTTTAAAGTTATCCGGACACCAGGCCACTCGCCGGATCACCTTTGCCTTTACGAGGAAAAAAAAGGCTGGCTCTTCACTGGCGACCTGTATATGGGAGAAAAAATCCTGTACTTTTATAAAAGTGAAGACCTTGTCGCGTTAAAACAATCTTTAGCTAAACTCGCCAGCTTAAACTTCTCCACTCTGTTCTGCAGTCATCGGGGTTCTGTAGCCAAAGGCCCGGAATCCTTGGCCAGAAAATTATCCTACATAGAGGACATGCAGGGAAAGGCGCTGCAAATGAGGAAGAACGGGTACGATGCGCAGGAAATAACGAAAAGACTTCTTGGGAAAGAAGATTATTTATATGTTATCAGCTATGGCGAATTCTCCAAGACTGCTTTTGTAAGAGCACTGATACAGGAGAGTAATACGGAAAACAATGGCAAGCGCTAAGCGCCAGGGGAAAAACTATTGCCCGGAAAATATAGAAAGAGGCAGCAGCCACAAAACACAGCTACTGCCTCTTTCTATATTGAATAAAGAAAATAATTTCTATTGCGACCCTAAATTCTTACATCAGGCACAGTTCTTTGGCCGCTTCCTTCAATTCAGAGCGGAATTTTGGGTGGGCAATATTAATCAAAGCCGCTGCTCTTTCACGGACAGTCTTACCGCGCAGCTTAGCCACCCCATGCTCCGTCACCACATAGTCCACATCGTTCCTGCTGGTAGTCACCACAGCACCCGGGGTAAGCTTCGGTACGATTCTCGAAATAGTGCCGCTCTTGGCTGTAGCCGCCAGTGTCACAAAACCCTTGCCGCCAGCAGACATATTGACACCCCGGAAAAAGTCGGCCTGCCCTCCTGTGCCGCTCCACTGCTTGGTGCCCATACTTTCTGAGCAGGCTTGTCCGGTCAGGTCTATCTCAATAGAGGCGTTGATAGCGATCATATTATCGTTTTTACTAATGTTGTAAGGGTCGTTCGTATAGCTGACAGGGTGCATTTCCACCAGCGGATTATCGTCCAAAAAGTCATACAGACGTCTGGTGCCCAAGGCAAAGGTACCAAGAATCTTCCCCGGATAATAAGATTTTTTGCGGTTGTTAACAGCGCCACACTCCAACAAATCGACCATACCGTCAGTTACCATCTCCGTGTAAATGCCCAAGTCTTTTTTATTCATCAACGCTTTTGTCACAGCGTTAGGGATACCGCCAAAACCGATCTGCAGCGTGGAGCCATCCTCAATCAATTCAGCCACATAGTTGCCGATAGCCTGCTCTACCTCTGTGACAGGGGTAATAGACAGCGCCGGCAATGGATCGTGGCATTCCACAACGTATGTTGCTTGCGAAATATGGACAAAACCATTACCCAG
>JAGXSQ010000161.1 GCA_018333395.1 Dethiobacter sp.
CCGCTGCCGCTACGGCCTGGTAATCGTGGCAGTACCGCCTGGGCCCAGGCCGTTAGGCGTAGCCCAGGAGAAGCTGGGGTGAAGAACAGGAGCGGTACCAAAGGCAGTTCCCGTTGCTGTATAGCGCTCGTTATAAGGGAGACGACCAACGAGTCCAGCCGGCACTGCGGGCAGCGTGCCAAAGAAAGCTCCGAAGGTTCCCGCAGCAGTTGCAATCATATCCGCCCGGGTCGGATACCCTAGCCGCGGGCCGGTGGCGGTAACCTCCAGGTAGTACGCTTCCAAAGCGTTTAGAATCATGCGTTCGTTAGCGATATCCGCCGCGATGCGCGCCGACTGGATATTTTGCGTCACGCGCGGTACGGCGATGCCCGCCAGGATGCCAAGGATGGCCACCACGACCAAGAGTTCCACCAGGGTAAAGCCGCGCCTGTCGCGGCGGCACCGCTGCAGTAAACTAGCAATTTTCAACATTTTCTTCCACTCCCTTAATAAATTTCGACCTGTACAGACCTGTACAGTAGGACTGCTAAAGCGATACGAATATTGGGTGCATTTCTCTCTGGTAAAAACTTCCTCTGATTTTGTTTCCCAGGAAATATTTCCTGCCTGACCGTTGCAGACAGGCCCGCCTGCCGGACAGGCAGGCTTTTTAGATTTTTGCGGTTTCTTTCTCGACCCTCCTCTCACCGATTATTTCTACTTGTTGTTTTCATTCCCACCGGCAAAAACATTCGCCTTTGTTTACCTTTTTCCTGCTGTTTTTCCTTTTATCTTTCTTCCGGCCCGCAGCGCCTGTCTGCCGGCCGGGCAGAGGCAGGTCGGCAAATTGCGCGTTGCCGCCCCCAATTTTGTACAGCAAAAGGCTTCAGCCTAAGCTGAAGCCCTATAAAACAAACTCCTGCTCTTCGGCGGCCCGGCTGTCAATAGGCTCACGGCCCTTAGACCCGCAGCTTTGCGTCCCAGCCTTTCGGCAGGTTAGCCCTTTTCGGTTCAGATTCCCAGGCAATTTTCTCATTTATTGTTACTTTGCCATTAGTTTACAGCAAACGACAGATTTCGTCAATGGCGAAATAAGCTGAAAATCAGCAGCAAAAGGCAAGTAAACCAAAATATCTCTGCCCTGCTCCGCAAACGGTCTGTTCTCCAGATAATCCATGCTATTCCTGCCATCTGTGAATCCTTACTTCAGTCTGCGCATAATAAGCTCGTCGTAACTGGCTACTTCCGTCTCAATTCGGTCCAGCTTTTCTGAATTCAGTTGGTAACCGTCTAATAAAGCCTTTATCTTGGGGCCATGGTCAGTTTCGATTTTTACAACGGTCTTCTCCACAAAAGACATTCTCTCTTCTACTAAAGACAGCCGTGCCTCCACTAAAGACAGCCGCTCAGCCACAAAAGAAAGACGTACTTCCACAGAAGACAGCCGCTCATCAACCGTCAAAAGCTTTTCATTAACGGTCCTGAATCCTTCTTGCATTTCATTGTACATCTTCTCCTGGCTGCTCTTCAGGTCATTGTACATCTTCTCCTGGCTGCCCTTCAGGTCAGTGTACATCCTGGTCATAAGCTCCAGGATTTTTTCATTCTCCACGCGGTGCCGCCTCCCAAAAAGGGTTACTGGATATGTTGAAAGATTTCAAACATGGGCGTGACGATGGCTACCACGATGGTGCCGACAATGATAGCCACGCCAAGAATCAGGATGGGCTCGATGACCGCGCTCAGGCGGGAGACGGCGTAGGCCACGTCCGCCTCGTAAAAGTCAGCCACTTTTCCCATCATGGTGTCAATGGCGCCGGTTTCCTCACCGATTTTCAGCATCTCGGTCAGCATGGGCGGGAAGATGGCACTCGCCCGCAGCGGCGCCGCCATACTTTGGCCCTGGCGGATGCCGGTGGCCGACTTGGCTATGGCCTCCTCCACTACTTTATTGCCGGAAACCCGCCCGACCAGGAGCAAGGCGGGCAACACGCCGACACCGGAGGCCAGCAGCGTGGCCAGCGTGCGGGAAAAACGGGCAAAGACCACTTTCTGGTAAAGCGGGCCGAAGACCGGCAGCCTCATTTTCAGCCGGTCCAGGGAGTAGGCGCCGCGGGTGGTGCGGACGTAACGGCGCAAAGCCAGTACCAGCAGCACCAGACCTAGAAAAATAAAGGGCCACCACTGTTGCGCGCCGGTGCCAAGCGACATCAGGAGCCTCGTAATCAAGGGCAACTCGGCGCCCATACCGGCGAACATCTGGGCAAACATAGGCAGGACACGGATGATCAGGAAAGCTACCACCAGCAAGGCCACCACCATGATTACCGCAGGGTAGGTGGAAGCCGACTTGACCTTTTCCCGCAGGTCGTGTTCTTTCTCAAAGTAGTCGGCCAGCCGTTTCAATGTTACGTCCAGCGAGCCGCTAATTTCCCCGGCCTCCACCATATGGACTAAAATGCGCGGAAAAAACGGGCTGTGTTCGACAAAAGCCTCCGCTAGGCCGCTACCTTTCTCAAGGGCGGTGATAACTTCCTGTACCTTTTGCGCCAAGCTTTTGGGCCGCGTCTGAGCGGCGAGGATTTTCAGGGCGGCAAGTACTGTCATGCCCGCTTCCACAGCTGTGGCAAATTGGCGGCAGAAAACCATCAGGTCACGGGAATTAGGCTTTTTGTCACGAACAGTAAACAGCGAACCTGTCTGCCCTGCCTGCCGGTCAGGCAGGCGGAGAGGCAAGCGGCGTACCGCAAGCGCTACCGGTGCTCTGCTTTTGCCGGCCGGCCGCGCGGAGAGGCCGGCCTCCCTGATGCTGACAATATAAAGCCCGCTCTCGCGCAGTTCCTGCGCTGCCTGGTGCGGCGCCACTGCTGCCAGCTCACCGCTGATACTTTGTCCTTTGCCGTCCCTGGCCTGGTATTTGTAAAGCGGCGACACTTTTTCCCTCCTCTCTTCGACCTCTGCTTAATGTCTTACTTCCAGTTCGCGGAGCATGCTTTCCGGGTCGATAGCATAATTTAAGGCATCTTCATAGCTGATTTTCCCTTCCCGGTACAGGGTGCGCAAAGAAGAGTCCATCGTTTGCATGCCAAACCTGGCACCGGTTTGCATGGCGGAGTAAATCTGGTGCGTCTTGCCTTCGCGGATCAGGTTGCGCACGGCTGGAGTTACCACCATCAATTCGGTGGCGGCAATCCGGCCCTCTTTTTCGCGCAGGCGGAGAAGTTGCTGGGAAAGGACGCCAATCAGCGAGTTGGATAGCTGTACTTTGATTTGCTGCTGCTGGTGGGGTGGGAAAATATCAATAATGCGGTCTATCGTCTGCGGCGCATTGATAGTGTGTAGAGTAGCCATCACTAAGTGGCCGGTCTCGGCGGCGGTAATGGCAATACCTATCGTTTCTAGGTCGCGCATCTCCCCTACTAGGATAACGTCTGGGTCTTGCCGCAGCGCCGCGCGTAACGCGTTGGCAAAAGAGTGGCTGTCAGCGCCGATTTCCCGCTGGTTGACGATGCTCTTCTGGTGGGAATGCAGGTATTCGATGGGATCTTCCAGCGTCAGGATATGACAGGAGCGATTTCTGTTGACCATATCGAGCATGGCAGCCAAAGTAGTCGATTTTCCGCTGCCGGTAGGCCCTGTTACCAAGAACAGCCCCTTAGTGCGCTTGGTGAAAGAGTCAAGTACTGAGGGCATATTGAGCTTCTCCAAGGAGGGGATGTTGCCTGAGATGGCGCGCAACGCCATACCGACAGAGCCGCGCTGGCGGTAGACGTTGACTCGGTAGCGGCCTATACCGGCTATCCCTATAGAAAAGTCAATCTCGCCTCGCTCAGTAAACAGCGCCCACTGGCGCTCGCTTAAAATCTGTTTCGCCATTGCCTCTGTGTCGTCCGGCATCAGGGGCGGGTATTCTAGGCGTATCAACTCGCCGTGCAAGCGGATGATGGGCGGCACACGCACGGAAATATGTAAGTCAGAGGCTTTCTTTTCGGAAACTTGAGCCATCAGTTCACTGATGGTTGGCAGTTTGCTCATTATTTATACCCCCTCAAAGACTACCCTGATGACCTCGCTGATACTGGTGACGCCTTCGCTAACAAGCCGCATCCCTTCCTCCTGCAGAGTTACCATCCCGGCGCGCAAGGCCCCCTGCTTGATGTCTTCCATGGACGCCTTGTTGATAATCAGGGAGCGCAAGTCGTTGTTTAAGGCTAGTACCTCGTGGATGGCGGTGCGGCCGCGGTAGCCGCTCTCCTTACATTCCTTGCAGCCCTTGCCCTGATAAAAGACCGGCAGATCATGGCTGGTGCCGTAGTGGTTGTAAAGGCTAAGCTCCTGAGGCGTAGGCGTGTATTCAGCCTTGCAAGAGAGGCAAAGCTTGCGGAGCAGCCGCTGGGCCACGATGCAGACCACAGAGGAGGCGATCAAGAACGGTTCGATGCCCATTTCGGCAAGGCGGGGAAGAGCGCGGGGTGCATCGTTGGTGTGTAGTGTGGAAAAGACCTGATGGCCTGTCAAAGCGGCGCGGATGGCGATTTCCGCCGTTTCGCCGTCACGTATTTCCCCCACCATGATAATATCCGGGTCTTGACGGAGAATGGAGCGCAACGCCGCGGCAAAGGTCAGGCCGATTTTGGTGTTGACCTGCACCTGATTGATGCCGTCTAGGCGGAATTCCACCGGGTCTTCCACGGCAATGGCGTTTTTTTCCGCCGTCGCGATGGCGTTTAGCGATGAATAGAGGGTAGTTGTCTTGCCGCTACCGGTCGGTCCCGTCACCAGGATCATGCCGTAAGCCGCCCGCAGGCAGGAACGGAAAATCGCTTCATTGTGAGGTGAGAACCCGAGCTGTTCCACAGGCATCAGCATTTTGGCCTTGTCCAGCACGCGCAGCACTACTTTTTCGCCCTGCATCGTCGGCAGCGAAGAAACCCTGATATTGATGGGCCGCCCCTCCGCTTGCAGGGAGAAACGGCCGTCCTGTGGCAGGCGGCGCTCCGCGATGTTCATGCCGGAAATTATCTTGACCCGGGAAGTTATCAGGGCCTGCGTATTTTTGGGGGAAAGCATCACGTCGCGCAGGAAGCCGTCCACCCGCAACCGCACCTGCAGCCCGCCTTCACGCGGCTCCAGGTGGATGTCGCTCGCTCCCTCGCTAACGGCTTGTTGGATAACCGAGTTGACCACCTTGACAATCGGCGCGTCATCAACCATCGCCGCCAGGTTTTCCTGGTCGGCCAGGTCCTTTTCCGTATCATCAAGTTGAAGCGCCGCCTCAGCAGACTCCTTAAGGCCAAAAACCTGGTCTATGGTCTGCCGGATAATACTCTCCCTGGCGATGACCGGCTCCACCTCAGCACCTGTTAACAACGCCACATCGTCCATAGCCAGGATATTGAGCGGGTCGGCCATAGCCAGGACAATTTTTTCCCCTTTGCGGCGCAGCGGTAGAACAGCGTGTCGCTTGGCCAGATAGGCAGGGATAGCGTAAGCTACCTCCGGGTCCACCATGGCCGGATTTAACTGCACGGAAAGGATGCCCAGCTGCTCAGCCAACAGGGCAATGATCTGGTTTTCCGTAACCAGACCCTTGTCCACCAGAATCTTACCGAGCCGTTCCCGCTTGCGCCCCTGTTCAAGTAGTGTCTCTTCCAGCTGCTGTGCGGTAAGCAGACCCGCCTGCAGCAACATATCTCCCAGCCTGCGCCGTTGCCGTTTAACCATTTGCCAAACCCCCGTTGCCTGCTCAGCAGCAAAATGAACTTATTTTAATGCGTCTGGCTTCGACAGGCCAGGCCGAAAACCCTGTCGCTTCGGAAAAAGGGGCAGGGTTTTTGTGCTTTTTCAGTGAGAAGTGTTTTTCATGGCATAGATCCACTCTTGGCCGTTATACAAGTCAATCTCGGCGGTGCGGTTGTACTCCGGGTGCGTATTATGCTCCAGCACCGTCAGGCGTGAACCGCTGAGTCGGAAGCCAATGCGGGCGTTACGCCTCGTCAGCCCGGCCGACAGGCCGTCAATAATTTTAAACAGTCGGAGCATAGGCAACAGGTGTCGCGGGAAATCGGCAGGCAGTTCCTCTTCCCGGTGGTGGTGGTAACGAATCAGCGTCACCACGTTCTGGTGCTTGCTATAGTAGCTCTCGATAATGTCGGCGCTGCGCGCTGCGTGCCGCGTGCTTTCTTCAAAGACTTTGAGCGGGTCTGCTAGCTGCCCCACATACAGCACCGGTTGAGACTTGCCCAAGTCATGGAAAATCAGCGACTGTACCAGCGTGTTTTTGTCGATGCCAAGAAGGCTCATGACGCCCTTTTCGTTTAAGTCTGCCGCTACTTTCAGGGCGTTGACCACATGGAGATACCCGCCGTCTTCAATCACCTCGGTCACTTCAATCATCCCTGTGGCCCGGTCGAAAACATCCCGATATTCCGGTGTGTGTTTTAGTTTTTGTTCCACCCTGGAGTCGGGCAGCGTCACAGCAAAGGCCTTGTCCAGCTCGTCCCTGGCTTTGAGCAACTGAAAATGCAACTCCTTCATTTCCGTAGTCTCCGTAGACGTTTGGAGAACTCCGGCAATCTGTCCGTCAACTATAATCGGCACATTGTTAGTCAGGAAAACCTGCCCCTTTTTATTTTGCATCTCCACATTGTAGAGCGGTGCGCCGCTTTCCATCACCTTGCGCACCGCTGAATCAGATGCCCTATATGTTTTTGACTGGCGGCCAATCATCTGCCTGGCGGTAAGCCCACTCGCCCTTTCGGCCGCCGGGTTGAACTCACGGATGACAAAATCTTTGTCCACCACTACTAAACTCTCTCGCATGACCTCTATCAGCATCGTCGCCTGCCGGAACTGTTCCAGCATGTCGCGGGTCTCTCTGACTTTGGCTGCCGTAGCGCTCAACACCACCGCCATATCCACGTACCCTACCAGCACCTCTCCCTCCACTACCGGCAGTTGGCTGACACCATGCTCCGTCAGCATCTTTGCTACCTCCTCCACCGGCGTGTCCGGAAACGCCACCAGTAGCCGCGCGCGGGGAACCATCACTTCCGCGGCGCTACAATCGCAACATACATCTGCTACCGCGGCGCACAAATCATGCCCGCAGATCAAACCAAGCAGGCGCCCCGACTCATCAACTACCAGCACATGCGCCGTCTCCATGGTCAGCATCTTGCGGGCCACTTCTTTCAGGCGAGCATCCGGCCCAACCAGAGGAATCTTGGTGATCATAATTTCTTTCGCCAGCACAGCTAGACATCCTCCCTTATTCATGCCGGAGACAGCATTGCTCCAGTAGCGTCTGCCGCATCACATCCAGCGGCGCCTCACAACCGGTGAAGAGGCTAAATGCTCTGGCCCCCTGGTAGAGCAGCATGCCCAGGCCGTCTAACGACGGGCTGTTTAGTTCCTTGGCCAAAGCGAGGAAGTCCGACGCACCTTTGCCATAACGCAAGTCAAAGAACAGCGATCCCGCCGCCGGGCGCAGGTCAGCAAGCCACTGTCTGTCCCGGCGGAAGGACACCGCCACTGTATTTACAACTAGGCGGGCGCCATGGATGGCCTCACGCAACTCCCCGTCCAAAGGCAAAACACGGATACTCGCCGCTCCGCCATTCCTGCCAAAGCAGGAATCTTCCCCCAGCGCTAGCGCCCTAGCCAAGGTGCGGTTAAGCAGGATAATTTCCGCCACCCCGGCAGCCAGTAGCCCGGCCATAACGGCTCTGGCCGCGCCACCGGCACCGAGTACCACCGCTTTGCCGCCCTGCAGGTCAAGGCAGGAGTCTTGGCGCAACGCATCAAGAAAGCCGGCGACATCGGTATTGTAGCCGGTAAGCTTCCCCCCGCTGTTGACAACGGTATTGACGGCTCCGCAGTTAACCGCAGAGTCATCGAGTCGATCTAGGTAAGGAATGACCGCTTCCTTATGGGGCACAGTAACATTGACCCCGGTTAGATGAAGAGCACGGACGGCTGCTACTGCCGCCGGCAAATTGTTCGGCAAGACGTGAAACGGGACATACGCATAAGGGATGTCAAGGTGTACAAAAGCAGCGTTGTGCATAGCCGGCGACAGGGAATGAGCCACCGGGTCACCAAAGATGCCGATAATTTTCGTCTCTCCGCTAATCTTGAGCAACGCTTGCACCTCTATTGTCCTCGACCTCTTTTTAATCGATGCCGCGCATCAATAAACGCTCCAGCAAGCGCATCATCTTGGTACCAACGAACTCTTTGTCACAAAGCGGGGTGACTAGGATGGTATACATACCGCTACGGTTGCCGCCTAGGATGTCAGTCAGCAGCTGATCACCGATGACGCATACCTGACCGGGAGCAAGGCCAAAGCGGTCAGCAATGCCGAGAAAAGGGCGACGGCGCGGTTTGACAGCCCGGGCCACGGCAATAACGCCCATCAGTGTGGACATCACTTCCACGCGCGACGAAAAATTATTTGAAACGATGGCCAGCTGCAGTCCCGCCTCCCGGAGTTTGCACAGCCATTCCTGCAGACCTTCGTCTACTTCCGACATGTTCCAGGGAACCAGGGTGTTGTCCAGGTCGGCAATTACCGCACTGATTCCCTGGCCCCGGAGAGCAAGCAGATCTATGTCGTAGATAGACCCGACGATTTGGTCGGGCCGGAGTATTTTCGGCATGGTTCACCTCACAGTAACACACTGCATGTCATTATAGCACACGGCACAAGCGACGGGAACCCCCTAAAAACAACACTTTCGCTATGTTCGCCACTGGTCAGCATACTTTACTTCATTATACCTTAAGGCGCGCGGCAAAAAAAGTTATTTTTGGTCAGAAAACAGCAGGAACTAAGGGACTGATGCAGAAAGAAGCAGGAAAAGAACGGCCTGACGCGGGAGGTATCAATGATGCTCTGCTCCAAGAGCAAGATCGTGATTGTGGACGACTCTCCCCTGTTTCGCACCTATCTAAAGGGCCTACTGGCTAGCCAGTACGACTTGGAACTGATTGAAATCAACACTGCCCAAGAACTTCATTCCTACCTCAGAAATGCTAACATCCAGGATATCGCCTTGGTGCTGCTGGATCTGAACCTGCCGGACGGTAACGGCATAGAGGTCATCCAAAAAATGAAAGAGAGCCCGGCTACCCGCGACTTGGCCGTTATCATTGTCAGTACCTACATCGACAAAGACACAGCGCTGCTGGCCATCAAAACGGGCGCCCAGGATCTGGTCGTCAAGCCTTTTAAAGCCGAGGAACTCCTAGAGAGCATTGACAAGCTATTTTCCTCCGCACCGCTTGTCCAGCAGATTTACCTGCGCGACCAGAAAGAGGTCAAGGACTACTACCAGCAGATTAACACAGAAATCAAACGGGCCAGACGCGCCAACTACCAGCTGACGTTGCTCATGACAGGCTTTTTCCGTAATGGCTCTCTCGATTCCCCGACTCGCGGTGATGACTGCCGCCAAAATATTGCTCTCGGCAGCGCGTTTCTGCAACTTCTGCGGGAAAGCCTACGGGAAACCGATTCTGTCTTCTCTCTCTCGACCCACGAGTACCTGCTGATCCTGCCCTTTACCTCCGCTCAAGGGACAGCCACTGTTCTGGAGAATATGGAGCAGTCTTTTGCCAAAACGCTGCAGCACAAAGGCTGTGTCGCCATGAAGATGCTGACTGCGATGGTATCTTATCCCTCTGATGGAGGAGACTTCCGGGAAATAATCGCCAAACTGGAAGCGCGGTACAAAGAACAGCTGTAAGTAGGCTCAGTATTTTTCCGGCCCAAATTCCCCGGCGATTTTGGCCAGCACTTTTTTTTCAATGCGGGAAACGTAGGAGCGGGAGATGCCGAGTGTGCCGGCAATTTCTTTTTGCGTCTTGCGTCCACCAGCAGGTAGGCCAAAGCGCATGGCCAGCACTTGGCGTTCGCGGGCCTGCAGCCGCTTGATAATCGCATAAAGCTTGGCTTCAGCCATTTTTTTGTGGACTTCTTCCAGTACGTGCTCGGCATCTGTGCCGAGGATATCCAGAAGCGAGATTTCGTTGCCTTCCCTGTCTTTGCCGATGGGGTCATGGAGCAAGACCTCGTTTCTGCGCTTGGAGGTGGCCCGGATGTGCATGAGGATCTCATTTTCAATGCAGCGTGCGGCAAAAGTAGCCAGGCGAGCACCCTTGTGCCGGTCAAAAGAGTCAATGGCTTTAATCAGGCCGACGGTGCCGATGGAGATGAGGTCCTCTTGGTCTTCGTTGGTGTTGTCATACTTCTTGATGACGTGGGCCACTAGGCGCAGGTTCCGCTCGATAAGTACCGCTCTCGCCTCGTCGTCCCCCGTGGCTAGTCTGCCAAGATAGTCTTTTTCTTCCTGCGGAGAAAGCGGCTGCGGGAAGGAATTATTGTTCAGGTAGGAAACGAGTAGGAGCATTTCTTTGACGACCGCCGCCACAACGGTAACGAGCACCAGCAAAAAGTACACCCCCCCGGCATAAAGTAACTCGTACATAATATGCTGGGGGGGTAGTTTTTGTGTCCTCTTTTTCGCATTGTCAAACCCCTAGCCTAACGTGCCAGCGTCTCCTCGGCTACCAGGCGGAAGAGAGCGGCGGCGGTGAGGTCCCGGCGCTTTTCCACAAAGACGACGATGACGAGCGGCTTGTCTCCCGCTGTCAGGCCGGCAAACCAGGAGTAGGTGGGGATATCAGCGCGGCCAGTCTGGGCTGTTCCAGATTTTCCGGCGGTGTCCAGGCGCAGACTGTAGGCCTCACGGGCCGTGCCGGTGAGGACTACCTGTTCCAGCATGGACCGCAGTTGCCGTGCAGTACTTGGGGAGATAACACGCTGACCGCGCTCGCTGTGATAGCGGCGGACGATAGCGCCCTGCCTGTCGGTGACAGCCTGGACAAGGCGGGGAGAAACGTCCCCTCCGTTGCCCGCCACGACAGCCAGCAGGCGCGCCAGTTGCAGCGGCGTAGCGGCTACCAGTCCCTGGCCGAGGGAAGTGTTGGCTAGATCCCCAAGATAGGGGAGCTCGGCCAGAGTAGGCAACCGGCCGGGCGACTCGCCGGGCAGCAGGAGATTAGCCGTACGCCCGAAGCCAAAGCGGCTGGCAAAATCGAGCACCGTCTCCCGCCCCAAGCGCTGGGCCAGTCGGATGAAATAGGCGTTGCAGGAGACGGCCAGCGCTTTTTTCATGTCCACCTCGCCGTGGGGCCGGCTACCATAGCAGGAGAAGGAGCGGTCACCAACCTGCAGTGTGCCAGTACAAAAAAAGCTCTCCTCGGGCAGGCGTTGCTCCAGCGCAGCCGCTGCCAGGACGACCTTAAAGACCGAACCGGGCGGGTAAGCGGCGATAGCTTTATTGACAAAGGGTGCGTAGCGGTTTTCCGTGAGCTTGGCAAATTCTTCTGGACTGACGCCGCTATGCAACGACGCCTGGTCAAAGGCGGGAAAGGAAGCAAGCGCTAGGATGTCGCCGTTTTGCGGCTCAAGGACGACAATGGCGCCGCTGGTCAGGTGGCGGTAGCCGAGGCGCTCCACAGTAGCCTGCAGGCGACTGTCCAGAGTAGTGAGGACGCTATACGGGCGGCGGGGATTTATTTCCTGCCAATGTCGCAGGCCAACCCCGGGGATAAGCAGGCCTCGACCGTCTATGACGGCGGCCAGCGCCTGGGGACGGCCAGCCATCTCCTCGTGGAAAAATTGTTCGAGCCCACCCTGCGGACTGTAGCTAAGCTCACGGTAGCGCGGGCGGCGGCTGACCTGCTCCCGGCGCTGGACATACCCGGTAACATGCGGAGCCAGTGCCCGCGGCCCGTAGCGTACCTCTTGAGAAAGCGCCGCCATCCCGGCGTCCCCGCCCGCCAGCAAGCCGCGGATGGCGACCGGAGAAAGGTCGCGCACGACCTGCACAGCTTTTTCTGGCGCCGTGCCGACTGGCACCAGCGCCAGCTTTGTTTCCTCGTCGAGGACAGGCGTAAAGGCAACCAGCACCGTTTCAAAGCGCGTGTCGAGCAGAGAACGGCCGTGTCGGTCAAGTATCTGGCCGCGGCCGGTGGTGTAGACATGACGGAGCGAACGCTGGAGGACGACGGCTTTGGCCAGTTCCGGCCCCTTGATTACCTGCAGCCAAAAAAGGCGGCCCAGAAGAAAAAGTCCGGCCACCTGAACAAGGAAAAGTAAAACAATGATTCTTTTTTGCCGTTGTTGCCGGCGCATCAAAACACCCCGCGGGAATTTTACTGCTATTTTTCCCGTCAGGGTGATTTTTCATACACGTTTATGGATTTCTCTGGCCGCGCCTGGCACGTGCTCTGCGAATGTTCTCCGTATGCTCGCCAAAGGTTTTGGCAAAGTAGTGGCCGCCGCTGCCGTCTTCCCTAGCTACATAGTAAAGGTAGTCTTCGTCTGCCGGGTAGAGCGCAGCTAGGAGAGCAGCGCGGCCGGGAGAGGCAATCGGCCCGGGCGGGAGGCCGGCCACCCGGTAGGTGTTGAACGGCGAGTCCACTTCCAGGTCGCGATACAGAACTATCTCCTGATGACGGGCTAAAGCGTAAAGGACGGTGGCATCCACCTGGAGAGGCATGCGCGTACGTAGGCGGTTATGAAGTACGGCAGATACCAGTTCTCTTTCCGCCGGCACCCGGACTTCCCGCTCGATAAGCGAAGCCAAGGTAATAATCTGATGCACGTCAAAGTCAAGCTGCTGGGCACGTTGGCGCAAATCTTCGTCAAAAACATCCATCAGGCGCTGCTGCAGGCGGTTGATGACCGCCTCGGCTGAGGTTTGCGCGTCAAACTCGTAAGTATCAGGGAAAAGAAAGCCTTCCAGAGCATGGCGCTGACCGGGAAGTTGCCGTCCGAGCACCGGGACGGCAGCAGCGGCTGCAGACATGAAGTCAGCCTCGTTCAACAAGCCTGCTTCGGCCAGGACGGCAGCGATTTGTTCCAGAGTCAGGCCTTCGGGGATAGTAACGGTGACGGTGGGACGAAAGACTTCGCCTGCAGCCAGTGCCTGCAGGAGCTCAGCAGAGGTCATGCCGCGCCGGAACTGGTAAGTACCGGCCTGCAGTTCCTGGTCCAGTCCTCGATACATAGCGTAATAACGAAAAAGCAGGGCGCTGCGCACTAGGCCCGCCTCCTGCAAAACCTCAGCGACGTCCTTGGAAGAAGCGCCGGGAGAAATAGTCACCAGTACCGGAGCACTAGTAGCAGCCGGTATCTCCGGCGGTAAAAGCAACATATGCATTTGCAGAGATAAAAAGCCAACCCCTACACCCAAGAAAATGGCCAGACCTCCCAGGAATCGTAGCGGTACGCGTGTCCTCATCTTTTACCTCCGCTACTACTGTTCCGTCTCTTCCTCGTCTTCATCGGCCCAGACGTCGGCATTGCCTTCTTCCCAGGCAACTGCCACAGACTGCCATTCCGCTTCGTCATCAACGACCAGCAGTGCCAATTCTTCACCGTCAGGCACCAGGCGGAAAATAACGACTTCCTGCTCTTCCGCCTCTTGGTCAGGCAGTTCCTCTGCGTCAACCGGGATGAGAACAGCGTAGTCCTGCCCGTTGAGTTTTAGCATATCGAGCACCATAAAATGGTGTTCCTGCCCTTCTTCGTCTACCAGCGTAATCAGGTCTTCTTGTTGTGACATCTTTTCGTTCCTCATTTCGTCGCCTTTAGACGACCGTATTTTTAGCAAGCTTACTGGCTGCTCTCCGTGGCGGAAACCGGATTGGCCGCCAGGTAGTTTTGTAAAATCAGGACAGCAGCGAGCTTATCCACTACCTGCTTTCTTTTGGCGCGGCTCATATCGGCGGCCAGCAGCATTCGCTGTGCCTCCATGGTAGTCAGGCGTTCATCCCACAGCACCACCGGCAGGCCCAGGGCCACAGCCAACTGGCTGGCAAATTCTTCGGCGAGCCTAGCACGCGGCCCACTGCTGCCGTTCATGTTGCGCGGGTGACCCACCACAATTTTCGCCACCCCGTATTCGCCTACTAACGCCTGTAGCCTGGCTACGTCCTCGTCCCATGTGCCCCGCCTGATAACAGTCAGACCCTGTGCCGTCCAACCCAACTCATCGCTGACAGCCACACCGATGGTACGGTCACCGGCGTCCAAGGCCATGATACGCATCATACGCGTTTATCCAGCCGTTCTAGGTAGGCGCGGACGAGCTCTTCCAGCAACTCGTCCCGCTCCAGCTTGCGGATTAAGACGCGGGCCTCGTTATGACTAGTGATATACGCCGGATCTCCTGACAGCAGATACCCCACAAGCTGGTTAATGGGGTTGTAGCCCTTTTCCTGCAGCGCGGCATAAACATGTGTAAAAACATCTTTAGCCAAGAAGACCTCCTCTGCCTTCGGCCTGAATTTCATTGTCCGGTCAAACGTACTGCCCATCTCCTCACCCCCCCCCCC
>JAGXSQ010000162.1 GCA_018333395.1 Dethiobacter sp.
GTTTTTTGGCCTGGCTAACGGGTTCGGCAGGCCTCTCGCCGGGTTGATAGCTGAAAAAACCGGACCTATGAAAGTAATGTTTGTGGTTTATTCAATAGCTGGAGTGACGTTTTTGCTGTTTAATACTATTGCAAGAACGCCGATTACCCTGTATATCAGTGCGTTCATCTTTGGTTGTCTCTTTGCCACTACTCTAGGGTTGCTTCCGGTTTTGACAACTGTTGGCTTTGGGGTTAAGAACCTTGGCGCGATTTATGGAGCCTTGAAGACTGCTTTCGGGCTGGCTGCTTTTTTTGGTCCTATGGCAGCGGCTTGGGCATATGATGTTACAGGAACTTATGTCGTGCCGTTCGCTGGTGCCGGAGTACTTGTCCTTGTGGGATTAGTGATCTATGTGTTTGGCCTCAGGATAAAATATAAGATGCCCTAAGACAGTTGTCAGCAAACTATGAAAACCCGCTATGCTACAGTAGTTTTGCGATCTGCCCTCTCGCGAGGGCTTTTCTTTTTTGGGGAAATAGTCAGGTTTTCTCCGCGCTACTTAGCTCTTACTAGGAAATAGCAGCACTAAGGCTCTGGCCAACAAGATGAATATCACAATAATCCCTATCATCACCGGCAGCCCTATGGCGGCAATTATCAGGGACGTGCCTAACACTTCTGACATAGCTCTGGTGCCTCCCTAAAATAATCTGTAGTAATGATGTTCTGCTAAGACCCGAATATGACTCCGATAATGGCTATAACTACCGCCCCGGCGATGATGGAACACAACTGCCCGGAAGCGTTTACTGCTATGGCGTGCATCAACAGATAATTGCCCTTGTCCTCGGCTAGGGCCATTTTGGCTACTACTCGTCCAGCCATTGGAAAAGCGGAGATGCCAGCCGCTCCTATCATGGGGTTTATCTTCTCCGCCTGGAAGAGATTAGAGAGTTTGGCGATTAAAATGCCGCCAACAGTGGCAAAAATCATGGCAGCTAGCCCTAGGAACATTATTCCCAGTGATCTCCAATTCAAGAAATCTTCCGCCACCATAGCTCCACCTATGGTTAGCCCAAGCAAAAGAGTAACCACATTGATCAACTCATTTTGAGCAGAATTACTAAGCCGTTCGACCACACCGCTTTCCCGCATAAAGTTGCCTAACATCAAAAAGCCTACTAGGGGCACGGCAGGTGGAGCAATGACCCCGGCCACAATTACCACACACAGGGGAAAGAGTAAGCGTGCCGTGCGGGAAACATTCGGGCCACTCAGGTAGGCCATGCGCATCTTACGTTCCTCCTTGGTGGTCAAGGCTCGAATTATCGGGGGCTGGATTATAGGGGTCAGCGCCATGTAAGAGTAAGCCGCCAAGGCAAGTGGAGCCAAAATCTCCGGGGCATACAGCGAGGCCACGTAAATGGTAGTAGGCCCGTCGGCGGTACCTAAGATACCGATGGCCACGGCCTGGTTAATGGGAAACTGCAACAGGGCTGCCACAATAATGGTGACAAAAATACCTATCTGAGCAGCCGCCCCAATAAGCATCACTTTCGGATTTTGCAAAAGAAGACCGAAGTCGCACATAGCTCCTATACCAATAAAAATCAGCACCGGGAAGAGCTCTGTCAACACTCCTACCTGGAGAAGCAGGTTCAAGACTCCCCCCTCGCCAATGGCTCCGGAAAAGGGTATGTTCGCCAGCATCGCCCCAAAACCAATGGGGAGCAACAGCAGGGGTTCATAATTCTTGTTAACCGCTAGGAAAATTAGACCAAAGGAGATTAGCCACATCACCACATGTTTCCATTGCAGACCAACAACGCCTACCGCCAGATCTTGCAATATCTCGATCATCTTAGGAGGCTGCCACCTTTCTGTTTTATTTGTTGTTCTGGCGGGCCCCGCCTGCCAAGGGTGTCTGACGCCTATCCCCTGATAGGCAACACCTAACCACACCTTGGCAGGCACCCACCAAGAAAACCTGCGCAGCCAAGCCGGTTTAAGCCAACAAGATTGCCTCGAGTAGTACGCCCTATAAGGGACTCTCTTGCAACTTGGACCACCTTGAGCTCAGTCTATAGAGAATTGGCCGACCAGCCATCAATGCACCTTGCTAAATCAGGCCGACTAGCGGGAGCAGCAGGCGGAGTCCAAGCCAGATAATTACTATCCCGATAAGGTCAAAGACGATGCCCGCCCTCATCATCTTGGTAATTGGGACCATGCCGGATCCGTAAACGATCGCATTAGGAGGCGTAGACACAGGTAACATGAAACCGTAACTTGCCCCCAGCGTAGCGCCGATGGCGGGCGGGATGGGGTTCACGCCTGCTGCCATGGCCAACGATATCATCACCGGTACAACCATGTTGGCAGCTGCGGTATTGGAGGCAATCTCGCTCATCAACATCGCAATAGCGATGGCAGCCAGCGTAATTCCCCACATGGACGTGGCCCCCGTAAGGTTCATGAGGCCCTGCCCGACAGCTTCTGCCAGCTTGGTCTCAAACATCAACCTGCCCAAAGAGAGACCGCCACCGAATAGCAGGAGAGTGCCCCAGTCGATGCGTGACGCCTGCTTCCAGTTGATAGTAAACTCGCGCTTCTTCCAGTCAACCGGCAACACGAAGAGGAGACCAGCAGCAATCAGGGCCACTATCGCCTCGGGTAAGCGGCTGGTGTACGCCCTCAAGATGGGGGACCCTGACCCGTAAACTAGGGCCAGAAAACCGGGCATGATCCACAGCACTACAGCGACCGCAAAAGCGATGACGGTGTTGCGCTGCCCTGCCGTCCATCTACCTAGGTTGGCAGCCTCCGCCCTGATGTATTCACTTCCACCCTCGACACTGGAAACCTCAGGCTTGTGCAGGAAATACATCAGGATAAACAGGACTATGAACATCACCGCCAACATCGGCACAGCAAAAAGCATCCATTGGAAGAATGGAATCCTGATCCCCACAAACTGCTCAATCATGGCGATGCCGATGAGATTGGGAGGTGTGCCTACCGGAGTACCGACACCGCCCACTGACGCCGCATACGCCGCCATGAGCATTATGCTAGTCCCGAAGCGGAGCTTCGTGGGATCGACGTCCTTGCCCATCTTCTTCTTCATCATGTCAGCCATGGCGGCGACAATGCCCAAGCCGATGGGAAACATCATAGCAGTAGTAGCAGTGTTGCTGATCCACATTGATAACACGGCAGCAATCAGGCCGTACACAAATAAAATACGGGCCGTGCTGCTGCCCACCCAGGACAGCGACAGGATACTGAAGGCAAAGCGGCGATCCAGACTGTGTGCCTTCATCGCCTCAGCTAGGATGAAGCCCCCCAGGAACAGGAAAACGATGGGTTCGGCAAACGGAGCCATGACGGCTGCGGGAGCACCGACCCTAAAGAAGACAGCCAGCACCGCACCCAGCAGAGCTGTTACCGGCAGAGGGATGGCCTCCGTTACCCAGTAGGTTACTACCAGCCCCAAGATGGCCGCCAAAACGTGAGCTTCGCGGCTAAGTGCCGGCATCGGCAGGTAATAGAGAATCAGGAAGACCAAGGGCCCAAGGAACAGACCGATTGTACGCCTAACCAACTCAAACCGCTCTTCCGCCGCTGACAGGGTTTCCTTTATCTCGTCGTCGCCCTGCCATGAGCTTTTCTCCGGCTTTTCCAATTGCTTTCCTCCTCCATCCGCAAAGCGGAGATATTTTTTGTAAACTGTCTATTACTTAGCTCAGAATCACTTTGTCAATTAGGATTACGACCCCTGCCATCCGCATCAAAACCTAGTGCCTTTCCAACTTCAGTTTTACTTTAACGGGCCTCACCTCTCAGTCTCTAATCCGATAACCTCCGTGTTCAGGGAGCTAACGGCATAGTCAACTTTTGCGACTCATACCTTCCCTTCCCCTTCTTTATCATTTAATCAGAAGCGTGATTTTCAGGCAAGATTATGTTCATACTGTTCAATATATTCTGATTTTCGACGCGGAAAAGCAAAAAAATTGACACCATAACAAAGGCCCGACGAAACGCCGTACGCTAGGCCAGTTGTATGGTGCCAGGGAAAAACGGAACATGGAAAAGCTATTTTGTGTGGCAATTATTAAGAGCCAGGGCTTCCGCCAGCAGTTGTTGGCCGATTTGTGGCAAGAATTGGTTATAGATGGAGTGGAGTGCTTTTTTCCAGGCCTCCTTCTCACTGTCACTCAGCTTGTAAACATCTATTTGACCGCTTTGTATGATTAGGTCAAGGTCATGAGCATTTTTTTCCTGTGCAATCTGACGCTGCCAGGCTGTCACTTCTTCCATTGTTTCTGACAAAATTGCGCGAATATTTTCGGGAAGTGAGTTCCAGAATTCTCCATTAGTCAGTACAAGATAGCTCAGATAGCCGTGGTTGCTGACGGTAAGATGGTCTTGGACCAGATAGAATCTTTTTGTCCAAATATTTGAAGGGGTGTTCTCCGCGGCGTCAACGAGCCTTCTTTCTAGGGCAGCGTAAACATCAGAGAAGGGGATGTCCGTGACTTGGGCTCCGAGCTGGACAAACTGCGCATCTAGTACAAGGCTTGGCATAATCCGAAACCGGAGACCACGAAAGTCCTCGGGTTTGCGCAAGGGGCGGTTGGCTGTCATGACTTTGAACCCGTTGTCCCACATCGTCAGGGGTAGCATGCCGTGGCCGTGCAGTCCCTGCAAAAGTTTCTGACCACTCTGGCTATCAATGAAGTGGTGTACCTGGTCATAGTCTTCGAAAAGGAAAGGTAGGTCGAATAAAAACAGCTCCGGAAAGTACTCCGTCATTTTCGCGGTGGCTGGAGCAATCATCTGGACGTGGTTGTTGATTAAGGCGTCGACTTCCTCGCCATCCATATAGAGTTGTGAGCTGGGATAAACCTGAACTTCCACATGCCCATTGGTCCGTTCGTGAACGAGCTCGGCGAACTTTCTGGCGGCAAGGCCCTTGGGGGTATCTTCCGAGACGACATGGGAGAACCTAATGACAATTCGTTCCGCAGGTCCCACCTGCTCCACATCCCTTGCCCGCCTTGGGCATCCGCTTACGACCAAGACAGCAAGCAAAAGCGGCAGCAAGATGATGGTAAGATTTTTGCTTCGTTTTCTTCTTTTCATCGATCGCACCTTTTCTGTGGTAGATGTACAATTTAAACGGCTGTGTAGCGGTTAACGGGCCGCCCGACTGACCCGTATTGAGCTTCCAGCACCAGCTTCCCGGACTTCTCCAGATAATCCAGGTAGCGGCGGGCAGTAACGCGGGCTAGACCCACACCTTCAGCCACTTCTTCAGCGGAGAGAGGCGCCTCACTTTTTAAGATGTAGAGCATCACCTGACGGAGGGTGACTTCGCTCAATCCTTTGGGCATACTTTCCTGGGCGCGGGTTTTGTGCATGGCTAGCTCATCGATTTCCTCTTGGTCCAGCGCTAATTTCCTGTGTAATTTGTTGTGGAGGAGCTTGTACGATTCCAGCGCACTTTTAAGTCGGGAGAATTTAAAGGGCTTGATGATGTAATCAATGGCGCCGTGGCGGAAAGCGTTTTGGATCGTGTCCACATCTCGGGCCGCCGTAACCAAAACGACGTCCGTGGGGACGTTTTTCGCACGTAGCTCTTTAAGGATTTGCATTCCGCTTATATCTGGCAGATAAACGTCAAGAATGACAAGATGGGGGAGGAGCCTGTAAATGGTACCCAGGGATTCCTGGCCGGTTTCTGCTGTTCCTACAATTTCAAATCCGCCGATTTTTTCGATGTATTGCTTGTTAATTTGCGTAACCATAGGGTCGTCCTCGACGATCACGGTCCTAATCCCACTCATCACTCACCCTTCTTTCATGCGGAATCATAATTTCTACCGTTGTATACGCCTCCGGACAGCTGTCCACCCGGATTTTTCCGCCGGCACTGGCGACGTGCTGGTAGACGAGAGACAATCCTACGCCACGTCCGGAGCTCTTTGTGGAAAACTCCGGGTGGAAAATTTTTTCCATATCGTGGAGAGCAATCCCAGCGCCTAGGTCATGGACACGAATTAAAAAGTGTTCGGGCAAATTGCGTATCAGCACCTGAACCTTGCGGCGTTCAGAGGGCATTCCGGCCACAGCTTCCATGGCGTTTTCTAGGATGTTGCCGACAATAATAACTACTGCGCTACTATCCAGCTGCGGAGGTAGTTCCTCAAGACGACAGCGCTGGTCAATCTCGAGATTAATTTTCATTTCCTTGGCGCGGATGTATTTGCCGAACAGTAATCCAGCGATGCTGTAGTCACGTACATATTTTGTGAGGAAAAGAGTCAGTTCCTCCTGCTCGGCCGAAACATCGAAAATATAGTCGATAGCCTCTTCATGGCGCTTCAGCTGGATTAGTCCGGCGATGGTGTGCAGCTTATTGGCGTGCTCATGGTTCTGCACGCGGAGCGCTTCGATAAATTTCTTAACGCCTGTGAGCTCTTCAGCGAGTCTGCGAATTTCCGTTTTGTCTTTGAATGTGGCCACAGCACCGATGAGCTTGCCGTTAACGACAATGGGAATGCGTGAGACCAGGATGGTTGTGCTGTTGATAACACTTTCCTGGTTGTATTCAGCAATACCTGCTTCCACAGTCCGGGGCAGGTGAGAACCGGGAACGACATCCCGTATGGGCCTCCCCACAACATCTTCTTTAAGTCCGATAATTCTTTTGGCTTCAGCATTAATTACGGTAATATTCATATCCCGATCAATGGCGATGATCCCTTCGCCGATCGAATGGAAAACTGAACTGCGCTCCTCCAGCAATCTAGCCATTTCCACCGGCTCCATGTTATGCATCGCGCGTTTGATGTTGCCCGCTAGAAGAACCGACCCGGTAAGCCCGATAAACAGGGCGAAGAGAAGCGAGCCGTAAAGGCGGGTACGAATATCGGATACAAGGCGTAAAATAGTCGGCGTTAGGATCCCAACGACAACGACCCCGACCTGCCGCGTACCTTCGTCTACCCTGAGGGGAACAAAGGCCCGTACGGATGGCCCCATAATGCCTACAGCACGGGAAATGTACTCGTGGTCGGCAAAAGCTGGACCCTCATCGCCCCCTTCAAAGGGCTGGCCGATGCGGTCGCGGAGGGGGTGAGAATGGCGAATTTTGTCCATATCAAGGACGACAACGTACTCCACGATGGTGGCAAGGCGGATTCTCTCCGCAATCGGCTGGATGACATCTTGGCCATTTGCTTTACCCACATGGTTTTGAATTTCTTCCATTTGGGCCACTGTCCTAGCCACAGCCAGGGCCCGTGAACCTATCTCACTTTCTAAGGTGGCGGAAAAGCTTTGGATGAGGATAATGCCGCCAAGCATGGTGGAGGAAACGATAAGGCCGAAGGAAAACAGTGTGATTTTCCGGCTCAGTGACAGTTGTCGATTTTTCAATGAAAGCCGCCCCCGCATGCTACTTCCTCCAGTCCATTATAGTACTTTTTCGGCGACACGCAAGCTGTTCTCCGGCATTGTGCCCTACGGAAACTGAATAGCTAATTAACAAAGTAAATGCAACCGCACCATCTAGGACTTTAAACTCTAGGAACAGGATGATATATTATGAGTCTGCGCTTTGTTGATTTGAGCGACACTCTGGCCAACGGGAAATGTGAGTCCCTGCCGTACGAAATTACCTACTTAGACCACACGCAGGGCGCAATACAGGCAGCAACGCATTTCGGACTGGTACCCACAGACTTTCCGGAGGCCCAGGCTTGGTCGGTGGAAATGGTGAATTTGTGCACACATTCGGGGACGCACGTGGACGCACCCTACCACTTCGGGCCTGAGTCCGGCGGTAAGCCTGCTAGGACCGTGGATGAGATCCCGCTGGAGGGGTGTTTTAGCGATGGGGTGGTATTGGATTTCTCGGATCGCGAACCAGGGTATCTGATCACCGTAGACGACGTAAAAGAAGCGCTGAAGAAAATTAACTACCGGGTCAAACCCCTGGATATAGTGCTGATCCGGACCGATGTATGGAAAAAGTTCGGACAACGGGGATACCAAAATGAGCATCCCGGCATGAGCGAGGAAGCAACCCTCTGGCTAGTCGACCAGGGCGTGAAAATGATGGGCATTGACGCCTGGGGTTGGGATCGGCCGTTTCATGTTATGGCTGAAGAATACCGGCAGGGGGTCAAAGGTAAACTCTGGGCCGGCCATTTTGCCGGTAAAATCAAAGAATATTGCCATATTGAAAAGCTGTCCAACCATGACAGGCTACCTTCCTTTGGCTTTAAAGTAGCCTGCTTCCCGGTTAAAATCAGGGCGGCCAGCGCCGCTTGGGTCAGAGTGGTAGCTATTCTCGAGGACTAGAGACAGAGAGAAAAAACTCTGGACTAGGGACTAGTCCAGAGAACAAGAATCCTTGGAGGCCTTATTGTAAAGCTGGCTCTTGGCTTGGATGTTGTGGAGCTTGCGGCGGTGGCGGCTGGTTGGCTGACAACTGGCCGAGTTCTTGGACTAAAGCCTGCAGCTCCTTTTCGCATTGCTCAAAGTAAGGCATTAGGAGCTCTACATCCTGGAGCGAGGCGTAAAGCTGGCCGCAGGTACGGGAGAGCTTATTGGCCGCCTCGTGCATGGTGCGGCAATTTTGCTCCAGTACGCCACGCTTCTGCATGATGTCCTGCTTAAGCTGTGGGTTACCATGAAAGAGACCCTGCAGCCCTTGCGAAGCGCCGGCCTTTTCTTCAAAAGTAGTTAGTGTGCCAGTAATCCCGGTCTGCAAGGAAGTCTGCTGTTCCTGTAAGGCGGTCAGGCCTTCGGCTATCTCTTGGCACATCGCTTCCAACTGCAGCAGGCAGCCGCCCGCCTTCTCCCGCTGCTGCTGAATTTCCCGCCGCGTCTGCTCACAGTCCTGGATAAATTTTTGCAGGGCTGTGTCCGTAACGATATATGCCGGCAATTTATCACTCCTCTTACTGTATTCTCCCTATGTTTTCCCCTCCCCAGCTTACTTTATTTTTCTTTTTTGTTCCCCCGGGGAGCCAGTCTTTCGCGCAGCAGGGAGAAGAAATGCCGATGCTGCACTTCAGCGTAAAGCGGGGTAGCATGGTCGGGCACGAGAATGATCCCGGGGTCACCAGTTCCGTCCAGCCTGAGACGATAATGACGGCCATCTCGCTCCAGATTTATCATTGCTCCCGCCCCG
>JAGXSQ010000163.1 GCA_018333395.1 Dethiobacter sp.
GCCATAAAGAAAAGAGCGGTTAACTGTTCTTCCAGAGCCATAAAGGCATCCGCTAATAGCTCAGAAGGGATATTGGCGCCGGCAATGGTCATCCAGAAGACCGTCCCCAGCAGGGCCAGCATAATCGGTATACCCCATATCTTAGAGGTAACCAGGCGATCAATCCTGCGGTCTAAGCGGTCATACTGCGGGTTTTCGAAGCGGGTTACCCGGGCAGCGATCTCCTCTGCCTGCCGGACAACAGAGGTAACAATTTCATCCTGGAGGCCGGAGCCGATCTTTTTTCGCTCAGAGGCCAGCGTATCAAGGATGGCTCTTTGCCGGTGAAGATCCATCTCCATATCCGCACATCTTAGCAAGTCATCAATACCGCTCTCCCCTTCCAACAACCTTAAAGCCAGCCAGCGGCTATTAATCCGCTCTTTTAACCCGGAGTCAAGCAGCAGCTCCAACTTACTTGCCGCCGTTTCTATCATCCGGCTATAGCTCACCTGTTTTTGGTTCGCCTGTTCCAACCCTTCGGCCACCCGGTATACAGCTTCTTTTAATTCGCTTATACCCTGGCCGGCCCGGGCACTGGCGCCAACTACCGGCACACCGAGAATTGTCGAAAGATTAGTCAAGTCCAGATGAATCCCTTTTTGTTTGGCCTCATCCATCAAATTGACACAGACCACCACGTTCGGCGTAATTTCAAGCACCTGCAGCACTAAGCTTAAATTTCGCTCCAGGCATGTGGCATCCGCCACCACCACTGTGACTGCCGGTCGGCTAAAACAGATAAAATCCCGGGCCACCTCTTCCTCCGCCGAGTTGGCCAGCAAAGAATATGTACCCGGGAGATCGACCAGAGAAAAATTTTTATAGCGGTAAGTATATCGACCGCGTGCGCTGACCACTGTTTTGCCGGGCCAATTCCCGGTATGCTGCCTCAAACCGGTCAGGTTGTTAAAAACAGTGCTCTTGCCTGTATTCGGGTTGCCGGCCAGCGCCACTACCAGCTCCCCGGGAATAATCTCCTTATGCAAAAAGTCTTGTTTAAGTAAATTCAACTTTGCCGACATGCTAGTCAATCCCATTTAAAAACTCCTCCTAATTTAACTAATCAACAGCCTCCACCAGAATACGTTTTGCCTCTTCTGAGCGCAAGGCGATTACCGCGCCTCGTATCTGGTATGCGGTGGGATCCCCGGCAGGGCTTTGACGAAGCGCTTCTACCACGGTATCGACGACAAGACCTAAATCCATCAGCCTGCGCCTGGTTACCCCGACCGCATTTAAACAGATTACCTTACCGAATTGGCCCGGCGCCAGCCGATCGAGCGAAACCGGATTTTTTTTCATTTAAATATCCCTCCTTTACGTCTAATTCAAGCGGACACAACATATTTTAGTCTGGGGAAAGTTTCTTTCCCTTGGCTAATATATGGCGTCTGCGCCGATAATGTTACATTGCTTCGAATAATTGTGAAGCGGTTAATGATATGAGGCGGTAGAGATGAACAAAAACCGTGAATTTCATACCTTTCGGGGATACCAGTTGCTGATGGAAGAGCTGAAACAGATTACAGCTAGTATGGAGGATTACCTGGAAATGATTTACCGCCTGAGCAAGGAGGGCGAATATGTCCGGGTAAATCAGCTGGCAGATAAATTAAATGTACAGGCCCCGTCAGTGACTAGGGTAGCGCAAAAACTAGCCGGCCTGGGTTTTTTGGATTATCAGAAATACGGACTAATCCAGCTGACGGAAAAAGGGAAGTCGGCCGGACTTTTTCTGCTGAACCGGCATCAGGTTATCGAAAATTTTTTAAGGATCATCGGCGTAGAGGAAGAGCTGATTCTGCAGGACACGGAGATGATCGAACATCATCTCAGTCTGAACACGGTGCATAAAATAAAGCAGCTGTACCAGTTTATAAATGAAAACCCGGCCGTATTAAAGAAGTACCGTCAATACATTGACTTTGAAGCCAAGCCCGAATCTTCTCCCGGTTAGCATCCACCCCCCATTTGACTTGCACAGTAAAAAGGTATATTTTAAAAAACCTTTGCAGAAACTACCACAGAAAGGGGGTGAGCCTGTGCCTGTAGAAATTAAATGCTCCGTCAGAGAATGTGAATATAACCAGAACATCAAGTGTGACGCACCTATGATCCAGGTGAACCGCAACCACACCAGTGCAGCCAGCAGTTCAGATCAGACCAAATGTGAAACTTTCAAGAAAAAATAACTTTAAGAGATCCGGAATCCGGGTGAGCCATATATTGCTAAAACCAAGTGACCCCGCGCGCCGGCAAAACGCGGGGTTTCTTTCTTTACCGGCCGGCCGGCTTTATGCCCACTAAAAAGGGCCGTAACCGATTAACACCGCAAGCGCCAAAAAAGCCGCCGTGACCAGCAGCACCGTCAGCTGCAGCCCAATGATCCACTTGAACCATTTCACATAGCTGACCGTGGTCAAACCCAGCGAGATTAAAAGCACAGGGTTGGTCGGATAGAGCACATTGGAAAAACCGTCTCCGAAAACATAAAGGCCAGTGATACGGCACAAACCAGCAGGTAACGCTTGGCTCCATACCGGCGCACAATTTTTGAGATAATCTCCTCAAACACTCCGACCCGGTTTAAAATTGCATAACCTCCACCGATAAAAATGATCAGGAATATCAGCACAATGATTACAGGGGCGTTTTCAGAAAACAGCACTTCCGCTCCAGGCGGACTCAGTTCCCTCCTCTACAGGCACTACATCAAAATGCGTGGAAAAGAGCACCGGTTTTAAGCCCTCATCCTGCCCCTTCCAGCGGTAGAGCAGGCTGTAATCGCTTACTATCTCCCGTTCCAAAGCCGCGTGTACCACCGGATATGCTTGTTCCAGGTAGCGAGCGAATTGCAAAAAAGGCTCCCGGTCTGCATCCGGGGAATCCAAAACAGCATACGTCGGCAGCCGTACTGCGCCGCTCAACCGCTCCGCCGCTCCGGTGAGATTAATCGCATGGCCCGGATCCTGATTCACCCTGTAGCGCCGGGAGCGAAAAGCAAAAGCGCGGCCCAATACAACAGAGATTCCCAAAATCACAAATGCCGAAATAAAATAAGGCCAATTTGCCACAACGCACCTCCGACACGGATACTTTTTCTATTATTTATATTTTTCTGGATTAAGATGAGAATATCCTTTTTCCGTGGAAAAACCATGGGGTCTTCCTGTAAAACTAAACCGGCAAGGTCTTCCAACCTCGGAAGCCTTGCCATTATTGGGTTTTTTGGTGCGCCTGGCAGGAATCGAACCTGCGACTAACGGATTAGAAGTCC
>JAGXSQ010000164.1 GCA_018333395.1 Dethiobacter sp.
TGTTTCCTTAAAGATCTGGTGATCGGGATTTTGGAATAAAAAGCCGCTGTCTGCTGTTGCCCTCGCGATAGATCGCCCGGCAATATTCTCCTCCCTGATACGCACAACCCCACTTAAGGGATTGAGGATGCCGGCAGCCAGTTTTAGCAGTGTGCTTTTGCCCGATCCGTTGGGGCCGTACAGAGCGGCGATCTCTCCTGGAAAAACCGATAAATTAATATCCTTCAGGGCAAAACTGCTGCCGTAGCTGTAGCTGAGCTTTTCCAGGGATAAACAAGGATTGATGCCGCTCTGGTTTCCCGGTTGAACCGCTGCTTCTTCAATGCCCATCCCACGAAATAGACCTTTCCCGTCCACATCGATTCCAACCTGGCGTGCCTGCTCCCATTTTTCGAGGAATTCAGCTTTTCCACCCTGCCAGGCAATTTTCCCTTCATGTGTCCAGAAATACTTAGCATCCAACGCTTCATATTGGTAGGTGGAGGCAGTGGCGATGAGGATGGCGGTCCCCTCCGCCGCTGTTTCCTGCAGCAACTGCAGAAATTCTGCAGCGAAAGCAGTGTCCAACTGGGCTAGTGGTTCATCCAGTAAGAGGATCCGGGGTTCGGCGGCCATGGTGACCGCCAGGGCCAGGCGCTGCCGTTCCCCTCCGGAAAGGGTGTGCGTGCCGCGCTTTAGCAATGATTCAAGGTGGAACATAGAAATAAGTTTTTCGAGGCGCTTCCGGCGCTCATCCAACAGCAGGCGCCAATTTTGCAGGATAAAATCCAACTCCTCTTCCGGGGTGGGCAGCAGAAAAACGTCACTATCCTGCAACACCATCCCCGGCTGATCATTCGAACGGCAGCATCCCTTGACTGTTGCCCTGAAAATCCCCGGGATAAGACCTGCCAAACAGTGCAGCAGGGTAGATTTGCCGCTGCCGTTGCCCCCTGCCAGGATCACAATTTCTCCTGCATGCAATTGGATGTTGACAGCATGCAAAGCATCGTCTGCTTTGAGGGGGTAGGTAACCGTAAGCTCCTCACAGGATAGGACGCAGTTGAATTGATCTTCAGTCATGAGATCATTTCTCCTTCCCCGTTGAGTATGAATTCCACAGATGATGAATGCGCCAATCATATCAGGCGGGCTTTCCTGTTTGGAGCTCCCGCCCGAAACCGAAATACACGCTCTAAAGCAGACGAAACTGTAAAAGCAAGGCCAGATTTGCGGTGAAGAAAACCAGAGCCGATGCCAGGAGCCAGCGGAAACCTTTGATCCAGGCTGCGAAGGTTTCCTGCTGCGGCGACCTCTTTCCCCCATCATCGCCATAACCGCGCAAAAGGAGCAGCGCAGCCATCCCCTGGGCCCGGTAAAGGGATTTTATAATAACGGGAATAATCATGAACAGGAAAGCCCGAAGCTTTTCCGGCAGTGTATGCCAGCTCAAGCCTCGTGTCTGCTGGGCCTGCATGGTAGTTGCCATCTCTTCTTTTAAGACCGGCAGAAAACCAAGCAGGAGAAGCATGATCAGCCCAATATCTTTGTGCCAGCTGCTGAAGTAACGGAACACTTCTCCCAGAGGGGTGCTCACAAGGAAAAGCTGCGCCAGGACAACAATGCCCAAAAGGCGCAGCGCTACGGTGCTACCATAAAGAAAACCCTCGAAACCAAACCAGTACCAGGTTGTGATATTGGCCGGGTTGAGCAGGCTGTGAAAGAAAACGATATAAAAAGAAAAAAAGACAAAAGGCTTGATGCGCCTTAGCAAAATATCCCTCGGACCTGCCAGCAAGGCTCCAGCCTGTAAGATAAACGTATTCACAAGCAGGACATAAAAGTTTGCCGACAAGATGAGCCCCAGCAGCAGCAGCACTACGGAGAGGAACTTTGTTTTTACCGGAACGCGGCGCCAGTAATCTTTTGTGTTGGCCCTATACAAACCCTCCATGGTTCCATGTTCATCAATGCCTGTTGTCATGCTTGTGGTGTTTGTTTATTTTTTTTGCTCTCCGTAAACATCTTCCATTGGGCCGGCAGGCTCCGGACAATGAACATGACCAGGTAAGCGGAAAGGGCTTTGTCAACAAAATTGGTAGGGATGCGGGCCAAAAAAGCGCTGGCAAAAATTCTTTCAGAGCTTCTCAGCAGGATTCCATAAAGAATATCCACCCCGCCCCCGGTGAGCCCGCCGAACACATAAACGGCAATGGGAGTGCCTACCAGGGGGGCTGCAAACGCCAGGATTATCCCAACGAGCAGAGGCGTTACATAATCCTCAAACCCTCTTTTTAGAGCGATAAAGCCAACGATTAGACCGATAACACCGTTCACAATACCGAAGGGAATGGTGGTTGGATTACCCACGATACCCTGGAAAACGTTGCTGAGCACCCCGGTTAAAGCCCCCAGCCAGGGACCTAGCAGGACCGCAGCCAGCATGGTACCTATCGTATCAAGAAACAATGGTATTTTGATCGCCGATGCCAGCGTGCCTCCCACAATATTAATGCCGATACCCACTACGATAATGGCAATCTTCAAACGCTTGTCCAAAAATAATCACCTCAAAGTAAAGTATTAAGCCAATAAATTCTTTAATCTCTCCAGTGCAAAGTCCGCATTTCCCTCGTCCACTTCAATAAACTTTGTCTTTAGCCCTCCCTCCTGCAGCATTTGCTGGAATACCTCAATGAAGATGCCCGCTTCGCTGGCAAGGTATCCCTGCGGTAGAGAGGCGCCGCTTGTTCCAAACTCACCTCCCCACCCGGCCCGAAATGTATGTTCCACGCCGCAGGACGGACTTCCCTTTATCCCCAAAACCGCAGGCAGGACATATCCATGAGCGACATAATCGCAAAGCTGGTTCACTATTGGTTGCATGATGTAGCGGCAGTGATCGCGGAAAAAAGGATTATCATACTGATCCTTCGATTGCCCCCAGCGGGCGCTGCCGCAGAATGAATGTTCGGGGCAGGGTAGCTGTAGCAATCCCACATCGTAATTCAGTAAGAATTCGACCACCGGCTTGAAGACGGGCCCGTAGCGAACCCCGCCCCTGATTTTGCTGTTGGCGTTCAGCAGGCAGTGGCAGAGCAGGATTATTTTACCTTCTTGCTGCATATTAGCCCTTCTTTCTAAACTGCTAGCTCAGATGATACCAATTTTATCATCTGTTTACCAATACATAATCGTAATACAAATACCACGCCGTATTGAGGATTTCTATGAGGAAAAACCTGCAAAGAAAAAAGACCCCCGTCTCTTCTGAGACGAAAGCCTTCCCACAAATAGGATTATTCTCTTTTCCAAATCTAGCCTGCGATGGGCGGTCCTTGATGCAAAGGTTGCAATCCTCAAAAGGCAGTGGGAACGTACCTTTTTGCCTTAAAAAGCCGCCGAGGGCTTAATATATGGGGCTTCGACGGCTTTTATTCGTAACGGTTGCTGCAAAAGTCAGGCTATAAGGCAAGTTCCAGCATATGTCAATCATGAATTACCCCGGGGTAACGCTTAGGGTTAGCATCATCTGCTAGATCACTTCCTTACCGGCGGTACCGGCCGTGCCGCTGGTGCCGCCGGTACACGCGGAGTTGATACCAAAACGAAATGACCAGTGAAAGCGCCGTCAGGGGCAATACAAAATGCAGCACCGCACTATTAAACATCGGCAAAGCGGAGTGACTGGCCGCAGCCAAAACGTGGTAGGTTATGTAAATCAGATAGTGGCCAATCAACAGGAAGCCTTCCCAGCGAAAAATCTGCCCGCCGACAAACAAGATAGGGAAAGAAGTCAACGCAACGGCAATCATGACCGGGAAATCGAAACTGATGGCCGCCGGAGAAACGGGCAGCCCAAGCGGAGCGATAATGGCGCCCAAACCCAGTACCAACAGCAGGTTGAAGATATTGCTCCCCACCACATTGCCAACTGCAATTTCACGTTCACCCTTGAAGACTGCTACGACCGAGGTCGCCAGCTCAGGCAGGGATGTGCCAACCGCCACAACCGTCAGGCCGATGACCAATTCGCTAACATGCAGCCAGCGGGCAACTTCCGACGCACTTTCGACAATCCAGCGCGCGCCCAACACCAGCAATCCCAGTCCCGTCACCACCAGTGTGATGTTCAATAGCCAGTCGCGCAAGCGTTTCTGTTTGCGAGGGGCATCTTCCTGTTCATATCCTTGTTCCACCCCACGGCTTTTCTTACGGCTCCGGCGAATCAGAAACCAAATGTAAAAGAGCAGCGGGCAGAACAGGCTGAAGCCTTCAAAAGTACTAATATGGCCATCCAGAGCAAACAAGAATGTCGTAATTGAAGCGACAATCATAATTTGCACATCCTGTTGCAGCACCTGCTTTTTTACCATCAACGGAGCGACGACGGCAGAGACACCAAGAATTAACAGGAGATTGGCAATATTGCTGCCGACCACATTGCCAATCGCGATGTCGGGCTGCCCCGCCAACGCTGATTGGACATTAATCGACAGTTCGGGCGCACTGGTTCCAAAAGCAACCACCGTCAGGCCAATGACAAGCGGCGAAATCCCTGCCCGGGCCGCCAGGCGCACCGCGCCGCGCACCAGCAGCTCTGCGCCGGCAACGAGCAGCGCCAGCCCAGCCACAAACAGAATCCCTGTCAGAAATATCATCTGGTCTCCGTTCTCCAAAAGTTTGGCTTGATGATAGTCTAAAAAACAAGCAGGACATAAATAATAGGGTAATGGAGTTTATTGCATGTCTATCCCCGCCCTCACTACTTCCGCACTTGCATTTTTTTCGCTGCCTTTTCCAGTCCTTCCACGGTAAGCTCAAACATGGGGAAGACTTCGCGGATCATGTTAAATGCTGCGGGCCAGCATGGTTTTACCCGTTTCCGGTTCACCTTTGATCAGCAAAGGTCTTCCCAGCGACACCGCCACGTTCACACTGTTCTGCAGTTCTTCCGAAGCAATATAGTCCGCTGTCCCGCCCAAAAAAGCATTTTGCTCTTGCAAACGAACTGCCTCCTACCTTTTCTTCACTATATTTTTCTGTTGTGCTATTATTCTTAACAAATGACCCGGAACCCTTCAAAAGGACAGGTTTCCTCGCAAATGAGCAGGAGCTTCGCCCTTTATCGTGGAACTGTCTTTATCTGCGGTGTATAAAAAAGAGGGCAGGCGATG
>JAGXSQ010000165.1 GCA_018333395.1 Dethiobacter sp.
ATTTTTAAAAATTTTTTATCATTTACAACAGTTTTTTTCAAATAGTTTTCAACACTTATGTAAATATCCTTAACCGGCAGGCTTTTCGCTTGGTCGGTTTAATGCTGTTATAAAGTGCTATGCTTATTGGGTTTCTGTCTTTCCCACTATTTATATCAGTACGCCAAAATCCCTAAAACCCATAAGAACAGACGAAATAAGGGTTCTTGCCACTTTACTCATTTTTTTCGGATGGTGTTATCTGTAAGCCAAAATCCCCCCAAACAAAAAGGCAGACGGAATAAGGGTTCTTGATTATAGTGGAGGATAATCATAAAGACGACCCTTCTCCATCTAAAGAACAAATAATTATAGTAATTTAGTGAAATTTGACATCCTGTTTTTTCAGGCAGTACAATACTATTTGCAAGCAGAGAATTTATCAATTTTTGAAATGACAAACTGCTGCCTGTTTTTACTACTGCCAACTCACTTAAATAAAAGTAATTAATTACAGTAATTTAGTGAAATTTGACATCCTGTTTTTTCAGGCAGTACAATACCATTTGCAAGCAGAGAATTTATCAATTTTTGAAATGGCGAATTACGCTTTTTCAGGAGTAGTGATATCTACCAGTTTCTAAAATGTTTTTGAGGAGGTGATTCCATCAGAAAAATTAATTAACTTGACTAATGATTGCTTGCTTTAAATTATGTCACTTAGGATTTTTTAAAGATTAAGAAGGAGTCTAGTTTACTCTTTTGTCTTAAAGATAACCCACGGTAGTTTATCAACACTTAAAACTAAAATATTTAGGAGATGAATAGAATGGAAATGCAAGATAAGATTTTGATTAATGTTCCTGAAGCCGCAAAACTACTAGGTTTAGGAAAAACCTTTACTTATGAATTAATTGGACAAGGTCAACTCCCCGTGGTGCGCTTAGGTAAGCGCGTCCTAATCCCAGTCAAACATCTTAATCTGTATATTGAAACGTTAATCGCATAGCCTAAAGGATTTAGTCCTGTTTTTACTTTACTTAACTTAATATTTTTGGGGATATGATTCTATAGAAAAAAAATTAATAAACTTGGTTGATGATTGATTACTTAAAATTATGTCCCCAAGGATTTTTTTATAGATTGAGAAGGCGTTTAATTTACTCTTTTTTCTTTAAGATGACCCAAGTAATTTATCAAACACTTAAAACTAAACTATTTAGGAGATGGAATTTAGGATGGAAATGCAAAACATGACTTTGATTACTGTTCCTGAAACCGCAAAAAGACTAGGTTTAGGAAAAACCTTTACTTATGAATTAATTGAACAAAGCCAAATCCCCGTGGTGCGCCTTGGTAAGCGCGTCATGGTTCCAATAAAATATCTTAATCTGTATATTGAAACGTTAGTCGAATGGCCTAAAGGATTTAGTCCTGCGAAAATAGAAGTTTATAACACCTCTATTCCTCTCGCTCAGGAAAAGAAGGTAGGATGCAAATGAAAAGAGCAAAAATCAGAAAAAGAATCCTTAAAAAGGGGGTAGACGGTAATGTCTCAAAGCATAACTATTTGGTGACGATTGAACTTGGGCGCAACCATATTACAGGCAAGAGAGAACGCCTTTGCAAGTCTGCACCTACACGCAAAGAAGCAGAGGCAATTGCAAAAAAACTTGAAGACTCCCTCATTGAAGGCAAAGAAGAAAACAAAACAGCCCAAAAACCATCTATCACTGTGGCCGAGCAGTTGAAGCAGTATCTAAATGTAAAACGCAGTGAAATTAGAATCAGAACATGGGAACGTTATGAAAGAATAGCTGTTCAACACCTGATTCCTGCTCTTGGAGATGTTCATATTCAGGACCTTACACAATCTATGATACAGGATTATATGGCATTTGCCTTAGAAGAAGGTCGATTTGACGGCATGGGTGGGTTGTCTGGAACAACTGTGCGCCAACACCGCATTGTTCTCAGTGGAGCATTAGACCTTGCTTTGGCAAACGGCACTATCGCAAGTAATCCTATATCAAATGTACCACCTCCAAGAGTAGGGGACTATGAAGCTCGCTTTCTCCATGCGAAAGAGCTAATAGCCCTCCTAGAGCATTTACGTGTAAACAGAACTCGACTCTATGTGCCCGTCTATCTTGCTGCCGTTACAGGAATGAGATTGTCTGAAACACTCGCTATCAGGTGGAGCGATATTGATTTTACTTGCAAATCAATAAGAGTGTCCCGAGGTTTGCACATTGACAAAAGTGGTGCTTATCATTTCTGTAGCCCAAAATCTAAGTCCTCAAAAAGGTCCATTAGTATTACTGAGGAAGACATCGTTGTTCTAAGAAATCACTTTCAGGAACAGCAGAAAGAAAAAGATATTTTTGCCAACCTATATAATGATGAAGGTCTTGTCTGTGCAAAGCCTGATGGCACGCCCATGTCCCCTTTTACAGTAAGCAGTAATTTCAGCAGGACTGCAAAGAATCTGTCTCTCAACGTTTCCTTCCGTAGCCTAAGACACACGCATGCGACTCTTCTACTGGCCGCTGCAGAATCACCAAAATATGTATCAGCACGCTTGGGTCATTCAAAAACAGCATTTACTGTAGATGTTTATGCGCATGTAATTCCAAACATCGACCAAGAGACTGCAGTAAGATTCAGGACGATTCTGGAGTCTTCTTAACCCCAATTCGTCCGTTATGTATCAGGGAATATGGCAACAGAATGGCAACAAAATGGCAACACACAGCAAAAACCAAATAAAAAAACACACACGGGCAAAAAAAAAGAACTGCCCAAAATCCTTATATAATGGGCGGTTCTAGCACATTTGTTCATGGTGCGCCTGACAGGAATTGAACCTGTGACCTGCGGATTAGGAATCCGTCGCTCTATCCCCTGAGCTACAGGCGCACTGCTAATACATTATAACCGAAAAAAAGGCAGCTAGCAAGCTACCTCGCTAAGGAATCGAATTGAACCGGCTTGCCGCCCTTCCGCCAGAGACCTACTCTGAAAATAGCATTTACCATCTGCTTGGGCGGG
>JAGXSQ010000166.1 GCA_018333395.1 Dethiobacter sp.
GGATATTTACAAGCTGATTGTGGATCAACTTGACGGTGTGGTAATTACAGATAAGGACGGCCGCTATGTTTATGTAAATGAGAGCTGGAAAAAGTATATGAATATGAGTTTGGACGATGTGAAAGGGAAATTCGTTAAGGATGTGATGCCTTTTACTAAGATTGGGGATGCATTAAAAACCGGGAAGAGGTTTTTCGGCAATCCTACGCCAGTCAGGGGCGAGGATAATGTGAAGGCGTTTAGCAATTATATACCGATTTATCGCAAGGACGAGATTGTGGCTGGGTTTATCCATGTGATTATCAATAATATTGAGATGGCCATGAACTTTTCGGACATTGTCAACAAAATGGCCAACGAGATTGACCTTTACAAGAAGGAACTGAAAAAAATGCGCGGTGCTAAGTACTCTTTGGATAATATTATTGGGGAAAGCACCATGATACAAAAAATGAAGGAACAGATCCGGAAGGCGGCCAGATCTCTGTCAACTGTGCTTATTGAGGGGGAGACCGGGAGCGGGAAAGAGCTGGTAGTCCATGCTATTCATGATTTAAGTACGAGGTCTGCAAATCCTTTGATCAAGATAAACTGCGCGGCGATTCCACCGGAGTTACTGGAAGCAGAGTTTTTTGGTTACGAAGAAGGTGCTTTTACCGGGGCGAAGAGGGGCGGAAGCAAGGGGAAGCTGGAATATGCGCAGGGAGGCAGCTTTTTCCTGGACGAAATCAACCAGCTGTCGATGCCTTTGCAGCCGAAGCTTCTTAGGGTGTTGCAGGAGAAAGAGATTGAAAAGGTCGGAGGCTGTAAAAGCATACCACTGGATGTCCGCTTTATTGTGGCGACTAATGTGCCTCTCGAGAAACTGGTGAAGGAGAACAAGTTCAGGAGCGATCTATATTATCGGTTGAATGTAATTAATATTATGATTCCGCCTTTACGGGAACGAAAGGAGGATATTCCCAATATTGTAGACAATCTGATCTACAGGCTGAATTTTCAGCTGGGCATGAGTGTGGAAGGGGTAACGGAAGAGGTTGTATCGAGGCTACAGGAGTATAGCTGGCCGGGGAATATCAGGGAGCTGCAGAATGTGGTGGAAAGAGCTATGAATATGGGGTTCAGCGGTGTGCTAGGGTGGGTATATTTCAAGGATTACTTTGATCACAAGGGTTTGAGCAGACGAGGGAGGAAAGTAATGAACTGTTTCGTCATCAAAGAAATGAAAAAGGCTTTTGAAAAAGAAATTATTATCGAGGCGCTAAAGAGCAGCGGGTTTAACAAAACTCAGGCGGCGAAGCTGCTGGGAATTTCGCGGACACTACTATACAGAAAGCTTAGGGATTACGCGATTGTGGAGTGTTAACAAATGTGCACGCACATAAAAGTTTACACTATTCTAGGATGTTGAGTATTATTTAGTAGTAGTTGGTGGTTGAAACACAGTAAGTGCAAACATAAGTATACAATTTGCGAAATGATTCAGAAAGGGCGAATAGTTTGAAGGCGCGATAAACAATGCGCTTTTTTATTTTGGAATTATGGCATGTTATTTGCAACATAAATCACTAAAAATGAACTGTATGAAGGTGAAATATGATGGCATGGAAGATTATACCTTTGATGTTTGGCTGGATTGAGGTGCCGAAGCATTTGCTGACTACGGGGCTGGATGCTGAGTTAATGATCAAGTTTCTTTACTTGGGGTTTTATCTGACCAACGGGAAGGACAGGGTTTTAATTGATAACGGCATCAATTGCCGATATATCGTAAATGGAAAGGCTTGGGCAGGGATGTATGCAGAAGGAGGAGAGCACTTAATCTTTAATGCGTTTAAGCGAATCAACGTATCGCTAAATGATATTGATACGGTGATCTACACGCATTTGCATAATGATCATGTTGGGAATTGCCACCTTTTTTCCTAAAGCCAGGCATGTTTTTCAGTATGATGAATGGATTGAGCTGTTGGACCCGCTGCCGTCCATGAGGATACGGGGGGATTATGACCAGTCGGTGATTGAAGTTTTAAGGAATATGCGATGTGAGCGGGTTGTGGGTGATGTTGAGTATATGCGGGGGCTCTATTTGATGCTCACACCCGGACATACAGCGGGCAGTCAGTGTATCGTTGTGGAGGCGGAATACGGAGCAAAATATCTAATTGCGGGGGATACGGTACATATCAGGCATATTGCCTACGGCTATCTGGAGGAGATGGAGTTGATGGACGGGGCGGTAATCAAGGTTACACCGGCTCCGAAGGAATGGTGTGAAATTGCACATTCGAGCCTGGTATACGACCATTATGCCTGGTACAGATCTGTTTATAAAATCCGGAGTATGTTTAAAGACCCGCAATATGTGCTGACCGGTCATGGTCCGTACCTAGTAAACAAAGAATTTTAACCCGAGAGGAGTAAAAGCATGGTCAGAATTGTAGATTTAGCCATATTAACGGATCCGGAGGTATGTGAGCCGGAAAAAGTTGAATTTAAGAGGATCTATCACAGGGAGGGTGCGGAACAGGCTGCGATGTTTTTTAACCTGAACGTGGATGATTTTCCGGACGGACTCTTGTGGGCGAACGGATCAGTAAATCTTGGGGAACATACCGGAACCCATTTGGATGCACCGATTCATTATGCACCTACTGCGGAAGGGAAACCGGCTAGGGCTATTGATGAGATTCCCCTTGAGTGGTGCTACGGAAATGGGGTGGTTCTGGACTATCATGAAAAGGAACCTGGTTATTCGATTACTGAGGAAGATATTAAAAATGAATTGGAGCGCATTAATTACACGCTGAAACCGGGAGATATTGTGCTGATCCGGACTGATGCGGACAAGCATCTCTATGATGAAAAATATTTTTACATTCACCCGGGGATGTCGGCTGCCGCCACCAGGTACCTGTGCGGCCAAGGCATCAGGGTGATGGGGATAGATGCTTGGGGCTGGGATGTCCCATTTTACAAGGCGGTAGAAAAGTACAGGGAAACTGGGGACAAATCGGTGATTTGGGAGGGGCACCTGGTTGGCAAAGAATATGAGTATTGCCATATTGAAAAACTGGCCAATCTGCGCGAGTTGCCCCCGTATGGATTTAAAGTGGCGGTGTTTCCGGTGAAGCTTAAAGGAGGAACGGCCGGCTGGTGTAGGCCAGTGGCCATTTTTGAATAAAGGGGAGGAAAGTTTATGGAAAAAATGATCATTTCTGCTGCTTTGACGGGAGCATGGCCCACAAAACAACACAATCCGAATATACCCATGACCCCGGAGGAGATTGCAGAGGATGCCTACCGGTGCTGGAATGCGGGTGCCTCGGTCGTCCACCTACACATGAGGGATGAATACGGTGCCGGAACGATGGATAAAGAGCGATTTTCTCAGACGACATCTCTGATCAGGGAAAAATGCAATCTAATTCTTAACCTGACCACATCGGGCGAACTGGGAGCCTCTGACGAAAGAAGGTATGAACACCTGATAGAGATTAAGCCGGAACTGGCCTCTTATGATTGCGGTTCCATGAACTGGATGCATATCGGGGTCTTTTTGAACACGCCGCAGTTTTTGGAGAAGCTTGGCCAGGTCATGATTGAAAACGATATTAAGCCCGAGATTGAATGTTTTGACACAGGGATGGTGTACAACGCTCTTTACTACATCCAGAAAGGATACATCTTGAAGCCCCCTTACTTTCAGCTTTGTCTGGGTGCACCCGGTGGCACGGTTGCAGAGATTGAAAACCTGGTTTTCATGAAAAATCTACTGCCTAAGAACGCAAAATGGTCGGCATTTGGCATTGGTTCCACGCATATGCCGATCCTTTACACCACCATCGCCTTGGGTGGCCATGTGCGGGTGGGGATGGAAGATAACATTTATTACTCAAAGGGTGTGCTGGCGGAGTCAAATGCCCAGCTTGTGGAGAGGGCGGCGCGAGCCGGCAGGGAGTTCGGGCGGGAGATTGCCACTCCCAATGAGGCGAGAAAGATACTGGGACTAGAGCAGAAGGAAACAAATGGTGTCATATAAAAACACAGGAGGTGTAGGCCATAGAATAAGGCGGTCAACATTACGGCTCATGGGTAACAACATTATTTAAAGGGAGGTAAAACAATGTCTATCAGTGTTGTATTTTTAATCATAACTGCAGTCTTCGGAGCCCTATTGATCGCAGCCGGATGGGTCACCAGGAAATGGATTCAGGACTCTTCGGACTTCATCTTGGCGGGACGAGAAATCAGCCTGGCTCTGAATATCTTCGGTGTTGCAGCCATCGGCTTTGCCGGTACCAGTATCGCCTTAAGTCCGGCATTTGCAATTCTTTATGGTTTTTGGGGATCATTCTTAGTGCTTGGAGTTATTTTTTCCATTGGCGGACTGAGCTGTTACGGTCTCTTTTTTACCAAGTTTGTGCGCAGATGCGGTGCGCAAACGCTGCCGGAATGGCTGGAGCTTCGCTACAACAGTAAGGTCAGGTTTGTGATCACCATCGGGACCATTTTAGGGCTCACCGGGATCATGGCCAACAACGTGGTTTCCATGACCGGTGTGGTTGCCGGGTTTACGGGATGGCCCATGTTTGCCACCATATCCGTGATCTTTTTCGTGTTCCTGCTCTTCTCCTACCTGGGAGGTTTCTGGGCGATCACTTTTACAGACTTCCTGCAGCTAGTGGTGGGGCTTATTGCAGTTCCGTTGATTGTCTTCTCGTTTTTCAACTATTACGGGGACTTCAGCTGGCTTCAGGCCAGCTGGCCAAGCCAGGCCGGGTTTATGGCAACGGGACTGACGGGAATGTCACTGCCTGTTTTCAGCCTGAGACACCCCAGCTTGCTGACCTCTGTCTTCCTGTTTGCCGCTTTCCTGGTCTGGGGCAACAATTACTACTGGCTGAGGGCGGCAACCTGCAGAAGTGAGAGAGCAGCAAAGCTGTCCTACTTCTGGGGGGGAGTTTTACTCTGTATCGTGTTCTATATTCCCCTGACACTGATTGGTTCCTTTGTAGGAGCGGCCAATCCGGATCTTTTTGCGCCAGTAGGTACGGTTCCGGCCGTAGCCGCATATGGTGTGTTTTTAAAAGAACTGCCTGTGTTCATCGCGGCGTATCTGCTGTTGGCATCCATGGCGGCAGGTGTATCCACGTCAACCACCGCGCATATCGGTGCCAGCTCAGTGGCGGTGCGCGATATTTACCAGAAGTACATCCGCCCGCAGGCCAAACCTCATGAACTGGTTATGCCGTCCAAAATTATTCTTTTGATCTTGGGTGTTTTAGTCTGGCTCCTCTGCTTTTTCCCCGGCGGGCCAATCTATCTTTTTGCCTTCGCTACTTCCTGGCTTGGCCCCCCGTCACTTTTGGTTCTTCTCGGTATTATCTGGAGACGATTTACTGCTCCGGCCGCCCTGTGGTCGGCTATTATCAGTATGGCAACTATGTTTATCTTAACGCTACTTGAACTAATGAAAGTATTTGTCATTTCCCAGTATGCGCATGTAGGAATTGCCGGTTTTATAGCGGCAATCATCCCAGCGGTCATCATTACCTATGTCACGAAGCCTAAATACTATGGTAACCCAACTTGGGAAAGAGTCCCCAGTGATACCAACAGGGAAGCCATTACCTTACAGAAAGAAGAAATCGAAGTCCTGATACTTATTCAATCGGGATACGAAACCACTTCCGAACTGCTGGATGTCTTAGGACTGGATGCAGGTGCCTTGGCCCCGTATATTGAGAGGCTGGACCGCGGTGGGTATATCATCCGTCAGTCTATGACCGGCTCGGGGTTCTATACCTTTAATATCAGTGCACGCGGCTATGCCGCTCTGCCTGAGTTAAGTGCAGAAGAAAAGAGCCTGTTTGAAGACAACCTGTCCCTGGATAGTCTGAGGATTATGCGGGTTAGTGCTAAAGATGCTGCACTTTTGCCACAGATAATCGGTAGTGGAGAATACACTTCCCTGAAAATCTCAGCCATCCTTTCCAAGCTGATTCGCAACGGTTACCTAAAAGAAGGTGGTTTCTTTAAGCGCACCGTAACTTTGACTGATACCGGCAA
>JAGXSQ010000167.1 GCA_018333395.1 Dethiobacter sp.
GTATTATTCATAAATTGCATCCTGATACAAATGCCTTCATGCGTTGGAAAAAAACATCTGCCTTACCCTGTTTTTCCTTGCTCTCATCCTTAAAGGCCAGGAGTGGTATGCGGTCGAAAAATTCATTTAAAGATAAGCCAAACAACTCACCCTTATTGGTGCGGTATTCGGAAAAAGAATCGTGCAAAATTTTCTCGTTTTCCTTATGGTTGGTGTGAGATACACTAAATGCAACGTTGCCAACTTTTGTGTTAGAGTAATTTTGTGCATAACCAGCTATTGATTTTAGTCTCTGCCTCAATCTGGTGGTGTGACCTATTTTGATTGAATCTCCAAGCTCAACAGCATACACGAATCCATGCCACTCAGTTTCTCCTGCTTCTGGCGCATCCCAAACATCTTTCAGCACCCACCAAGTTTCCCCGCCTTTCCAGACAGTTCGAATTTCGTTCCCTTCATAGGAGAACACCTGTAATTCATTCATCTTAAACCTCCTGAAAATGTATTTTCGAGAGGTTTAGAACCCCTCACCATCCACAGGACAATGAGGGGCGGCTTGGCAACCGAAGCGTTAATCTTTTTTATAAAATGGGCAATCGAAACCATCGGCAAGGAGCAGGAGACCCTTCGCCCATGGCGGCGTCTGGTTCATTTGCTGGCAGAGAACCTTAGTGGACATCCTCGGATCGGCTTCGATTACGACTTCATCGTGGACGTGCATCACGATGGAGCAATGGCGAAGCGTCTGCATGGCGTAAGCAAGGATATCGCGGCTCGTCGCCTGTACAATATTCTCAACGAACTTGGGGCCGTAGCTTTCGATCCGTTCCCATTTCTTTGTGCCGCCGACGCCCTCGTAGGTCACGCAGTCCGAGCCGAACCGGTTTGTACCGATGCGGGGCTTGACGTAGCAGAGCCGTCTGCCTGATGGGAGCGTGATGAACAGCATCCCGCTCTGATAACCGAAGCGGATGCCGTGGGTCTCGGTAACCGTCCTGTCCCTGACCGCCGTCATGGCGGCGCGGTCAACGTCCCACCAGAACCGCACGATGTTCGGGTTGGATGCCCGCCAAGCCGTGACGAGGGGTTGCAGTTCGTCCTCCGACAAGCCCATCTCAAGCGCGCCCATCGCTTTGAGCGCGCCGACCGAGCCGCCGTATCCAAGCGCGAGTTCGGCGATTTTGCCCTTCTGCCTGAGTGGACTACCCTTAGTGACAGCCTCAAGCGGCACATTAAACATCTGGCTTGCCGACGCTTCGTAGATTTTGCCGTGGGTGGCGAACACCTCGTTTCGCCACCGCTCCCCAGAGAGCCAAGCGATGACGCGGGCTTCAATAGCCGAAAAGTCTGTAACGATCAGCTTGTGGGCGTCCATCGGCACAAACGCCGTGCGGATTAATTGGGAAAGGACATCGGGAATGTTGTCGTAGAGCAGTTCAAGGGCGGCGAAGTTTCCGTTTCTGACAAGGCTCCGCGCTTGTTCGAGGTCTGGCAAGTGGTTCTGCGGGAGGTTTTGCATTTGTATGAGCCGCCCCGCCCATCTACCGGTTCGGTTCGCGCCGTAGAATTGGAACATTCCCCTTGCCCGGCCATCGGCACAAACGCAATTTTGCATAGTTTGATACTTCTTAACAGATGATTTAGCAAGCTGCTGACGGAGCGCCAGCACTTTACCGAGCGGCTCCGGCGCGTCCTTGAGCAGTTCCGTGACCGCCTTTTTGCCGAGGGTGTCTGTCTCCATGCCGTTGTCGGCGAGCCACTGCTTCATCTGCCGCACGGAGTTTGGGTTATCAAGGTCGGTTAGTTCTTTCATCAGCCGGGTCAATTCGGTGCGGGAAAGGGAATCCGCTTTGATGGCGCTCTTGACGAGCGTCATATCCAAAGCCACGCCACGGTCGTTTATTTCCTGGTCGAGGGCGTATTCGTCCCAAACGCCGTCCGGTACAGGGAACTTGGCGAGCCGCTCTTGAATAGACAGTTCCGCTTCCACATCGCGGCGGTTGTATGCCTTGAACGCTGCCCACTTGTCGGGGGCGTGTTCTGGAAGATTGCGTGTTCGCTGCCCATTGGCGGCGGTTGGCTTGCAGGGTGAGCAGAAATATCGGATGAGCTCCTTGCCTTTGGTCAGCTTCTGTTTTTCTAGCCCCAGCACCGTGCCCGCGCTTTCGAGTGAGAGCGGCAATCCCATGTACGCCGACCATACCATCGCGCAGCGCCACGATTTGGGGTTCAGGTACTTCGCCTTGCTGAGGACAGCGGCGGAGTGGTGATTGTCAGCGAAAGGGTCAAGGTTTATGCCCATATCCGACAGATAGCGTGACAGGCATATGCGTTCAAAGGCGCTGTTGTAGGCCCAGACTAAAACATGTTCATCCAATACCGCATCAATTACGCACTGCGGCACTTTTTCGCCACTTGCGAGGTCAACCGTCTGAATGTCACCTCTGTCGAAACCATAAGACAGAAGCAGTATTTCAAAATCATTCGACTCACAATAACGATATAGGCCGCTTTTTGTGAGGTCTACGCTGCTATACGTTTCTAAATCCAAATGGATGGTGCTATTGATTTTCTGACCGACCATATCTATAACTGCCATAACCACCTACCTCCTAACGCAGAAAGACGGCAAGTTTCCCCGCCGCCCTCCGCTGATTCGTGTTCCTACTGTTTAGCCGAGGAAGTCCTCTTCGTCATAGGTGGCGAAGTCGTCCTCCGCGCGGGATTTGCCGCCGAGCGGTTCGCCGTCGTGGATTTTCTGCAGGTTGTTCAGTCCGCAGGCGATGCCCTTGTTGCCGTTTGAGTTGAAAGCGTAGAAGTTCACACTCGCCCTGCCGTATACGCCGCTGTATACTTCGGAGCGGTTCAGGATTTCCTGACGGTCGGCGTCCACCACGCCCGGCGCGGTCGCGCTGTTGGCGTTGATGAAGTAAGCGTTGGCGTAGGCGGGGTCGTCGGGGCGTTCAGTATCACCATCACGCAGAGGTGTCTTGATAGTCGAAAGGGGCGGTATGGACTTGCCGTTGCCCTTCAGTTTCGCTTCGCCCTCGCGGTAGGCCGCTTCAATCGCTGCCTTGATTCTAGCGACTGTCTTGGTATCGGACTTCGGGATGATGAGTGATACCGAGAACTTCGGTGTGCCGCCGTTAATGGATTTTGCTTCCCACACGTTGGCGTAAGACCAGCGGGTATCGGGGCCCGTGATGACCTTCATAGGGTTGGAAGCCTGCTTATTTACGTTGTTTGCCTGGTTAGCCATTGGAATTTTCCTCCTCATTATCATTAAAATCTTGTTTTGCCGTGTTCATTGCCGGACGTTTATCACTCGCTGGCACGAGCGTCGGCTTGCCTTGGGGCTTCTCGACCAGACTGCCGATCAATTCGGCGAATCTTGCCTTGCCGAGGGTCTTTTCCATTGCGGTGATGCTCAGCACCTTGTGTTCGTAAGGATCGAAGCCCGCCGCGCTGACGGCATTAGCGACCGCTTCCTCGTTTGTATACCTGCGGTTGGAACGCCCCTCGACCAGTTTCCAGCCGTTCCAATGTTTACCGCTGAGTGCTGTTTGCAGGGCATAGTCCTTGATGTCCGAAGCCCACGATACGAGATCGTCTATCCTGTTAAGGATGGATTCGATTTCATCGTCCTCCAGAAGGGGCGGCAGCTTGAATTCATGTTTTGCGAGTTCGAGGTTTCGTTCCGCCCGTTTGCGGCAGTCGTGCTTTGCCTTGCAGAACTGACACCAATCGCCGCAACGGAATTCTCCTTCCCCGGCGTAGGCCAGTTCGGCGGCGGGTTTCAGCGCTTCCTCCGCCCACTGATAGAGAGATTCCTTGAAAACCGTGTGAGTAGCGATGTTGTCGCGCCGGGGCTGATATACCGTCGTGCTGACCGTGTCGATGTCGTAGATGCCGTCGAACAACTCCAGCGCGCCCAAGGCGTACAGCTTCATTTGCGGATTGTCGGTCACTTCGACCAACACGCCCTGACCGTGCTTGTAGTCCACGATGTGGAGCGTCCCATCGGCGATGATTACGCAGTCGCCTGTTCCAAAACCGCCCTCCACATATTTGGAGAAGTCGAGCCGCTGTTCGACAAGCACCACGGTATCTGTGCAGGTCTGTTTTGCCGTTTCCACCAGTTCGAGGATGTAGGCGGCGTAGCCGTTGGCGCATTCCTCCATCTCCTCCGAGTAATAAGAGAGGTTAGCAGTCGGGTCTTTCGCCTTGATGCCGAGAGCGGTCTTTAGCTTGAACTCACCAAGGGTATGGGCGTCCGTACCTTCGGCGGCGTAGCTGCTGCCCCTGTCCTCGTATTGCTCACAGAGCCGCGCAGACGGCGGGCACGACATCCATCGATGGCTTGAGGAAGCCGAGAGCAGAGCGTGCTTACCCATTTCCCAGTACCTCCGCTTCCGCGAGCAAGGCAGCATACTTGGCGGGGTTAATCTCCGATAGCTTCGCCGCGCCGTGCTTTTCGAGCAGCGCCCGAACCTCCGCGGTGTGGCCATCGCGAGATTTTTCCGCAAGGACGGCTCGCACTTGTTCCAACGTTACAGGCTTGGGCTGTGGCGGGACGGGCGGCATCTGTCGTGCTGTCGGTGTTTCAGTCTCACTTCCCCTGAACAGCGCCGTAAGGCTGTCCGCCACCGCGTTCAAGGATTGCGCGGCGTTCCGGAGTTCGCCGACGCAGAGGTCGAATTCACTCATCCTGCCCATCAGGTACACCTCCTTTCCCGGCAGATTCGTCCCGCTTCTGAAGCGCGAGCAGCTTCTTGGCGAGGCGTTTGGACACGATGCTTATCGCGGTCAGGATGCCTGCTAATTCCTCGTCAAGGTTGCCGTCGCGCAAGTCCGTGTCCGTGTTTTTGGCCTTTGTTTCCATTGATCTACCTCCGTTTCCGGGGGAG
>JAGXSQ010000168.1 GCA_018333395.1 Dethiobacter sp.
CTTAGTGGCGCAGTCTGTGTTTTTCAGGATGAAACAAAAAAAAGGGAACTGGAGAACGAGCTTTTACAGATGGAAAAGTTCTCTCTGGTGGCAGAGCTGGCTGCCGGTATTGCGCATGAAATTCGCAACCCCATCACAACGCTGCGCGGATTTCTGCAGATTTTAAGTAAGGAATTCAGGCATGAGACCAAAGGGGCCGAATATTGTGCCATGATGATTGAGGAGATTGACCGTGCTAATACCATTCTTAAAGAATTTTTACTGCTGACAAAGCCGACTGCACCAAAAGTTCGGGAAGCAGATTTGCATGTAGTGCTGGAAGAAATATTTTTACTGATCGAGAGTAAGTCTTTGCTGGAAAATGTGGAGATTCGCAAGTATTATGCGAAAAAGCTGCCCCTTGTCAAGGTTGACCAGGCGCAGATGAAACAGGTTTTCTTGAATTTGGCAACGAACGCTATTCAGGCGATGACTAATGGTGGCTACCTGACTATCTCTACCTCCGAGGAGAAGGGAAAAGCGGTAGTTAGGTTTAGTGACACAGGCTGCGGCATGGAAGAAAGTCAAATTAAGAAAATTTTTGATCCGTTTTTTTCCACAAAGGAGCAGGGGACGGGTCTAGGTTTAGCAATTTCTTATCGGCTTATTGAAGCTCATCATGGTAAACTATCAGCGGAAAGCACTCCTGGGAAAGGCTCTATTTTTACGGTGGAACTGCCTGTATTATGTAACGAGGAATAGAGTCAAGTAGCTTTTAACAAAGGCACGGTTTAATACGGAAACTTGATGAAGCGGAAACGAAAAACGAGGTACTTCAAAATGAGGTACCTCGTTTAAGTCTAAGCTAAACCGACGGGCTTTCATGCGCTAACCCAATTTTCGAGCACAAGACCCTCAATCCGCTCGAATTCACGGACATTATTAGTGACAATAATAAGTCCTTTTGCTTTCGCATGTGCTGCAATCAGCATATCCATAACTCCAATCGGAGTTCCTTGTCGCCGTAACGTTGCGCAAATTTTCCCGTATTCTGTAGCCGCTTCATCATCAAATGGCAATATGTCCACAATAGATAAAAATTGATTTAGTGCAAGTGTGTTTTTTCCCGGGTATGCGCTTGCTTCTACGCCATGTACGAGTTCTGCAAAAGTAATTGCAGAAATGGCAACGCCGTCGCCCATGTTCGAATGGAGGTTTATGAGCACATTTTCTGTTTTTTTCTTTATGAGATACACACAAATATTTGTATCCAGCATGTATTTCATAACGTCTCTCTCGGCGTTTGAACACCCTGATTACGTTCACCTGCAAAGAAATCATCGGTAAAGCTGTTAAGACCGTTAAGAAAGGTTTCCCATAAATGCTCTTTTGGAAACAACATAACAGCATAACCCACTTTTTTAATATATACTTCGTTACCCGAAAAACGGTATTCTTTCGGTAACCGGACAGCCTGGCTCTGACCGTTAACAAATAATTTTGCAGTTTCCATTTCTATTCACCTCATTTTTAGTATATATTCTAGTATATATTATTGTCAAGGCTTTATTACTCTCACTATTCACACGGCTCCTTCATACTGAAAGGTTATACAACCGACTATATGGTTCAGATAATCTACAAAAAGAAAGACGCCTAAAGCGTTAAGCGCTTTTTTTGAAAGACGGAAAAGACTATGCTTTAGCATAGGATGCCTAGGCAGTGGCAATTCTATCAGTGTGGGATTTTCTCCGGAGGTGCTTAATCGTGACCCGGCAAAAACAAGGAAGCTTAGTAGTAATCGGTGGCGCGGAAGATAAGGAAGGGGACTGCAAAATTTTGCACCGCTTTCTTAGGCTGTGCGGTGGGCGGGAGGCCAGGATTTTAATCTTGTCAACGGCCAGCACAGACCCGAGCGCCGGAGAAGAATACGCCGCTATTTTTACTGATTTTGGCGCTCATGAGGTGCGGATCCTGGCTGTTCCAAGCAGAAAGGAAGCTAATCATGGTGAATTCAAGCAAGTTTTTGCTGATTGCAGCGGGATTTTTTTTACCGGCGGTGATCAACTGCGGATTACAGGAATTCTTGGTGGCAGCAGGTTGGGTGATGTCCTTCGCCACGCCCGCGACCGAGGGGCAGTAGTGGCCGGAACGAGCGCCGGCGCATCAGTTATGAGCGAAACAATGCTGGTAGGAGGAGTAGATGATGCTACGCCAAAAAAGGAGATTATCCGGATGGCCCCAGGCCTAGGGTTATTGCGCCAGGTGGTAATAGACCAGCACTTTGCCCAACGGGGGCGTATTGGACGGTTGCTTGCCGCAGTAGCTTATAATCCTGAAATGCTCGGTGCCGGTATTGATGAGGATACGGCGCTTGTAATTGATGAAGACGGGGTGTGCGAGGTGGTGGGCTCCGGTACTGTGACCATAATTGACGGTCGAAAGGTAACTCATTCAAATATTTCGGAGTCAAAGCCCGGCCAACCGCTGGCATTAACAAATATTTGTTTGCACATCCTTGCGGAACAGTACTGCTTTCACTTGGACAAACGCAATGTTTCTCTGCCCGAAGTTAAGGAGGAAAATAGCAGATGAACATCAGGGAGATCCAATTTTTTACAGGGCGAAATATTTACAGTCACCGTCCTGTTATGAAGATGCTTCTTGATTTGGGAGCGAGAAGATTATATCGAACGGAAAGTATTTTTACAGAGCGCTTGCTTGCCATGCTGCCGCGCTTGGCGGAACATTTCTGCTCTCGCCGCTACCCCGGAGGTTTCGTGGAGCGCCTTGAGGAAGGCACATATCTGGGTCATGTAATTGAGCATGTTTTTCTGGAACTGCAGAGTATGGCTGGGATGGATGCGGAGTATGGCAAGACGATGAATAGGGATGACGATTTAACGGAAATTATCTGTGAATACCGCTGCCGTCAAGCTGTAGAGGGGCTGGCTCTGGCGGCTATACGTGTAGTTGCCGCTGCGCTGGATGGTGACACAGTCAATTTAACTAAAATGGTAGCCAAAGCTAGAAAGGCGGCTCTCCGTTTTTTGCCGGGACCGAGTACGGAAGCCATTTTGCAGGCGGCGCGTAAGCGCGGTATTCCCGTTCAGCAACTGGCAGAGGGTAGCAGTCTTTATCGTCTTGGAACCGGAAAATATCAGAAAAGAATTTTTGCCAGCATCAGTGAGGGAACAGGCTGTATTGCCGTAGAGGTCGCCGGTAATAAGCCATTAACGAAGCATATTTTGGAACAACATGGCTTGCCTGTGCCGCGCGGTATGGTGGTTCGCAGCAAGAAAGAAGCCTGCCGAGCAGCAAGGCTGTTGGGCTTCCCTGTGGTGGCAAAGCCGGATAACGGGAATCAGGGCAAAGGGATTTCGCTGGAAATTTGCTCATACCATGAAGTTGAGCAGGCTTTCGCGGCTGCAGCCGCTATTAGCGCTACCGTCCTAGTTGAGAAGCATATTTATGGCAGGCACTATAGAGTATTGGTGGTGGGCGGAGAGTTGGCAGCCGCCGCAGAACGCATCCCAGCCCATGTGCTAGGGGATGGGCTACACAATGTTTTCCAATTAGTGCGCCAGGAGAACAGCAATCCGCTGCGTGGCTGTGGGCACGAAAAGCCGCTCACCAAGCTTAAGCTGGATTCAACCGCCTATGCGCTGCTCGCAAAACAGGGATTATCGCTTACTTGTGTGCCAAAGCCGGGACAACAGGTCTGGCTGCGAAAAAATGACAATCTTTCCACCGGTGGGACGGCTAGCGACGTTACCGAGAGAGTTCATCCACTCCAAGCGCAGCTTGCTGTGCGCGCTGCTTTGGCAGTTGGTCTTGAGATTGCCGGGGTTGACCTGATTATGCAGGATATCAGCGCAACACCTGCAGATCAACACGGTGCAATTATTGAAGTTAATGCAGCGCCTGGTTTGCGGATGCACCTTTCTCCAAGCCAAGGGGAGAAACGTGATGTGGGCCAGAAGATTGTGGAACTGCTTTTCCCCCCAGGCACGTCCTGCCGGGTGCCTGTGTTTAGCGTTACCGGGACGAACGGCAAAACTACCACGGCACGGATGCTGGATTTTGCTCTGCGCCGCCACGGGCTTTCCCCAGGGCTCTGTTGTACTGACGGAATATATTTTAATGGTGAGTTAGTGCAAAAAGGCGATCTTACCGGTCCTGCCAGCGCCGGCACTGTTTTGGCAAACACTGCCATTGACGTGGCGGTGTTGGAAACTGCCCGCGGCGGAATTATTCGCCGCGGCCTTGGTTATGACCGAGCAGACGTGGCTGTGATCTGTAATCTTCGGGAAGACCACCTGGGTCAGGACGGGATTGAAACAATGGACGAGTTGGTTCATGTGAAGAGTTTAGTGGCAGAAGCAGTCTATGCTTCCGGCACAGTAATCCTAAATGCTGATGATGGGTATGTAAACGATTTTGCCGCAGTCTGCTGGGCAGAGATTATTTATTTTAGCATGCAGGCAGGGAACATGGTAATGCACCGCCATTTGAGCAAAGGAGGCAGAGCCGTTTTAGTGCGGCAGGGTGTTATCCTAGCCGCAAAAGGAGGGCGCGTGTCGTTGATGGGTCGAGTTCGTGACTTTGCCGTAACTTTGGGGGGCAGGGCTACTCACCAGGTGGAAAATCTGTTGGCCGCGTTAGCCGCGTTATGGGCCTATGGCCTAGCACCCAAGCAGGCAGGACAGTATCTGCGGGAGTTTGCCACCGCACTTGGCGACAACCCGGGAAGAGCAAACATCTATGATGTGGGTGGTATCCGGGTGCTGGTTGATTATGGTCACAATGCGGACGGAATTTTGAAACTGGGGCAGTTGGCGAGAAAATTGAAAGCTAATCGGGTCATTGGAGTGGTGGGCGTGCCGGGGGATCGCTGTGACGATCTAATCGTGCTGGCGGGGGAAGCAGCAGGCCATCGCTTTGACTATCTGATCATTAAAGAGGACCAGGATTTGCGCGGCCGCCAGCCGGGAGAGGCAGAAAAGCTCTTGCTGCGCGGCGCCTTAGCAGCAGGAATGGCTAGGGAGAGCATCTTTGTGCAACGGGAAGAGCGACTGGCCGTCAGAGAGGCTCTCTCCATGGCGAGCCCGGGTGATTTGGTGGTAGTTTTTTATGAAAAACTAGAACAGGTGTTGGCAGAAGTGGTGCCGCCCGTTGCCGATGCAGCACTGCTTTTATCGCAGGGCCATGGTTCTTCTCAGGAAGTAGGCCTGCCCAGCTCTTTGCCGTAGAAGGAATTGGCAGATGTCCAGCGAATCTATTTAATAGCATAGGAAATTATATCGTTCAGGGAAGCTATGATCCTATGCGTTGGGGTTTGTAAGGGGCGTGCCCCTTACGCTTGCGGTTTGCCATATTAAAGATGTGCAGGTATAAAATGATCGTGATTGAAAAGGCACATGCCAAAATTAACTTAATTCTGGATGTAGCGGGAAAGCGGCCGGATGGCTATCATGAGATTAGGACGGTCATGCAAAGCCTTTCTCTTTATGATGCCATAACCTTATCCGAGAAAAGTCACGGGATTTCACTGGATTGTAATCTGGCGGGGCTTCCAGTTGACGCTGGAAACTTGGCCTGGCAGGCGGCTAGTTTGATTCAGGCTGAATACGGAGTGGCTAGCGGGGTTCACATTACTCTTAAAAAGCGGATTCCTGTGGCAGCAGGATTGGGTGGCGGCAGCTCAAATGCCGCCGCCGTGTTGCGAGGACTGGTGCGTTTATGGGGACTGTCTCCAAAAGAGGGAGAACTTTCGGCGCTAGCGGCAAAGTTGGGTTCGGATGTGCCGTTTTGCCTTTCCGGCGGCACTGCGCTGGGGACTGGCCGTGGCGAGATAGTAACTGCGCTGCCAACGTGTCCTCATTTTTATGTTGTTTTGGCAAACCCTGGTTTTCCTGTCTCTACAGCTAGCGTCTATCAAAACTTTC
>JAGXSQ010000169.1 GCA_018333395.1 Dethiobacter sp.
GAGCCGCTACTTAATTTTACTGTACTGCGGGAGACGGTAGCTTACGGGCGGGGCAGAGCTAGGGAGTTCGGCAAGGAGTTAAAGTTTACCGTTACGACTAACGCGCTCTCTCTCCCGCAGGAGGTGCAGGAGTACCTGAACCGGGAGGGCTTAAGCGTTGTCTTATCACTTGACGGACGACAGAGAGTGCATGATCGTATGCGCCGGCAGCCCGACGGGAGCGGCAGTTTTGGGGCGGTGCTGGCCAATTGCCGTGAGCTAGTGGCCGGGCGCGGCGGGGATAACTATTACTTGCGCGGCACTTATACTCGCTACAACCTTGATTTTGCCGAGGATGTTTTAGCGATGATTAACGAAGGATTTGACTGTCTTTCGCTGGAGCCGGCGGTGCTGACCCCAGAATCAGCGGAGGCGCTACAGCTTGCAGACTTGACACTCCTGGAAGCGGAATACGAGCGGCTAGTGGAGATGCTTTGGCAATTGGACCAGAATGGCCGCCCAGTGCGCTTTTTTCATTTTGAGCTGGACTTAATACAGGGGCCGTGTGCGGGGAAACGTGTCCAAGGCTGTGGTGCCGGAGCGGCGTATCTGGCAGTGACGCCAGATGGCCGTCTGTATCCGTGTCACCAGTTTGTCGGGGTGGAAGGCTTTTGTGCCGGTCACTTGGACACGGGCGTCAGGCCGGAGGTGCTGGCCAGGTTTAAAGAGGTGGACAGTGCGGACAAGGAACCCTGTCGCGACTGCTTTGCACGCTTTTTCTGCGGAGGCGGTTGCCATGCCGCAGCTTGGCTGCAAAACGGGACGCTAGATGAGCCGTATGCGCTCGCGTGTGCGTTGCACAGGAAACGGGTGGAATGCGGCCTTTATCTGCAGGCGAGGCGCAGACTTGTGCAAACGGAGTGAAGGTATGGATATTTTTTCTTACCTGGAGGAGCAAGAGCTGAAAAAAGCCGGGCCGCTGGCACTGCTTCTGCGGCCAGGGAGTCTAGAGGGGTTTGCCGGGCAAGCGCACCTAGTGGGCGAAGGCAAGCCGCTACGGCGTTTGCTGGAGAGCGACACCCTCGTCTCTCTGCTTTTTTATGGTCCGCCAGGTACTGGGAAAACTACACTGGCGGAGATCATGGCCAACCAGACGAGTGCTGCTTTTGTACGGGTCAATGCCGTTTCTTCCAGCGTGGGCGAGCTACGCAAAGCTATTGAGGATGCCAGAAGGCGACTGGCGCAGGAAGGCAGAAGGACCGTCCTGTTTATTGACGAGATTCACCGCTTCAACAAAACCCAGCAGGATGCCTTGCTACCGGCTGTGGAAAAAGGGCTTGTTATCTTAATAGGGGCGACAACGGAAAACCCATATTTTTCCGTCAATGCGCCGCTGCTTTCCCGTATGCGTATTTTCCCTTTTAACCCTTTGCTGGAAGAAGATGTCCGCCGCTTGCTACGGCGGGCCCTGGTGGCGGAGAGGACAGGTAGCCTAGCGGGGGTGAAGATGACGGATGAGGCGGAGAATCATCTGGTGCGCATGGCTAATGGAGATGCCCGCGCGGCACTGAACGCCCTGGAAATGGCGGCTGTGTTGGCTCTTCCGGGGCAGGATGGAGAGAGGCTCGTAGATCTGCAGCTTGCCGAGGAAGCAGTGCAACGCCGGGCTGTGGTTTATGACCGGGACGGAGATGTCCATTACGATGTCATCTCGGCTTTTATTAAATCGGTTCGCGGCTCAGATCCGGATGCGGCTCTTTACTGGCTGGCGCGGATGCTGGAGGCGGGCGAAGACCCGTTGTTTATTGTCCGGCGACTAGTCATCCTGGCCTCCGAGGATATTGGCAACGCCGACCCTCACGGTTTACTGGTGGCAGTGGCTGCCGCGCAGGCGGTACAGATGATTGGCATACCGGAGGGCCGCATCGTGCTGGCCCAGGCTACCTGTTACCTGGCTACTGCACCGAAGAGTAATGCGGCTTATCTTGGTATTGAGGAGGCACTGGCCGAGGCCCGAAAAAGGCCGGGAGACCGGGTACCTGTTCATTTGCGGGATACAAGTTACGGCGGGGCGAAGAAAAGTGGGCCTGGACAAGGGTATCTGTACCCGCACGAATTTCCGGGAAATTTTATCGACCAAAACTACCTGCCGGCAGGCATGCCGCGCCCGAAATTTTACCGCCCTAGCGTCAACGGCTACGAGAGCTCCATTGCTGAGCGGCTGGCACGCTGGCATGAGCTACGGTGCCGGCAGGACAGGGATGAATAAATTAAGATATGGTGTTTTGTACGGCGGCAGTCTTACTATGAAGAGCCGTTTGGTGGAGGGGTGGGCGTGGAAAAAAACAAGCGCGTGCTGATGGCCATGAGTGGTGGAGTGGACAGCTCACTGGCTGCGGCTCTGCTCAAGGAGCAGGGCTATGAAGTGATTGGCGTGACCATGCGGCTGTGGGTGTCGCCGGATGTTGAGGACGAAGCACGACACGCCGGGCGTGGTTGTTGCTCGCTCGCCGCAGTGGATGATGCGCGGCGCGTGGCCGATAAGCTGGAGATCCCCTACTACGTGCTTAATTTTAAAGAAGCATTCAGGGAAAAAGTTGTAGACTACTTTGTTGCGGAATACCAGCGTGGGCGGACACCCAACCCCTGTATTGCCTGCAACCGTGAGATGAAGTTTGACCTGCTGCTTAAGAAAGCTTGGGCTCTGGGAGTGCCATACATTGCTACCGGGCATTATGCGCGGATAGTATTTGACGACTACAGAAACCGCTGGCTGTTAAAGAAATCAGCGGACCAAGCCAAGGACCAGACTTATGCGCTCTATACTATGACGCAGGAGCAATTAGCCCACACACTTTTCCCTTTAGGCGGCTACCGCAAGGAAGAAGTGCGGCAGCTGGCTGCTGACTTTGGCCTAGGGGTAGCCGGCAAACCAGACAGCCAGGAAATCTGTTTTATTCCTGATGACGATTACAGGCGCTTCTTGCAGGAGGAAGCTGGTGTAGAGATGCTCCCTGGACCCATTTATGATACGGCGGGCCGGAAACTCGGGACTCATCTGGGGTTGCCGTTTTACACCGTCGGTCAACGGAAGGGGCTTGGTTTGGCAGCTGGCCGGCCGCTGTATGTTGTCGAGCTGGATGCAGAACGCAATGCCCTGATTGTCGGGGAGGACGGGGATGTTTTTGCTGAAGGACTATTAGCGGAAGAGCTTAATCTCCTTTCGCTGGAACGCCTAGATGGTGAGGTGCGCCTTGCTGCTAGGGTGCGTTACCACGGTCCGGAAGTCGGCGGTCGCCTCTCCCCGCTAAAAGACGGCAAGGTTCGCTTTGACTTTGACCTGCCGCAACGGGCAGTGACACCCGGGCAGGCGGTCGTTTTTTATGACGGAGAATTAGTGGCAGGCGGCGGCGTGATTAGCAAAGCGTTAAGAAACGTGCCGCTTCACAGCAACGTTAACCCTGGAGAGGCTGGAAGATAAATCATGAAAATAAAGCTGCTTTTTGAAGATAATCATCTGCTCGTGGCCGAGAAGCCGCCGAATTTGCTGACACAGGAGGACAAAACGGGGGATCCAGACCTGCTTTCACTCTTAAAAGAGGATCTCAAAAGTAGGTACCACAAACCGGGAAATGTCTACCTGGGGCTGGTACACAGACTGGATCGCCCGGCAGGTGGCGTGATCGTTTTGGCCCGGACTTCCAAGGCGGCCTCTAGGCTGAGCGCGCAACTGCGCGACAGGAAGCTTAAAAAGGAATATCTTGCCGTTATCCGCGGCGCGCTTGAGCCGCCAGCCGGCCGTTTAAGGCACTTCTTGGCCAAAGACAGTGCTACCAATCTGGTTCGCCACACAGATTCAGGCCTAGAAGCGGTACTAGATTATCGGTTGCTGGAGAGCGTAGAAGGGTTAAGTCTTGTGAGCATACAGCTCCATACGGGACGCCCGCACCAGATCAGGGCGCAAATGTCGCTGGTGGGGTGTCCGCTGTACGGTGACCAGAAATATGGGCGTGAAGTGAATAAGCCAGGAGAGCAGCTGGCCCTTTGGTCATGCGAGGTAGCATTTACGCATCCTGTCAGGGACGAATGGCTTAGTGTTAAATCAATGCCTCCCGCCTGCTATCCGTGGAGCCTGTTTAAGCTGCATACAGGAGGTAGAAAGTGAAAATGAAAGCTGAAATTATCGCCGTAGGGACAGAGCTGTTGCTGGGGCAGATAGCTAACGGCAACGCTCGGTATCTTTCCGAAAAGCTGGCCGAACTGGGCATTGATGTTTACTGGCATGCTACGGTAGGAGACAATGCAGTGCGTCTGACCGAGGCTTTGAAAACGGCACTGGCCCGTGTGGATCTGGTTGTTTTGTGCGGCGGGCTGGGACCGACCATGGATGACCTGACCAAGGAGACGGTCGCTGATGTGTTGGGGCTTCCTCTTGAAGCAGACCAGGAATGGGAAAATCATCTGCAGCAGTTTTTTAGTAGCCTTGGCCGCTATATGACAGAGAACAACCGCAAGCAAGCCTTGGTGCCGCGGGGGGCCAAAATTCTCTTAAACGAACATGGTACAGCGCCTGGTCTTTGGCTGGAACATGGCCAGCAGCTGTTGGTGCTGCTGCCCGGGCCGCCGCGGGAACTGGAGCCGATGTTCACGCAGGAAGTGGCGCCGCGCCTAGCAGAATATGCTGGAAGTGAGCCGATTATCTCCCGGGTATTGAGAGTGGCCGGACTAGGGGAATCGACCATGGAGGACGTTATCGCCGACATAGTGACAACACAGACCAACCCGACAATTGCGCCGCTGGCTCATTATACGGAAGTGCATCTGCGGCTGACGGCCAAGTCCGGCAGCCGGGAAGAGGCTGAAAAGATGCTGGACGGTCTTGAGGAAAGAATCCGCGAGCGCTTGGGTACGGCCATTTTTGGGCGTGACGAGGAGTCGCTGGCAGAGGCTGTAGCCAAAATTTTGCTGGGAAAAAAGCTGACATTAGCTGTGGCCGAGTCCTGCACCGGCGGGTTGCTGTCAACTATGCTCACGAGTGTTCCTGGTAGTTCCGCTTACTTCCTGCAAGGGCTTGTTACTTATAGTAACCGCGCAAAGATGGATTTGCTTGGCATAAAGCCTGCCCTGCTACGTGAGCATGGCGCGGTTTCCGCGGAGGTGGCCAAGGCTATGGCGGAAAACGTACGCCGCCGGGCGGCCAGCGATTTAAGTTTGGCTATTTCTGGGGTTGCCGGGCCAGACGGTGGTACGGAAGAGAAGCCGGTTGGCTTGGTCTACATTGCGCTCGCCACTCCCCAGAAACTGGACTGCCGTAAATTAACCTTCTTGGGTACGCGGGAAAGCATCCGGGAGCGGGCAGCCGTGACGGCTTTAAACCTCCTCCGCCTGTACCTTGTCAGCTAGGGGCCGGGGAAAACAAGGGTGAAGAAGAGCTCCCCTGCACGCCCTGTAACGGCGCCTGCTTAGAAACCGGCACCGGCGGAGGGTGCAAAAGGGAAAGTTACCTTATAATAAAATTTCTATAAAACATCACACCGCAGCAGGAATTTAGCTGCAGCAGGCGAAATAATAGAACAAATGTTTGGCTGGAGGGATGGTAAGTGGAAAAGCAAAAGGCTTTGGAAATGGCCTTGACGCAGATCGAAAGACAGTTCGGCAAAGGGTCGATTATGAAGCTTGGCGACTCAGGGGGGCGGCTTAGTCTGGAAGTCATCCCGAGCGGCTGCCTGTCACTTGACCTTGCTTTGGGTGTCGGAGGACTGCCGCGCGGACGCGTCATTGAGATTTTCGGACCCGAATCTTCCGGAAAGACCACTGTGGCGCTTCACGCTATCGCTGAAGCACAGAAGCTCGGAGGCTATGCGGCGTTCATCGACGCGGAACACGCTCTTGACCCGGCGTACGCCAAAAAACTAGGGGTCAATATCGACGAACTGCTGGTGGCCCAACCCGACACCGGTGAGCAGGCGCTGGAGATTGCCGAGTCACTGGTCAGGAGCGGCGCTATTGACGTGATTGTTATCGATTCTGTGGCGGCCCTTGTACCTAAAGCCGAGATTGAAGGGGAAATGGGGGATTCCCATGTGGGCTTGCAGGCTAGACTGATGTCTCAGGCGCTGCGCAAGCTTTCCGGAGCAATTTCCAAATCTAATACGATTGCTATTTTTATCAACCAGATCCGGGAAAAAATCGGCGTGATGTTCGGGAACCCCGAGACTACTCCGGGAGGACGGGCCCTTAAGTTCTATGCTTCTGTGCGACTTGACGTGCGCCGGACGGAGACGCTCAAGCAGGGCAATGATGCTGTGGGTAACCGGACACGCGCTAAAGTCGTTAAAAACAAAGTGGCGCCTCCTTTTAAACAGGCCGATTTTGATATTATCTACGGTGAAGGAATCTCCCGGGAAGGGACGCTTTTGGACCTAGGTTGTGACTTGGAGTTGGTGCAAAAAAGCGGTTCCTGGTTTTCCTTCGGGGAGGAGAGACTTGGGCAGGGGCGGGAGAATGCCCGCCAGTTTCTTAAAGAACATCACGACCTAGCGGCGACCCTAGAGCGCAAAATCCGGGAAGCTTACTCCCTCTCACCAGGCGCCAGCCCAGCCGGTCCAGCCAGCGAATAGCCAAATATTTTTTTGTTAGGAGTGGCAGAGGAATGCGTTACGAAGCTCCTTTATACCGGCCGCCAAGTGAGGCGCAAAGCCTGATTATTCAGGCTACCATTGGCTGCTCGCATAGCGCCTGCACGTTTTGTTCGATGTATAAAAACAAGCGCTTCCGCGTGCGGAGTCTGGATGAAATCTGTGAGGATATCCGGTGGGCAAGAGAAAAGTACGGCATGGTGCAACGGATTTTTCTGGCTGATGGTGATGCCTTGGCAATGGAGACAGATGAACTGCTTTCAGTGCTCAGGGAGTTGTCGGTCGCTTTTCCGCAGGCGGAGCGTGTTTCTGTTTATGCCGGGCCGCAAAATATCCTGGCTAAAACGCACCGTGAGCTGGTCGCTATTCGGCAGGCAGGCGTAAGGTTGGCTTACTTTGGCTTGGAAAGTGGCGATGCCCATGTGTTGCAGGCTGTTAACAAAGGAGCTACCACGGAGGAGATGGTAGAGGCGGCAGGCAGGGTGCGGGCGGCCGGGATAGAGCTTTCGGCGACGGTAATCCTTGGGCTTGGCGGGAAAGAGCGCACCCGGGAGCACGCGCTATATACGGCGGAGGTGGTCTCCTGTATTAACCCGGAATACCTAGGGGCGCTGACGCTGATGGTAGAAAAGAGTACGCCACTTGCCGCCAAAATAGCCTGCGGTGAATTTGTGTTGCTTTCCCCAAGAGAAGTATTGCTGGAGTTGAGGATGATGCTGGAGGGGCTGCAAGTTCAACATTGCCTGTTCCGTTCTAACCACGCCTCCAATTATTTTGCCGCTGGCGGTTTGCTGCCGCGAGATAAGGCAAGGTTGCTGGCGGAAACAGACCGCATACTAAACGACGAAAGACTTCTCAAGTCTGAACATTTCCGGGGACTTTGACGGCTCTAGGGGATGACAATATCACAGTCCGTTCACAATATTTTCAGGTAGTCATTGCTTTTTGGCAGTAGCTCTGTTAAAATGTTGCCAAAGTTCATAAAGCGGAAACAGGTGCTCCGTACGGAGGTAAAAGGGAATCGGGTGGAAAACCCGAGCGGTCCCGCCACTGTAACCGGAAGCCT
>JAGXSQ010000170.1 GCA_018333395.1 Dethiobacter sp.
AGTAAGGCGCGCAAAAATCTCTTCATTTACCATGGCGACCGGTGCCAAACTACAACAGCCAAAACAGGCCAAACGTTCTAGGCTGTATTCGTAATCCTCACTTGTGGTGCCGCATTTTATGCCAAGCTGCTTCTCAAAAGATTCTACTAAACGGGTAGCGCCTTTTACATGACAAGCAGTGCCGTAACATACTTTAATCTGATTTTTACCCTGTCTGGTGAAGTAAAACTGGCTGTAAAAGGTTGCCACTCCATAAATTTGATTAACCGGGACAGAAAGAAAGCTTGAAATCTCTTGCAAACTTTCCACAGGCAAATAGCCCAACAAGTTTTGAGTGTCTTGGAGGATGGGAACTAAATCGCTTCTTCTTCCCTCATAGCGGGAAAAAATAGCTTTAAGGTCAAGCTCTCCCATGCACACTGCACATCCGCTCCCTCTACTAGATATTGTATTTTTTTCGTCTCTGCTTACTGAGCTGCTTGCATTTCTTTTTTTACTTCAGCGACCACTGCCGCCAATTCCGCGATTTGATCCCGTCCCATATAGCAGAAAGTAGTTGAAGCATCCACATGCCCCAAGTGACCACACAAGGCAACAGTGTAACACTCAGTACCATCTCGGATGATTTTTAAGGCAACGTCGGCGTAAGAGCACTCTACACCCATAAATACCGCAACATCATATTTATTATGACCAATGACTAAATCCACATGGTACGGATTTATTTCTGTAGCAGTTCTCATCTTAGGATACTCCGGACGCACATCCATAACAGGCAGTATCTCCGCGCCAACTTCTGCTGCCAAGACTCTTAACGCTTCCGCTTTTTCATACGACCCTTCTCCCCAACCCCAGAGCAAAATTCGCCCAGGAACAAAAATTACAGGTTTTTTTGCTTTCAGAAGTGTCCTGGCAACTTCCCGCAACGCCTCTTGCTCAGGAACTATCTTCTCGTCGAGCAGTGCCTTCCCTTTTTCCGGATGAGACATTTCCGACACCGGAACAGGAGATAGTAGGTCTAGATATTTATTGCCTTCCTTCTCTACCGCCATTTGCTAACTCCTCCCTCATTTAAAGAATATTTGCAAAATAACCCCTACATTTCTATTTTTGTAAGAATTGCTCCTCTACTGCCTTTGTCACCGTCTTAATCTCTCACTTGCAGCTCTTGGTCCAACCTAAAGAGAAAGACTCTTTCGCCGGTTTTAGTGCTGATATCGGTATGCAAACTGACTACTTTTCTCTCTGTAATTCTCATGATAATTTCTTCAAGTTCTGGACGCCCCTGTTCAACAAGCTGCTGGCGCAATTTTTTAATCAGATTCATCCCCTCTTTATTACGGGAAAGATAATGCTCGGCTTGAGAAAGGACTCCCTTTAAAGTAACAATAATCATGTTGCGCAGGATATCAGTCTTGGCCTCTGTGGGCCCTCGCCCCAGATATTCTCGTTCCCAATTAATTATTGCCTTGGTGATTTCATCTTCCATTTGACCCTTGCTCTGAACCATCGGCATACCTTCCTTAAATAATTCATTACAAAAAAATAATAAGCTATATCCTCTTAAAATTCAAGCATAGTTTTCTCAGGCGGCGATTAACCCCCGTCTTTCTATGTCGCCAATTGGAAATTGATAATTGAAAGCCGGCAGGCTATTATGGCAATCCTTGATGAAGACGATTTGCCTGTCCCCTAATCCATTCAATTATCTCAACGGTAGGTGTGCCTGGGGTAAAAAGGGCTTGGGCGTGTCCGTCTGCAATTAATTTCCTTTTATCATCTTCTGGAATAATGCCGCCACCCAGCACAATAATGTCTCCCGCATTATGCTCTTTTAACAATTGGCAGATGCGTGGGAAAATGGTCAGATGGGCACCGGAAAGGATACTGAGGCCGATAATATCTACATCTTCCTGAATGGCTGCCTCGACCACTTGTTCCGGTGTCTGGTGCAAGCCGGTATAAACCACTTCCATCCCGGCGTCACGCAGAGCCCGAGCCACTATTTTGGCACCACGGTCATGGCCATCCAATCCCGGCTTAGCCACCAGTACACGGATTTTTCTCTCGCCGTTCAACTTTACCCCTCCCTGCCTAGAAAATCGGTTTCTCCTTATATTCGCCAAAGACTTCCCGCAACACCTGGATTATTTCGCCCTCCGTAGCATAAGCTTTGACAGCATCCAAAATGAAAGGCATCAGATTTTCGCTGCTTCTTGCCGCCTTACGCAAAGCTGCCAGTCGATTAACGCAAACAATGTTATCGCGGCTTTGGCGGACGCTTTGCACCCGCTTTTTCTGCTCTTCCTCAATTTGAGGGTCAACCTTGAAGAGATTCACGTCCTGAGCTTCGACCATGACAAAATCGTTGACACCCACAATAATCCGCTCTTTGCGCTCGATTTCCAACTGGTAACGGTAAGCAGCGTCCGCAATTTCCTGCTGGAAGAAGCCGCCATCAATGGCGGCAAGCACACCTCCTAATTGCTCGATGCGCTCAAAATATTTCTCAACCTCTGCTTCCATCTGGTTAGTGAGAGCTTCCACAAAGTATGAACCTGCCAGCGGATCGATAGTATTTGCTACACCGGTTTCTGCCGCAATAATTTGCTGTGTGCGCAAGGCAATTCGCGCCGACTTCTCCGTGGGTAGCGCCAAGACCTCATCCATTGAATTAGTGTGCAGTGACTGTGTGCCGCCTAGCACGGCTGCCATTGCCTCAAAAGCGGTGCGCACAATATTGTTTTCCGCCTGTTGAGCCGTAAGGGAGCAGCCGGCAGTTTGAGTATGAAAACGTAAAAGCAATGAGCGCTCATCTTTGGCGCCATATTTTCCTTTCATCCGGCGCGCCCAGATGCGCCGCGCCGCTCGATACTTAGCAATTTCCTCAAAAAAATCCATGTGGGCGTTAAAGAAGAAGGAGAGGCGCGGAGCAAAAAGATCTACGTCCAGCCCTGCTTTAATTCCTGCTTCCACGTAGGCAAAGCCGTTAGCCAGCGTAAATGCCAGTTCCTGCACTGCGGTGGAACCGGCTTCCCGGATATGATAGCCGGAGATACTGATTGTGTTCCACTTAGGCAGATGCCGGTCTGCGAAGGCGAAAATATCGGTAATCAGCCGAAGCGATGGCTCCGGCGGGAAAATCCAGGACTTTTGGGCAATATATTCCTTGAGAATATCGTTTTGAATAGTGCCGCCCAGCTTGTGGGACGCCACCCCCTGTTTCTCCGCCGTAGCAATATAGAGCCCCCATAAAACAGCTGCCGGAGCGTTAATAGTCATGGATGTCGTAATTTTATCCAGCGGAATCTCTGAAAACAATGTTTCCATGTCTGCCAACGAATCAATAGCCACCCCTACCCGCCCAACTTCCCCAAACGCCCGGGGATGGTCGGAGTCATAACCCATAATAGTGGGCATGTCAAAAGCTACAGATAATCCGGTCTGTCCTTGGCTCAACAGATATTTATACCGCTCATTTGATTCTGCAGCAGTTGCAAACCCGGCAAACTGACGCATAGTCCACTGCCGGCCGCGGTACATATTAGGCTGAACTCCACGTGTATATGGATAGAAGCCTGGACAACCAATATCTTCCAGATAAGCAAGATTCTCAATATCCTCCGGCGTGTAAAGCGCTTTAACAGGCACAGAAGATACTGTCATGAATTTCAACGGACGCTCATTTCCCTTTACCGCGCAGTCTTCCCACGCTTTTTTGGCCTGCCGGATTTTAACTAGCTCATTTTGGTCCATGACGCATCTCCCTTCAAGAAGTTGCTCAAAACATTTTGCGGCAACCCAAACTTATACTGCCTAAAAGCTGATTTGCTGCAGAATAAGGGTCCGTTTCCCGGGACATAATCTGGCTGACCATCAATTCAAAATTTTCGCTGCCGGAAACCTGCTCCCAAACGGTATTCTTGATCTTATCTTCGATTAAGTCAAGCACATCGCGTCGGACTCTCACTTCCCTGACTTTTTGTAGTTGCCCGCTTTCCTCCAAAAACAGACGGTGCCTTTCAATAGCTGCAAACATTTCTTTAATCCCGCTGCCATCCAATGTACTGGTGCGCACAACGGGCGGTCGCCATTGCTTAACGCCGCTTAAATCGAGCATCATGCTAATTTCCGAACAGGTACGGTCTGCCCCCGCCATGTCGGCTTTATTGACTACAAAAATATCAGCGATTTCCATAATTCCTGCTTTCATGGTCTGGATGCCGTCTCCGCCGGCCGGGGTCAGAATCACCATGGTGGTATCGGCATATTTAATAATATCCACTTCGGACTGCCCCACACCCACCGTTTCAATCAAAATCACAGCTTTGCCAAATGCATCAAACACTTGAATCGCATCTTTAGTGGCCCGGGACAATCCGCCCAAACTGCCGCGTGTCCCCATGCTCCGGATAAAGATTTCTTTGTCTAGTGCATGCTCCTGCATCCGGATACGGTCACCTAAGATGGCGCCGCCGCTAAAGGGGCTTGTGGGATCCACCGCAATCACAGCGACGCTTAAACCCTGTTTCCGCAGTGTTGTCAGTAAGCAATCAACCAAGGAGCTTTTCCCGGCTCCGGGTGGGCCTGTGATTCCCACTACAAAAGCTTTGCCTGTATGGGGATAGAGCTCGCTCAAAATCTTGTGTTTGCAGGGATCTTCGTTTTCTATCAAGGAAATCGCCCGGGCTACCATGCGACGCTCCCCGCTTAAAATTCCCTGAACGATTTTTTCATGCACTAAAGACTCCTCCGTTATCGTGAACGTCTCACTCCCGTGTCAGTTAAAATTCCATACCTCTTCTCGCCTTGATACCGGCACTGTAATGGTGCTTTATTTCGTTTACCTCGCTGACCATATCGGCGGCATCGACTATTTCCTGCGGCGCGCTTCGGCCGGTCAACACCACATCCACATGCGGCGGTCGCACTGCAAGCATCTGCAGCACTTCCTCCACAGCCAATAAGCCATAGTCCATGGCAATATTGATTTCGTCGAAAATGACCAAGTCGTATTTCTGGCTTAGCAAAGCCTCCTTACCCTGCAAAAAACAGTTCCGACTCTCGTCAATATCCTCCTGCAGCAGTTGACCGCGTACCATTATCCTCCCTTTGCCGCTCTGAACAACGGTAAAATCGGGCAAAAACTTTTGAATCGCCTGGATTTCCCCGTACTTGGGATTATTCTTATTAAACTGCACCATAAATACCTTGGCACCATGACCGCTCGCCCTTAACGCAAGACCCAGCGCCGCCGTCGTTTTTCCTTTGCCTTTGC
>JAGXSQ010000171.1 GCA_018333395.1 Dethiobacter sp.
AAGGCAACGACTAATTCCAAGCATAACCTACCCGTCGCGGAAAACCTATGGAACCAGAACTTCAAGGTGGATAAGCCCAATGCAGTCTGGGTCTGTGTTATCAGCTTTATTTGGACCGAGGATGGCTGGGACTATCTAGCGACGGTGAAAGACCTCTTCCATAAGGAGATCGTTGGCTGGGCAGTTGCCAGCACAATGACACGCGATTTAGCCATCCAGGCGCTTATAAACGCCATTCAAAAGCATCGGCCATCCGTAGGCCTTATCCACCATTCGGATCGTGGGGTCCAAACTGCAGCAAGAATTATCAAGCTATACTGGCCAAGTACGGTATGCTTTGCAGCATGAGCCGCAAGGGCAACTGCTACGACAACGCCGCTGCAGAGACCTTTTTCAGCACGATCAAAAATGAGTTGATCCATTTGCGAAAGTTCAGGACCAGACAAGAGGCCCGGAGAGCTATTTTTGAGTATATAGAGATATTCTACAACCGTAAGCGCCGGCACCAAAGCCTAAACTATATGACTCCGGCATCTTTCCCCTGGGAATACAATAATTGTAAAGCATCATAAATACTGGCTAGTCACAAAATTTTAAGCAATTCTATGAAAAGGCGAGCGAATCACACTCAGTTGTGTCCGGCAAAGCGGGAAAGCCTCATTTGTCCGTAATTGCCCGGCCGATGGACATCACGATATCCATGCCAAGCTGGATGATGTCAGGCAGGGGTTTCATGATAGCGTCAACGCTGCCGCCCACGGCGCCTCCGACTACCGCGCTGATTCTCGTCCAGTCGCCGCCCGCTACTCGGCCGGCGGATGCCCTGCCGGTCAAATCCTTGCCGGGCGTGTCGGCCGGGGCGTTGGTGATAGGCTTGTTAATTTGTTTGGCAGCAAGGGATAGAGCGCCACAACCTGTCCGCGCCCGTTCCGGATTATCTGGGCATAGGCGTTGCCCCAAAGCAAAAAATGGCTCATAAGCGTTTCCCTGAACACAAATGAGGTCATCTCCGGGTTTGGTTCGTCATGGAGCAGATAGCTTAAGTGGTGATTTGCTGCGCGTTCTTTGATGAGTGTTATTTAGCGCCTTGTCCACTCATGCGGTATAATCGTCTATTTATAACAAATACTGCGGAAGCTATTTACCGAGATATCATGCTAAATTCTTTGAATTACTTTAAAAAAAAGAGCTATCCACCTCAAAATAATATTGTCGGTAAAAATTTGCTTGTAATTCCCTTAAATCCTTCTTGCCCGCCTAGTGCTATCTTATTAAAATTATATTAGCACTCGAAGATAGAGAGTGCTAATATAAAAACAGGAAAGGACGTGTTGTCAAATGGCAAGCTTGATTCCGCGTGACCCCTTAAACATCTCTACTTTCCGGCGTCAAATGGATGACATGTTCGACCAGTTCTTCCCATTCAGCAGCATTACTTTGCTGAAAAACGAAACGGGGCTTCAGGTTGACGTGGTAGACGAGGGCAGTGCTTATCTGGTTAGGGCCAATGTGCCAGGGTTAACCGCTAAGGACTTGGACGTGCGTGTGAGTGAAGAAGGTGTCACCTTAAAAGGGGCCTTCAGTGAGGAGAAAGAGGATAAAAAACATAACTATTTGGTTCGGGAGCGCAGGAGCGGATCTTTTATGAGAACTATTCCTCTTCCTAGCAGCGACCCAGATAAGGCCAACGCTAAATTTAAGGATGGTGTGCTGGAAGTAGTGGTTCCGAAGCGGGAAATGGACAAGCGCCAAGGCCGCCAGTTATTACTTGAGGATTAACACTAAGCTGAAGTAGGGCAAATTAAATTTTTGACTCTACAAATCAGGCAGGTCCAGCCTTTGGGATCTGCCTGATTTGTTATTAAGAGTCATTCTGCCATCAGGCTTGTACCCTCAAAAATCACCCAAGTTAATACCGCCAAATTTTTTACAGTTACTTATTTAGAGCTCATATTCGGAATCTTGCCTCGTAATCACGACAGATTAGACTGGACTCAACAGTCCATGCCCGAGGCTAGCGTAATATTCAGCATGTTTCTTGCAAGCAGCAAGCGCTTTAAGGAAAGCTGCCTCTCCGAAATCTTCGCGTATATGCTCAACAAAATACCTTGTAGGATACTCATTAAGTGTCCGTGTATACTCGTCGCCGTTATGTGAGACGGTTCTTTAGAAGCTCCAGATTCGTCAGTTTTTTGCCGCGATTATTCATCGTCTCAAAGGCCACAAAAACGTCATAATCGTCCTCTATTTCATGGAGACAGCGAGCTGACCATGTTTCCAGGCATACCCGCGCTGATAGTCCGGTATAATGTGACGCCTGCAGGCAGGATGACTCGTCTTTTAAAATATTCGCCTTCATGGTCTATTTTCGTTGCTCTATTTTACCATCGCCTGCAGCCGAAGCACCTCATTCGCGAATCGTTCAAAATCCTCATCTTTAATTGCGCTTTTAACAGGAATGCTGGGGTATTTACCCTCATCCACCATGTATGCCGGCAGTTCTACTTCCGGCAATTGATTAAGCGATTCCCTGAAGGCATGTAGTTCCCTATCGGGGACGATCCCTTTCATCGCCCCAAAGTTTAAAAGTATCCTGCCTGTATCCCCTTGATTTACAACCGCAAATATATTGAATTTCTTTTTGACCGATTCTACCGTATAGCTAAAAGATGAGGATGCTCTTCCCGTGCCCCACCGGATACCTGTGGCATTTGCCTGAGTAAAAGCATACAGTTTCTGGATGGTTTGAGCCGCATCCGGGCCCAGGTTAGAAAGTGATTTAAAAAAGCTTTCTTCGTCCCACTGAATCCTATCTGGTGCAACTCCCCCGGCGGGTTTATGGGTAAATCCAAAGACTGTGGGTGCGTAAATCTGCAGCTTGTCTTTTTGATATGATTGAATTTGAAGCACATAAATGTCAAAATTGCTGAAGCTGTTAATAAAGGTCACGGTATCCTTCAAGGTTTCCGGAATACTGTCGGAGGCAATTACCAGCTTAACGATGCCTTTCCGCAAATTATTTTCGATCTGATCATATAGATCCATAGGAAGTGCGCCCGATTCTTCATCTTGCTCCCTCACTAGCAGATCCATGAGTGTCGCCGTTCGCTCACCCACCTTGACACCCGTTGCAGCAAAATATTGGTTGGCCGACTGTACCACATCATGGGCCCGCCATTTGCTCAGCTGGGCCACATATTCCAGCACCTGGCCCACCACCTCGCGACGAATCTGAGAGTTGCGAGCCAACTTGGTTTCGATCACCGTAAGAATACCATTCCTATCGATGCACAAAACATCAATGTAGCCAGCTTTTGTAGCCACCTCGCGCCCAATGACTATGAAGGGCTCTTTTACCCCTAAATCGTCCAGAGCAATCACTTCCGGGAACCGCTCTACTACATCCTGCAGCAGGGTCTCGTTATCAAAGGATTTTTGATCCAGCACTTTCGTCTGGTTGCCCTCTACAATAAATAACTTAGACATGCAAAAAACCCCCCCCCCGGTTTATTCTAAAATCATTAATTAAGGCATAGAATTCGTGGTCATGCCGATAACTGGTTATAGAAGGCTCTCTGGCTTTTTCGGCATCCATAATGGCTTTAGCGACGGACAGCAACATGATGCTGTCATCCGTTACAAAGCATCCGCCCCAAAATAGGTCGAAATCCTTGCTCCGGTGATTATTGAATTCGAAACGGGAACCTACAATATCACCGATAAGCGTACCCACGCAGTCACCTCCTTTCCAGGTTTTGTTATTTCAATCGAACTTAAGCTGCTCACAACCTTCTTCTGTTTGAAGCCAAATAGCTTGCTGTGTAAAATCATCGAGATGACTTACCTCATGTTCAATACATATACCAATTGTCTCCAAATAAGCATCCCACATCGCTGATTATTCACCTTGTACTTGGACACAGATTTCATCCCATACATTTTTTAGCGGGGTGTCATCTCCCGATAGCATATCCTTCAATTGTTGTAGCTTTCTAATAACTTTTTTAGCAATTATTTCACAAGCGCTTTCTGCAATATCTGAGATTATTTTATCTTTATAATTCATTGACTTCACATCCCTTCAGTTCATTCTTCAAATTCAACATTTCAATATACTTATTTAGTTCGTCCTGAAAAACACCTGCTTCAAAAATCCTCTCATGTAAAGTACGATAATGTTCTTTGCTAACCAGCCTGTTTGTTCTCCTTGGTCATCACGTTAGGCTGTAAATCCGCCACAGATTGTGGGCCAGAATCCCCATTCCAACCCAAGAGCCAGTGCCTCTAGCACACGAGACAGGCTGCGGTCCAAACCGTATTTCCGTTTCAGCAGACAGATCTGTGCCTCCTTCTCCGGCCATCCAGCGCTGGAGCCTCTTGAACCAGGGCTGAGCCTGAACCTCCTTGCGGGACTTGGTAAGCTTGCCCTTTCGGGGGAGGCTGCATTGCTTGACCCCTCTCTCAAGGAGAGCAGCTTCGTTATCCGAGTAGGCAAAGCCCCGGTCGGCAGCTACGCTCCTTGGAGGACGGTTGAAGGTTTCGATATGATCGTCTACAGCCGGTATCAGCAGATCGGTGTCGCTTGGGTTGCCATCCAGCACCTTGTAGCGGGTAATGACCTTGTTATCGCAGTCCTGGATCAGAATCTTTGTGCCAAACTCCGTAGGAGACTTAAGCTTGCCTTTCACGATCGGTCGGGAATCGGTATCGAAGATGCTCACTATCCGGTTTTTAATGTGAGTGTTCCCCTGGAGTACTGATGCTGACTGGGCGATGATCTTCGTGGCGGTCTGAATCACAGAGGCCAGGGACTCGGCCGTCCGGCCTGCTTTAACGGCAACGTGTCCGGTCGTGAAATTCGGGCGCAGGAGCAACCATTTGCTTCTTGATCTTCTTGACCTGACGAGTGATTACCCGCACGCAGTCGGCAAGCAGGCTGGTGCCGGTGGGGTGATGGATATTGGTCTCCACCACGGTAGTGTCGATTTGCAGTTTCCTGCCCTTGACGAGCTTCTTCTCTCTGGCCTTGTCGACCAGGACTTGGTTCAGTTTTTCAATGGCCTCAGGACCGAACCTCTTCGGCAGCTTGATCAGGGTCGAGGAATCGGGAACGGGACTGTCAAAGGGAACGCGGCAGAAGATCCGCCACTTGATGGAATCCTCGACCTCCATCACCAGAGTCTCGTAACCCAACTGGTAGCGGAACTTCAGGTACATCATCCGGAGGGAGGTCTCCAGCGGGATGCTCGGTCTGCCGGTAGTGGAAGTGAAGTATCCGGCAAGGGGAGTCAGGAATCGCTCGTCATCCAACAAGGCGTCCACCTTGGCCAGTTCGTCGTTCAGTTCCATGACCTCTGGCGGGAGCATACATTCAAATAAATTCATCTGTTGAGAATCTTTTAGCCTTAACATGGGATCACCCTGCAGGAAATTGAGGTGGTGTGCCGAACTGTCATAATAAGGAATCCCTCCCTTTTGAGGGCTATGCTTGGTTACACCTGCATGATTTTACGTAAAAGGCAGAAACTCCTGCTTATTTGACAGAAACCCTCGATTTTTCAAGGACCCTGGGTCATTTTTAACTGCGTTTTTCAGGGCGAACTAGTTAGGCTGTTGAAGTTTCCTTCTTTATTGCGGAGACGGTACCGCAAGCGAATAGGAGGATTGAATGCCGCATATACGGATTAATGGAGCAAACCTTTATTACGAGGAACATGGCGCTGGTGATACAACAATTGTCTTCGCACACGGCCTGTTATGGAGTGGGCGCATGTTTTCCGACCAGGTAGCGGTACTAAAGGATCAGTACCGTTGTATTACCTTTGACTTTCGCGGACAAGGACAAAGCCAAGTCCCCCAATCCGGCTACGATATTGAAAGCCTTTATGCGGATGCAGTTAAGCTTATTGAGCTGCTTGGCTGCTCGCCCTGTCACTATGTAGGCCTGTCTATGGGCGGTTTCGTGGGCTTGCGTATGGCTATTCGACGCCCCGACCTGCTCAGGTCGCTGATTATTGTTGGGAGTTCTTCCGACCCGGAGCCGACGGAAAACATAAGACGTTATCGCCTGCTCAATTTAGTTGCGCGCTGGATAGGACTGGGAGTAGTTGCAGAACGCGTCATGGAAATCATGTTTGGTCATAAATTCCTGAATGACCCGACGCGCGTTGCCCTCAAACATGAGTGGAAGGAACGCATGGCGGGAAACCATCGCATCGGGATTACACGCGCAGTGGCCGGGGTGATCAATCGGGCCGGAGTCACAGAGCAGCTCGGTCAGATTGGAACTCCGACCCTGATCATTGTCGGTGATCAGGATCTTGCCACCACGCCGGCAAAAGCAAAATTGATGTGCGCTCGCATCCCCAATTCCAGACTGGTTATCGTCCCTGGAGCGGGGCACACCTCCACGGTCGAGGAACCTATTGCAGTAACTGCCGCCATTCAAGAATTCCTAGTAAATGAAAGGGATGAATCATGCACCGTCCCCCGCTCCGTGGACAGGATAAACGCAAGATAGCTTAACTTCTCACAGTATTGCTAAATATTTCGCAAAATCGATGGGTGCCAGAATTTAGTTGTTTTTGCCTACAACTGGCCTCGATGGGGAGAAAACCAGCAAACGGGGTACGGGGCTGCCACAATGACGCTGATTACTTGGACAATCAGGTTCAGGGCGATTACATCAAGCAAATTTTCATCCTAACCCATAACGTCTACTTTCATAGGGAGATAACCTACAACCAGACGCACCGCTTCAAGTGCGTTTCGTTTTTTGTAGTGAATAAGGCAAGTAATAATTCGTCGGTCAGGCTCTGTGTGCGACCGAGCCAGAAAATACCCACGGAAAATGAGAACTTTAATCCTGTGCAGAACTCTTACGCCGCCCTTTGGAGCGAGTACCGCGAGGTCGACACTGTAATTCCGGTGCTGAACGTCATCCGGCGAATTCTGGAATACTACTTTATGCAGCTTTGCGGTTACGACGATGTGAACATCCGAAAAAGGGTTCTCGAAGAGAATAAGGACAAATTCGTTGAGACTCCTGCGGAGGGCTTACCCGACTACACAAAATATCACCTTGCTTCGGCGATGCTGTCTTATATCAGCGTCAACTCTGTCGGTTTTAGCGATGGGTTGAACTATGTTGATGACTGCGCCGACACAACCCTGTACAGGACGGTTTTTAAACTGATTTTTGAAGCCCTGCATCAGGTACAGCACTATAAAATGATGATGGGTGAGGATATGGAAATAAAGTGAAAGTGAAGATCAGCAAACCATCAAAATCGTAAAAATTTATCATAGTAATTCTGCTAATCGATATAAGAGCTTACCCTGATGTTAGACATACTCAAGCTGTTATAGATGGTATAAATGACCAAAGTGGGCTTTGCCCACAACCCAACAACTCGTTTTTTATTTGTGGCGTGGCGAGATAAGTTACTAAAGCCAGTCGCATAAAGAATGAATAGCCAGAGAGGGGAGGGGTTAGACGTGACTTTGCTGCGTGTAGCCGCGAGGGACAAACCGAGGATGGCTAAGTGGACGCTGCTGACGGTGTTAATTGTCTACCTTGCTGTTTACCTGCCGCTAGGTATGTTTACGCACGCGCGGGCGTATCTGGCGTTTGTTCACCACCGCGCGCAGGCTATTCCCTTTGCGCTCACGGCCATGTTCGGCAGTCACCCCACAGTAGCGCGGCCACTCCATTTGCGGTGGTATTGGCCGCCGTGGCGCCCGGAGGTTGGGCATTTAGCCCGTGTTAGTGAATGGGAAGTGGCCACCGGAAGTGAGCAGCAGGCGACCATAGGGTTGTCTGTGGTTTGGGGTCCCACTCCCGCGGATAAGCTCGCCCAACATGACTTCGTCTTTGTATCTGAGCGCTTGGTTTGGGATAGTGGCAACCCGCTTTCGGGGCAACCTGTGCTGACGAGAGTGGCTACCGCCACGGGCGAAAGCCATGGATTGCTCGAGGAGCGTTGGGATCCAAGCCAGCAGAAGATGGTGTGGGCGTATGTAACACTGCACAGTACTCTTCGTCACGTCTACAACAGAGAACAGGTGTGGTTTATCTATACTGCGGTGGCCAGTCGCCGGGTTGACTTGCGCAACGACCGCGAGCTTGCGCAAGCACTGCTGCCTATAGTACTAGCGAACAGGGCCTTTGATGAACTGCCACGCGGCACATATCCCGGGCAAGTTACGCCGGAGTCTATGCCCGCAGTTATGGAGGCACTCGCCACCCAAGCAGAGCACGCTCGGCAAGCGGATCTGCGAGCCCAGCCGCTAAGCACTCTCCTCGGCTGGGTGCGCGGCATAGACTTTCGCTACGCGGGTCTCTTCTGGCTTACGGACAGCTCTCTGCTGCCTTTCCTCTGGACTGCGCTGCTCGAAATTCCAACTCTGCCCATCCGCTACCTGCTATTTGCCCCACTCGCCCTCGTACCGGCATGGCTCGTATTACCCCTAGCCCTTATCTACCCACTGCTCTTGGTTGTTGTAGTGGGTTGGTTGGCTAGGCGTCACTGGCCGCCCGCAGCGTATCTCTGGTGGTATGGGCTGACTTTCGTCAACGCATCGGCATGGTTTCTCTCGAAATCGCCATAAGACTGGAAACTACTGCCCGTTCCGTATGGCGGCGGTTATGACGGGATCCCCCATAAACTCTTCCCATTCAATGAGGCCTTTGTTGGACGTTATGATAATTGAGGTTTGTTGATAGAGCTGATTGACCACTCCAAACAGGAGGTTGGCTTCGCTGCGGTTTGCCGGATGAAAGCCTACTTCGTCGATGATCACCAAATCGGATTGGTACAGCCTTTGAATCTTTTTCCTGCTTCTTGGGGATATCTCCTGGGTTTTGAGGGCATGGATCAATTGATCCATGTGACTAAAGACAGCTTTGTAGCCTCGATTGACGGCGGCAATCCCCAGGGACACGGCCGGGTGGGTCTTGCCCTTGATAAAGATTTACATAACGGGAAGACTTACCTCGTCAGTGCCTTTGGCAATGCTGCCTGCAGAAAAAACTTAAAGGTCCGCTCCTACAGAGTAAACCGGCTATTAACTGACCTAGCGATTGGCAGGGGGATGGTTCTTACAACCGGTTACTCAATGATCTGAAAAAACCGGAATAGCAAAAAGTCCCTCGCCATTTCCGCCCAACTGCCGGTGGCTAATTGGTATAGTGTCTTTGAAGATGCCACTATTGCTGATGCCGTGCTGGATAGGCTGGTCAACAATGCACACAGAATAGAGCTAACAGGCCCCAGCTTAAGACCACACAATCCCCCAAATGACGGGGGTGATGGTAAAACTCAATAATCTATGTTACACTCCATGCATGAGGTGCCGGCCTTTGGCCGGATAAGATAAGAATGCCGGCCGGATACCGCAGGAACGGTGGCCGGATGGCGCAGGAACGGTGGTCTGAATTAACAAGAATAGCCAGTTTGCGAGAGAGCCATCTCTCAGGCCCACGCTGCCAGTCAGGGGACGCTCTAACTGATCTTGACCGGCAAAGAGGTGTTACTGTCTAAACATCGAATTTTAACCAGTACGAAGCGACGGCTGGATTCTCACGCTGCTTTCGGGTTGTCGTTCAAGCAGCAACGCCATTGGCGGTGAGAATTCCGCCGTCAGAATTCGTGAGAGGTGTTTTTTGCAAGAACTTTTTCCACAAAGTTGCAAGTTATTTTTCCATAGTTTTGCATCTCCAATTTCCATAATGTTGCAACCTCTGTTTCCCCACCTTATTCAGCAGGGAAACAGAGACTTGCAGACATGAAACACCTGGTTTAATAATCAAAAGGCCGCAGGGTTTGATGATTCAATCCGTCTTTCCGCCATTTTGGAAGATTCGAGGCAGTGTTCAGAGAGCATACGCTCTAGTTCAAGTACATAGTCTGCAAGCTCACGTGCTTCACAGGCTTTTTCGATATAAAGGCTTTGCAAGTACTCCCGCTCTTCTTGCCA
>JAGXSQ010000172.1 GCA_018333395.1 Dethiobacter sp.
CTCCCTACATAGGTATCCTAGCTATGGGGCGTCTTGGCACTTACCCCAACCGGACTTGCACCGGCAAGATAACACGTGCTTATCTGGGCACGCTGCCATGAAAAAGCCTGTCGGCCTACAGTCCCTGAGCAGCTACATACCCCGCTAGATCGGCCACCCGCCGCGAATACCCCCACTCGTTATCGTACCAGGCCACCACCCGCGCCAGCTTCCCATCGAGCACCATCGTCAGCAGACTATCCACCACGCTGGAGTACGGTGAGCCTTTATAATCCACGGAGACCAGCGGTTCCGTGGCAAAGCCGAGAATGCCGCACAGTTCCCCACTGGACGCCTCTCTGAAGGCCTCGTTGATTTCCTGCGCCGCAGTTTGCCTGCCGAGCTCCGCCACAAAATCCACAATAGACACGGTGGGCGTCGGGACGCGCACGGCAAAGCCGTCAATTTTGCCTTTCAGGTCAGGGATAATTTTGCCGATGATTTTGGCCGCCCCGGTAGTGGTCGGAATCATAGACAGTGCCGCCGCCCTAGCCCGTCGCAGGTCGGCATGAGGCAGGTCTAGCAGTTGCTGGTCATTGGTATAAGAGTGGGTCGTGTTCATCAGTCCGCGAACCACGCCAAAGCTTTCATGCAGCACCTTTACGACCGGAGCCAGAGCGTTGGTCGTGCAGGAAGCATTGGAGAGAATATGGTGTTCCTCCGGGCGGTACAAATGATGGTTGAGACCCATGACGACAATGAGGTCGGCGTCATTAACCGGGGTGGTGACGATCACCTTTTTCGCGCCGCCCGCCAGGTGGCGCGATGCTTCGCGGTGAGTGCGAAAATGACCGGTAGCCTCCACCACCACGTCAACGCCTGCTTCTCTCCAGGGGACGCGCTCCGGGTGCGCCTCCGCAAAGATTTTGATTTCACGCCCATTGACCAGCATGTTTTCACCCTGCAATATTACGTTCCCAATGCATTTCCCGTAGAGCGAATCATATTTCAAGAGATGCGCCAGCGTAGCGTTGTCGGTCAGGTCGTTAATAGCTACCACGCGCAGACCTGCCTCCTCCAGCATGGCGCGGAAGGTATTGCGGCCAATTCTTCCAAATCCGTTAATGCCAATCTTAACTGTCACACGCCTCTCCTCCTAACCCGTTCTAGCCGGAACTAAAATTAGTTTCTGGCCCTTTTGCGCTTGGCTTAGCTTACCCGGCGTACCGTCAAAGAATACCGGGCCACACTGCTACTTGTCCTGGAAAGGTTAGAATTCTTGGCTAAAAACCGGACTGCGTCTCGGGGTTTCCAGGGGAAAGGGGCGTCTCCGCAAATATGGCTGGGAATAATTGTACCTGGACACGGTCGCCCGCAGCAGCCGTATCACTGCCGGGCGCCAAGACAACCGGGGAATTCAAGCCATGAAAGGAGGACAGCACCCCGGGCCTTTGGCGCGCGATCGGCCTTGTTACCAGTCCGTCGCCCTCCTGCAAGGTACAGGAGGCCAGGAAACGCACCTGGTTAGTCAAAGCGGTCAGCGGCCCTCCGGAAAGCCTGGCTTCTGCTAACTGATGCGGAGAGAAGCCCAGGCCTCGCATTTTGGCTAGTACAGGCAGGGCAAAATGGCAATTTAGCAAAACTATTGACTGATGTTAGGAACTATGATAGTTTATTGTCATATCATTAACGAAGATGGAGATGAGTGCCTCGGGCCTTATGAAGGGATAGTATCAGCTTCGCAAAACAACTGAAAATAGGTGCCTTATTCTGTTTAAAACAGGCTTAAAAGGGAAGCCGGTGTGAGTCCGGCGCGGTCCCGCCGCTGTAAAGGTTAGAAGCCCCACATTATTATCACTGGGACGTTTTTCCGGGAAGACGTGGGCGCTTTGATGATCCTAAGCCAGAAGACCTGCCTGTTTTATTTGGAACCATTACCTACGGGCGATAGGGAGGTTGGTGTATATGCTGTAAGTGTCCCGCTGTATGGGATAAGATCCCCCGGTCCGTTGTAGGCCGGGGGTCTTTTTAATCCAAGGCAAATGAGTAATTGCTTGCGTTAATAGCGTTGTTTGCTGCCATAAGGCATAAACTTAAAAAGGAGTGTGCTAGGAACAAATGACAAGGTTTAAGAAGAGTTTACGCTTTTTAGCGCTATTTGTAGCATTTTGTCTGATCGCTAACTTTGCCGCGCCCTTTGGTTTATTAAAGAAGGTCGAAACCGCAGCTCCAGCGCCTGTATATTCGGCCGCCGAGCTGGCCGGGAAAGCGGTCCGGTTCATTAACCAAGCAAATCAGGCCGGAGAAAGGATTGACGGATACACCGCCTACGTGCTGACTAGGGCCGGTGAGGACCTGTCAACAGCGAAATGGGTCTATAACGGTATAACCCTGAAAGATACGCTGCTTGCTTCTGTTGCGGCGACTATAGCTAACCCTTCTTCCGTCAACGCAAGAGACATCGCCCATCAATTGCTGGCGGTAAACCAGTGGGCTTATCAGGAGCCGGCTGATCAGCTCGCAGGCATCCTGGCAGGAAGGCAAAAAGATAACGGCAGCTTTGACAATAATATTTTCGTTGATATGCCGGCCTTCGAGGCGCTCGGCAAGGCTGGGCGGATTAACGTAATCGACGCTGTTTACACCCGTGATTATATCCTGGGCAGTCAGTACGTCACAGCCGGGGATCATTACGGCTCCTGGGGCGCCACCTGGGGTGACGTATTTTGGCCTGACCTGATGACCACCGCCCAGGCGATCCGGGCGCTCACCTACCTTCCCGGCGCCAGCGAAGATATGTATATTCAGGAAGCCATTAATAGGGGGCTTGGTTATCTAAAGCGCCTGCAAAAAACTCACGGCGGTGTTTACGCACCATTTAGTGACCCAGCCGTAGATAACTCCGAGACGATTATAACCTTGCGCAGACTCGGCAAGGACCCCGAAGGCGCGGAGTGGACTAAAACGGTCAGCGGCAAAAGGGTAAACCCGGTATCGTACCTGATGAAAGGCACGATGAACGCCGACGGCAGTTTCGGTACGACCGGAAACGTGTTTGGCGCCACCAGGGCGCTTCTGGCCTATGTTGTGCAAAAAGACACGGACATGATTGCCACCGTAAGAAACGGGGTCAATTTTTTAGCCGACCAGTATCATGCGGATAATGACACGCACATGTATCAACAATTCGGAGGGCACAGAGCCGCACAAGTTATCGCTCTCGCCGGAGAGGACGCCGCCGCCGGCAGGTGGAAAAAAGACGGTAAGACACTAGCCGCCAGGGTCATAAAAGAGGCTGCGGCCCTTACGGCAGATTCCAGAGTAACAGACATCGCCAAAACCCTGATCGCGCTTGACGCCCTCTCCTCCCAAAATACGGATGAGCGCAACCGCCTGATTGGACTGCTTGCAGCCATACAACAGGACGGGGGCAATTTCGCCGATGGGAAAATTTTTAACGAAATGCTGCCTTACTTGGCCCTGACCACGGTCGAGGGATGGAGTTTGCTGTCTGAGGACAAACAGGCCAAGGCCAAGAATTGGTTGATTAACGCCCAGACCAAGGACGGTCTCCATAAAGGCAGCTGGGAGCACGGCTGGGGAGTGGATACGGTATCAACCGCCCAGGCTATCGTAGTATTGTCCGGTTTTAACGAGGCCAAAACCGCGGATTCGGCCACTTACCAAGCCATTTCTGATGGTCTGGCCTGGCTTAAGTCAAAACAGGACAGTACAGGCAAGATTAGCGTGCCGTTTGATGATCCGGTTACGAACACCGGTGAGGCGGTGCTGGCCGTACTGGCCGCCGGGCAAAACCCCAAAGGGCCCGAGTGGACTCAAAACGGCAGAAGCCTGCTTGACTACCTGCTTTTGCGGACCAATCAGAATCCCGACGGAAGCATCGGGGACAAAGACGGTTTTTCGGGCAACGTTGGTTCTACCGTGCCTGCTTTACTGGCCCTTTTGAAGTACAATGAACTCTATGGCTGGATAGATTTTAGCGCCGTTCAAGACAGCGGCAATAATGGCGGTGGCGGCCAGCCGGAGCAGGCGCCGCCCGGAAATCAACCGGGACAGATACCGCCCGGCAACCAGTTCAATGTGAACATTGCCGTGGTGGGTGAAAACGGTGAACTGCTTTATGGTCCGGGCAGCGTACTCGTTAGGAAAACCGGCACATGGGGTCTTACGGCCATGGGAGCGCTTCAGGCTACCGGGCTGCCTTACACTGAAGAAGGAGGCTTTGTCAACAGCATCGCCGGGCGGGCCAACCAAGGGATGCGGGGGTGGATGTACACGGTTAATGGAGCTGTGCCCCCGATGTTAGCCTCGGCTAAAGCGGTCAGCGAAGGGGATCGGGTGATCTGGTGGTACAGCAAGGACGTGGACTCCCCCGGCCCCACCTGGGACAGCTTCTTCAGGGGGCCTCTTGCGCCCCAACAGGCGGCTGTTGCACCAGACGGCCTTAAGAGACTCCCGGTTGCTCTGCAAGCTGCGGATCATGTCCTGGCAGCGCTGGAAAGAGCTGACCTGTTGCCCGAACTAAAGGAAAAGGCAGTGGAACTGGCCCGCCTAAATGAACAGTTCAGGTCCGTAGCACTGGTGGGAGACGCTTTGCCAGTGGATCTGGCCGCGATTGCGGCACTGAGAAAGGAACTGGCTCAAAACACGGTGAACATAAGCCGGATGGTGGCAGCCGAAAGTGGGGCCACTGTGGCTGATGCCGGGGCCGAGGTGGCCTTGAGCATTCCGGCCCGGGCGCTCAGCCGAGACGTGGAGATAACTGTAAGTAAGGAAATCACCGGCAGCGACCAAATCAGCGGGGCACAGGCCGCCGCGCCTCCCGGTTTCCGCCCGGTCTCCGACAAGTATGACTTCGGCCCTGACGGGACCGCTTTTGCCGTACCGGTAACCCTAATTCTAAGAGTGGCCATCCCTCCCCTGGTAAGACCGGAGAACCTGGTTCTGGCCCGGTACGACAAGGCTGCCGGCACGTGGCTAGCCATCCCGGCGGTGGTAGACGTAAATAAAGGCTTAATCCTGGCCAGGCTTCAGCACTTTAGCCGTTTCGCGGTGTTTGCCAGGGAGCCAGTGAAATCTTTCACTGACGTCACTCCTGCTTCCTTCGGCTGGGCAAAGGACTCTATCGAGACGCTGGCCGGAGCCGAGATTGTTGCCGGCGTGAGCGAGACACATTTCGAACCGGGCCGGGCGGTGACCAGGGCGGAACTCGCGAGTCTTTTAGTAAGAGCATTGAGACTGCAGGTAAGGGCCGGCGCTACTCAGCCGTTTAAAGACGTACATTCCGGTGACTGGCACTCCGGAGCGGTCGCCGCGGCCTACGCGGCCGGGCTGATCACGGGCTATGGTGATGGCACCTTCCGTCCGAACAGCGCCGTCACCAGGGAAGAAGTAGCGGCCCTGCTGACGCGGGCCATGAAACTGCAGACCACGGAACAGAAACTTTCCTTTACTGACAGCGACAAAATTGCTTCCTGGGCCAGGGCCAGTGTGGCGGCTGCAGCGTCGCGGGGCCTGGTCAGAGGTTTTCCGGATGGCAGCTTCCAGCCGCAAGCAACTGCCAGCCGTGCCCAGTGTGCGGTAATGATTTACCGGATGCTGACTAACTAAAGAAAAATTTTGGGACCTGAGGGAAGGTGGGAGGGGCGCTCTTGTTGAAAGGGAAATTAACTTATCTTGTTTTGTTTTTAATAATCATGGCAGGCATCGTTGGCCCGACCATGTATTCTGATAGGATAACAAGTACTGCCAACCAGGATGAAGCAATGCCGGAACAGCAGCCGGCTGCTTCATCCCCCGACGGCGCAAAGGAGGACGGGTACGCCGTAGGCATTGCTGTGGTGGGTAAGGACGGAGAACTGCTGTATCCTCCCGGATACGTCACGCTAACCCCAAGGGACACATGGGGAATTACGGCGCTGGGAGCGCTGGAGGCTACCGGCCTGCCCTACACCCCGTCCACCCGCTGGTTCGGTTTTGTCGAGGCCGTTGCCGGGCAGCGCAACAAGGGGCAGGCCGGATGGATGTTTGCGGTTAACGGTGAAATCCCGCTGGTGGCCGCCGATGAAAAGCCCGTCAAAGCCGGGGACAAAGTGATCTGGTGGTACAGTAAAAACATAGGTGCTCCCACTCCAAGCTGGGATGATTTGCTCAAACAAGCAGCCGGAAATTAGTGGATAGTACTACTATTCATGTTGGCGCAACAGAAAGGAGCATGTACCGATGACGCATAAAAAGTTAACCGTCAGCCTAGTCCTCGCACTGTCTGTTCTTTCTGTTCCGCTGCGGGCGGCGGCGCTGCCGACGGCTGACGTCAGGCCGGCCATGGACCGGGCGGTCATTCATTTGCTGGCCCTGGAAAGAAATCAGGGGAGGCCGCTCTCGCCGTGGAGCTACGTGGCCCTGGCCGCCGCCGGTCAAAGCCTTGCCGGTACCCGGGTGGGGCAGTCCTGCGAGCGACAACTGGCCGCCGCCACGTCCACCACCGACTACTGCCTTTTGGTCCTTACCCTGCTGGCTGCCGGAGAAAATCCTTTCGATTACCGGGGACAAAACCTGGTGAAAAAAATTCAGTCCGCTCAGCTTCCCGGTGGCAAGTTTGCCGATAATATAGACGGGAGCGGGCAGGGGGACGGTGAGGCGCAAATACTGCTCAACGCCCATATATGGGCTGTGCTAGCCCTCCATGCCGCCGGGGCGCAGGTACCGGATACAGTCAGAGCCAGACAGTGGCTTATTAATCAGCAGCATGACGACGGCGGCTTTAACTGGTATTTAACTGCAAGGACAGCGGATGTGGATTCCACCGGCATGGCGCTTAAGGCCCTGGGCGCCCTGGGCGTCAGAAAAGACAGTCCGGTGGTGCAGAAAGCGCGTTCCTACTTGAGAAACGTTCAGGAAGGCGATGGCGGTTTTTCTTCCTGGGGGGCGGCCAACCCCGCGTCTAGCAGCATGGTTATCGGCGGCCTGATCGCGGTGGAAATTGATCCGGTCGCGGAGATGATTAAACCCGGCGGCAACCCGGTTACGGCTATGCTTAGTTTTCAGTTGCCCAATGGCTCTTTTGCCCACATCAAGGGCGCAGGTCCCAACGAAATGGCTACACAGCAGGCTTTGATGGCCTTATCCGATATGTATTACGGGAAATCCCTTTACTTCAGGTTAAGGGAAAAAAGCAAAGCATCTTTGGACGTATCCGCTCCTGCGGAACGAAAGATACGGTTTAAGGTGGGGTCAAAAGAGTATCAAGTTCAGGCTGACGGTCAGGAGCGCGCCGCGGCAGCGGCCGCAGCCCCTTTTCTGAAAGGAGGTCGCGTATATGTGCCGGTGCGCTACCTGGCTTTAGCTCTGGGGATTCCCGAAACTGGCATCCGCTGGTCGCGTTCCGCTCAAACGGTGACACTGACCGGTGACGGTATAACCGTAACACTGGCTGTGGGCCGGGATATCATGTTCGTCAACGGCGCCGCCCGGCCGCCGATGGACGTTGTGCCGGTAATCAGAGAAGGACGTGTCTCACTGCCCGCTCGCTATGTGGCAGAATCCTTTGGTTACCGGGTAACCTGGGATAAAACTTCGCAAACGGTTAGTATCACAAGGTAAAGCGCCAGTAATCTTACAAGGAGCGGAAAGCTTTGCTGGATAAGCTTTTTTATAAAGAAAAGGGGTTGTTCCTGCAGAGCCTGCACCCGTTGGCGGCGCTGGCCTATCTGGGCACGCTGCTGGTGCTGGCGCTGGTCTTTACCAACCCGCTTTATTTGCTGGGGATCCTACTGGTGGTAGTGCTGGCCATTCGGGCGTCGGACGGGCTGGAGGCCTGGGAAAGTTACCTAAAAATCGCTCTGTTTATGATGGTGATGATTATGCTCATCAACCCGCTGGTGTCCCCTGCCGGAAGTACCATCATCTGGCAAGGTCCCCGTATTCCCGTCTTCGGCCGCCCGACGGTCTCTCTGGAGGCCATATGCTACGGCGCCGCCATGGGCGTCAGATTGCTGAGCATCATCAGCATTTTTTGCCTGTATAATCTGGTTGTGCATCCTGATAAGGCCCTTAACCTGTTTTCCCGCTTTGCCGGCAAGTCCGTGCTGGTAATCTCCCTAGCCACCAGGATGTTTCCGGCCATGGTCAGGGAGCTAGAGAACATCCGGGGCGTGCAGTGGCTGCGTGGCGTTGACTTCAGCAAGGGGTCAGCAAGAGAAAAAGTCAGGAAATACTCCTCTTTAGTTAACATATTACTTTTATCCTCCCTGGAGGGTTCCTTGGAGACCGCCGAGTCTATGCAGGCCAGGGCTTTCGGCAGCGGTCCCCGCACCTGCTTCAGCCGGAACCGGTGGCGGTCCAGAGATACGCTTTTTCTTTCGGGCAGCGCCTGTGCGCTGGGAGCCGGTCTTTGGGGGCTGTTCAACGGCTTCGGCAGTTTTACTTTTTACCCGCGGCTTGACTACCTGATTAGCGGCCCGGGAACAGTGGCGCTACTGCTTATTGTGCTGTTCAGTTTATCTGTTCCGGTGTTAATTGGTTGGGGGTGTGAACGCTGGCCTTATTTGAACTCGAAAATCTGACTTATTATTATCCTGACACTGAAAAACCGGCCTTAAGCGGCATCAACTTAAGCATCAAAGAAGGGGGGTTTGTTCTGGTGGCCGGTGAATCCGGCTCGGGCAAGTCGTCTTTGGCGAGAGTGCTGGCCGGGCTGATCCCTGATTTTTACGGCGGCCGGTTTGGCGGAAAGGTCTATTTTCAGGGGCGAGAAATGCGTGGTATGGACCGGCGCAAACTGGCGCGACAGGTGGGCATGGTTTTTCAGGACCCGGAAAAGCAGCTGGTGATGACCGGCGTAGAGGCCGAGATTGCCTTCGGCCTGGAGAACCTGGGGCTGCCGCAAAAAGAAATGTTTCGCCGGGTGGCCGAGGTACTCAGTTTCCTAGGGCTGACAGAATTAAGGCAGGAATTTACCTCCGGCCTATCCGGCGGGCAGAAGCAAAAGCTGGCGCTGGCCGCCGTTTTGGCCATGCAACCGCAGGTGCTGGTTTTGGACGAACCCACATCGCAGCTGGACCCGGTGGCGGCAGAGGACTTCTTTAACCTGATTAAGCGGTTGAACGAAGAACTGGGCTTTACCATCGTATTGATCGAGCAAAGGCTGGAAAGATGCTTTCACCTAGCCGACCGGGTGGTATTTATGGAAGGCGGCAGGATAGTTCAGGACGATGTCCCGGTTCAAGCGGTCCGCTGGGCCGTCAGAAGCGGCAAGGCTCTGGTTCCCCCTGTGGCTAGGCTTTTTTCCGTGCTGGAATTTCCCTCTCCTCCGGTAACCGTCAAAGAGGGCAGAAGGCAATTACGGCAATCTTTCAGCGTACGGCCCGTTTCTGACGAGCCGGACTCCCGGAAAATACCGACTTCTACTTCAACAGATCGTAGCCCATTGTTAGAGATAAAAAATTTGTGGTTTACCTATGCTAACGGCAGAGAAGCATTACAGGATATAAATTTAAGAGTTAACCCCGGAGAGTTTGTGGCTATCCTGGGGGAGAACGGCGCCGGCAAATCCACTTTATTGAAAAACATGGCAGGGCTTCTGCGGCCAGGACGCGGGAAGGTGCTGATAAAGGAGAGCGACATAAATAAAAAAAGGGAGCGCTATCCCGGTCGTCTTGCCGCCTACCTTTCGCAAAACCCAAACGACTATCTTTTTCAAGACACCGTGGAAGACGAACTGCTGTTTACGCTGAAAAATTTCGGAATGGAGGATAACGGCATTGTGGATGATTTGCTGGAAGAACTGCAGCTCAGCTGCCACCGGCGGATTAACCCTCGAGATTTGAGCAGCGGAGAGAGACAGCGGGTAGCCCTAGCCTCGGTGCTGGTAACCGGCCCGGAACTCCTGTTGCTGGACGAACCCACCCGGGGACTGGACTATCACCTGAAGGCCGGACTGGGCATTTTTCTGGCCGAGCGGGCGGCGGCGGGAGCCAGTGTGGTCCTGACTACCCATGACGTGGAGTTCGCCGCCGAATATGCTCCGCGGGTGGTCATGATGTTTGCCGGCCGGATAGTCAGCGACGGTACCCGGCATGAAATCCTGGGACAGTCGGTTTTTTACTCCACCCAAATCGGCAAGCTATGCAGAGGCCTTTGCGACGGCATACTGACCTTTGACGAGGCCGTGGAAAAGATCAGACCTCTGCTTTCAAGCCAAACAGTAACCCGGACCGGCACAGAAAAATGAGAGAAAAATTTCTTGTCCCCCTTTTTCTGTTCATTATCCTAGGGTTGCTGCTGGTGGGCATAAACCAAGACCTTCTCGTGTCCGGGCAAAACTGGGGGCTGCTTTCGGCGGGAATACTGATAATAGCTTTAGCTTTTTTTTACTGGGGATTTGAGCAAGGTAGGGCCTCTCCCCGGGAAATTGCCCTCATTGCCGTGCTGGGGGCTTTGGCCGCCGTGGGACGTGTTTCCTTCGCCGCTCTGCCCACCGTACAGCCCACCACGTTTATAGTGATTGTTTCCGGTTTTGTTTTTGGACCCCGGGCCGGGTTCATGGTGGGGTCCACGGCAGGCCTGGTCTCCAACTTTTTCCTGGGACAGGGACCCTGGACGCCGTGGCAGATGTTTGCCTGGGGGCTGGCCGGCGCTTCGGCCGGTTTGCTCAAAATAATTTGCCCGGGTATCAAAACCAGGGGCCTGTCGGTTTTTAATTTTTTCTGGGGCTATTTTTTTGGCTTGGTCATGAATCTGTGGTTCTGGACGGCTTTCATCCAGCCTCTGACCTGGCAGTCCTTTGTGGCCGTCTATGCTGCCGGCCTCTGGTTCGACACCTTCCACGCCGCGGGAAACGTTGTCTTTTACCTTGTCTTCGGCGCCGGTTTTACCAAAATTTTGCAACGCTTCCGAAGAAAACTTAAAATCAGTATTATCGAAGCCTAAACTATCGGTAATCGTTCAGGAGAAAGCAAAGCAGGCGTGCTGTTTTACAGTCCCTGACGAGCAAGATGCCCGGCTAAATCAGCCACCCGCCGCAAAATACCCCCACTCATGCTCATACCAGGCCACTACCCGCGCCAGGCGCCCTTCCTGCACCAAGGTCAGCAGGCTGTCCGCCACGCCGGAGTAGGGTGAGCCTTTATAATCCACGGAAACCAGCAAGTAAGCCTCCGTTAATTCGCGGCAGTACACATTTTCTTGACTTTACTGCCGCAATATCGGAAAATACTGAGGTAAGAAAGAAAACATAACCAGGCCGCCTTCGTATCTGCCGGCACGGCACCGAAGGCCAAGGAGGACTGCATGGTGACTATCAAAGTGGCGGTAAACGGGGCGGTCGGTAGTATGGGCCGGGAGGTAGTGCGTACTGTGCTGTCGGAGCCGGGGCTGGTACTGGTAGCCGCCAGCGATGTAAAAGGTGACGGCAGTGACGCCGGTTTGCTGGCTGGCCTTGGCCCTGTCGGTGTGCCGCTGGAGACAGGACTGGCGGCGGCCTTAAAGCGCGCTAAGCCTGATGTCATGGTCGATTTCACCTCGCCGCACAGCGTGCTGCAAAACGTGGAAACATCCTTTTCCCTGGGCGTACGTCCCGTAGTAGGGACGACAGGCATTACCGAGTCCGACCTGGAGAAAATCCGCGGCTGGGCGGCACTTGCCGGCCTTCCCGCCGTCATCGCCCCGAACTTTGCCCTCGGAGCCGTGCTGATGATGCTCTTTGCCGCCCAAGCCGCCCGCTACCTGCCGGAAGCCGAGATTATTGAGTTGCACCATGAGAAAAAAATTGACGCCCCTTCCGGCACGGCCATCAAGACGGCCGAGATGATCCTTAAAGCACGGGGAAACACCAACCGGAGGACGACGGAGGAGCTGGAGAAAATCAAAGGGGCCCGCGGGGGCAATATGGAGGGGATCCGTCTGCACAGCGTCCGCCTGCCCGGCCTCGTCGCTCATCAGGAAGTGATTTTTGGCGGCCTTGGCCAGTCGCTGACGCTCCGGCACGACTCCTTTAGCCGTGCCTCCTTCATGCCCGGAGTTATCTTGGCCGTCAAAGCCGTCATGGAACAAAGCGGAGTAGTTTATGGTCTGGAGAATTTGCTTAACCTGTAATGCTTGACGGGACAAGCACTTCCCTCCTTTGTAGCGCATATAATAACTTGCGCCTCAAAAGGGGGATTTTTTATGGGCTTGCAAGGAAAACAAATCGCTTTTGCGCTACCCGAGGGACATTTTTCCATGCCGGAAATTATCGGCGAAGTAAAAAAATTAGTCGCTGCCGGAGCGGACATCTTCCCGCTCTTTCTGGCCTCCTCCGACACCACCCCGGACACCGACGGACACTTTCACGCCACACGGGAACAGCTGGAACAGATTACAGGCCGGGAAATGATGACCGCCTCCCTAGCCGATGAAACAAGCGAACTCTTCAGCGTTGATACAGCCTTCGATATGCTGGTCATCGCACCCTGCCCGGGGAATTTTTTAAGCAAGCTCGTCAATGCCCGGGCGATGGCGGCACCGCTGGCCAAAACCGTCCGGCATCTGCAGACCGGTTGCCCCGTTGTGCTGGCTCTAGTCGCGAACGGTGACTCGGAAAATCTGCTCCAGAACGTACAGCAGATTTTAAGCATCAAAAGTTTCTTTCTCGTCCCGTTTGGGCCTGCCCAAAAAGGAGAAAAACAGATTTACCTGGCTAGGCTGGACCTGCTTTATGAAACGGTCGGGCATGCTTTGGCGCAGAGGCAGTTGCAGCCGGTTTATATGGAGCCTTGCTGGCTCCCCCACTAGAGAGTAGTTCTGCGCTTTTACGCCTACGCTCAAATTGCTTGCCGTGCCTTGCCTCCGCATCATTTGTGACGCCGCCGCGCATTATGATAATTGTGTCCTGAAATTTCAGCACGGCCTCTATATTTTCAGAGGTCGTGCTGAAATTTCTAAGCTCTCCTGCCTCTTGCAGGGAACACTCAAAAGCGGCCTTTAATACTATGGGGAAGAAGGGCCCTACTAATTTTTCTGAAAGGCAGGAGATGAGATGTTCCGCAAGTTTTGGAGGCAAATGCTGCTGGCAGCCTTGCTCCCGGCCGTCCTTTTGGCCGGCGGATGCCCGCGGCGCCAGGAGCCAACCAAGGTCAGGCTAAATGAAGTAACACGCTCCGTATTTTTTGCTCCCCTGTATGCTGCTATCAACAGCGGCTTTTTTGCAAAGGAGGGGATCGAACTCGAGCTCACTACCGGACAGGGCGCCGATAGAGTAATGACTTCTTTGCTGGCCGGTCATTCTGACATTGGTTTTATGGGACCAGAAGCAACGATTTATGTCTTTAATCAGGGACAGCAAGACTATGTCGTCAATTTTGCCCAGCTGACCAAAAGAGACGGCTCTTTTTTGCTGTCCAGGGAAGCAGACCCTGATTTTACCTGGCAGCAGGTAAAAGGACGGGAAATCATTGGCGGCCGTCCAGGGGGCATGCCGCTGATGACGCTTATGTACGTCCTGCGGAATCAAGGTATAGACCCGGCGCAGGATCTGACGCTTATTACCAACATACAGTTTGCCATGATGGCCGGGGCCTTCGCCGGCGGGGAAGGGGATTACGTGACGCTTTTTGAGCCGGTAGCGACTACTATGGAACAACAGGGGCAAGGCTTTGTCGTCGCCTCGGTCGGCCAGTACAGCGGCGAGATACCCTATACGGTGTTTTCCGCCCGCCAAAGCTTTATAGAAAATAACAAGCCGTTAGTTCAAAAATTTACTAATGCCATTTACCGAGGGCAGTTATGGGTAGCCAACAGCACGCCGGAAGAGGTCGCCACAGCTATAAAGCCGTTTTTCCCAGACGCCGATCTCGCGCTTTTGCAAGCGGTAGTCAGACGTTACCAGGAGATTGATGCCTGGGCCGCCGCCCCGCTCTTTACCGCCGAAGCGTTCAACCGGCTACAGGACGTCATGGAACAGGCCGGACAACTCCAGCAACGGGCGCCTTATGAAAAACTGGTAACAAATTATTTTGCCGAGCAGGCCGTCAGAAACATTAGGCCATAAAGGAAGGTGGAGCGGGTGAGGGTGAAACTAGCCTTGGAAGTCAGAAACATCGCCATGCGCTTCCACAGTGACGAGGGCGAAGTTCTCGCCCTTACCCATCTTTCCCTGGAAGTCAGGGAAGGGGAATTCATCAGCATTGTCGGGCCAAGCGGTTGTGGAAAATCGACTCTTTTAAATATCCTCGCCGGCCTGCTCCATCCAGTTGCCGGCGAAGTTTATATCAACCAAACCCGGATGAGCGGACCTACCGCCATGGTAGGCTATATGCCGCAAAGTGACCAACTGTTTGAGTGGCGGACAATTTGGGGGAATGTCCTGCTTGGCCTGGAAGTGCAAAAAAAGATTACTGCTGAAACAAAATCTTTTGCTGAAGAGTTGCTCATAAAGTACGGGCTTATCGACTTCAAAAATTACTACCCTCGCCAGCTTTCCGGCGGCATGCGGCAGCGGGCCGCGTTAATCCGCACGCTGGCTATCAACCCGCAGATACTTTTGCTTGACGAGGCTTTTTCGGCCCTTGATTATCAGACCAGGCTGCTTGTGGCTGACGAAGTAAAGCAGATTATCACCAAAGAAGGGAAAACAGCTGTTTTAGTAACTCACGACATTGCTGAAGCCATCAGTATGGCCTCACGTGTCGTTGTGCTCACCAAAAGGCCTGGAGAAATTAAAAGCATCCATATTATTTCTCTTGATACTGAGGCATCGCCGCTCAAACGACGTGAAGCAGCGGAATTCAAAGATTATTTCCACAAAATATGGAAGGAATTGGATATTCATGTTTAGGGGCAAAAAAAAAGCGCCCTGCTCGCAAAGCCGCGCTCTTTCGGCAGAACACCAGAACTACCTGCACCGCAAAAAAATGTACCGTTTCCAAGTGCTGTCGTCACAGTTCTTACTGCTCCTCTTTATCGTTGCCGCCTGGGAGATAGCCGCTAACCTGAGGTTGATCGACCCCTTTATCACGAGCCAGCCTTCCCGGATTGTCAATACACTGGTTACGCTGCACCACGAAGGAAGCCTTTACCGACATACGTCCCTTACCGTCCTGGAGACGATCATCGGGTTTACGCTGGGGACAGCTCTTGGTACACTCTTTGCTGTTATCCTGTGGTGGTCAAAATTTCTTTCAGACATGCTGGACCCTTACCTGGTTGTCCTGAACAGCCTGCCCAAAATTGCTTTGGCGCCGATAATTATTGTCTGGTTTGGTCACGGCATGACCGCCATCATAGTGATTGCTCTCCTGATTGCCGTAATTGTTACCACGCTCGGCGTTCATGTCGGCTTCTCGCAGGTTGATCAGGAAAAAGTCAAGCTGCTCAGGACGTTTGGCGCCAGCAAATGGCAGCTGCTCGGCAAAGTGGTGTTACCAGCCAGCATCCCCACCATGATAGCCGCCCTGAAAGTTAACGTCGGTTTGTCCTGGGTGGGCGTAATTGTCGGAGAATTCCTTATTGCCAAAGCGGGCCTCGGTTTTCTGATTGTGTACGGTGGCCAGGTATTCCAGCTTGATCTGGTCATGACAAGTGTAATTATCTTGGCGGTAGCCGCTGCGCTTATGTATCAAGGTGTTGTCCTGATGGAACGGTTATTGCTAAAATGGCACTAATTCCGTCAACCATATCTTAGCTATCCATCCAGGCATTGTAGTCTTTTCTTTTTTCCGCTCTGGAGATAAATTTCTCCATATCAACGATAAACCGCTCATGCCGGCCTTCTCCAACCAGGCCGGCTTCATCTTGCGCCACCACGTTAAAGACAAGACGCCGCCCCTCCACTTCGATCAACTCCGCCTGAGCCGTCACCGTCATGCCGAGCGGCGTTGCCGCCGTATGGGAAATCTCTACTTTGGTGCCGACTGTTGTCTGACCTGCGGGCAGCTTGTCCCGCAAGGCACTGATCGCGGCACTTTCCATCAGCGCCACCAACATCGGCGTGGCAAAAACGGCGACACTGCCGCTCCCGACTTCCTTGGCCGTATTGCCCGCCGCCACTACTGCTTTTGTTTCACCACGCAATCCTTTTTCCAGCATGCTCCCACACTCCCTGCTTTTATGATTGTTTTTGTTTTGCCTCTGCAACCAGGCCATGGCCGCTGACATCGCCCGCTCTTCCCTCCGCAGTTGGTGTCCGGCGCCTTCCAGGAGGAGCAGCTCCTTGGGTTCGCCGGCCAGCTCATACAGCTGTTTGGCGTGCTCTACCGGTACAAGCTCATCGTCCGTGCCGTGTATAATCAGCACCGGCCGGCCGGAAAGGCAGGCGATGGCCGTTTCTGGTCGGACAGTGTAGAGGCTTTCCAGCCACTGCCGCGGGTTCGGCGGAAAACTATCATCCCGGATTGTCCCGATCTGTCTGGCTCTGGTAATAGTCTGAGCCAGTTCTTCCCGTTTAAACAGAAAAGAAAGCTCCGCCGGACAGGCAGCCAGCACTACCCCAGCTACCCGCCGGTCTTCCGCCGCCACCTGGCAGGAGACAGCTGCTCCGCCGGAAAAACCGAGCAGGAAGAGGCGGCGGGCGTCCACATCCTCCCTTTCCGTTACCAAGTCCAAAACAGCACGCAAGTCCCGGCACCAACCAGCCAAATCAAGGTTACCGCCACTTTCCCCCGCGCCCCGGAAGTTAAAAATAACGCTTAGGAATCCAGCTGTGGCCAGCTTCATCGCCAGAGAGCGGTAGCCTGGGTCGCCCTCCGTTTTCCGCCCGGAAGGGATACCGTGACAAGCCAAAACTACGGAGAAGGGCGTCGTACCATTTTCCGGAACATATAGCTCTACGGCCAGCTTGATCCCGTCCACATAGCGGAAGGTCTTCATGCCCCCATCTCAGCATCTCTCCCAGCTTCCTCTCCTGTATATATTAGACACCTATACCCTTTTCCCCTGCCTCTTGTGACCTAAAACTAACGTATTGCTCAAAGTCAAGACCCTCCTCCATACATAGCAGCATCAGCCCACTAAAAAATTTTCCTCCGGGATTGCGCTGTCCCTGCATCACCCGGTAAAGAAACGAATAATCAAGCGCCATTTTCTCCGCTAATTGGGGCAGCGTCCAGCTTTTACCATCAGCCAGCTTTTTTAGCTCCTCCACTTTAATCTGCACCGCACTCACCCGCTTCCTCAAATTGACTGATTGGCAAAATTTTAGCTTTATATATGCCTATTGTCAACAAATTTCTTCTCCTTGCCTGCAGGCAATAAATGTTTTACAATAAGCACTAGCAAGGGAGGGTGGAGCGGTTTGTCCCATTTTCACCAAAAACTGCGGGTACTGCGAAAAAGTCGGCGTCTGTCGCAGAAACAGCTAGCCGACCTGTCTGGCGTCAGTCCTTCTTACCTTTCACGCGTAGAGCGCGGTGAACGCAACCCGCCCCATCCGGCCGTACTGAAAAAGATGGCCTTGCCCTTAAACTTAAGCGAGTATGAGATACTGGTGCTGGCTGGCTACCTTAGCGAGGAAAGAGAGCGCGATACAGCCCCCACCCCTGTGCACTGGCAAGAACTGGTTGCTGACCCAGCGCTTAACGAGGCAGTTCAGCAGCTCGGCTCTCTCACTGATGAGGAAAAAAGCAGCCTTCAGATTTACCTCCACGCCATTAAGCTGCAAAGAAATAAAGGCAAAAAATAACCGGACAGTCAGCCAGCCAGCCAGCCAGCCGTTATTTTTTTGCGCTGTATCTGGCAATGTTGCTTTTGGCAGCGAAGAAGAAAAATGCTATAATGGCCACAGAGGGCCAAAATTTTCCGCTCAGGAGGTCAAATAATGAGTTATTCTCTGCCTAAAAAGCTTGCGGCAGAATGTTTTGGCACATTCTGCCTTGTGTTTGCTGGCACAGGCGCCATCATTGTTAACGATATTAGTGGCGGTGCTGTTACTCATGTCGGTGTCGCATTAACTTTCGGACTGATTGTGTTCGCCATGATTGCCGCCATCGGTGATATATCCGGCGCTCATTTGAATCCTGCCGTTACGTTCGGGTTTTTCCTTGCCAAGCGCTTCCCCGGTGAAGCAGTCGCCCCTTACGTCATCAGCCAATTCTGCGGTGCCCTACTGGCAAGTATTACCCTTTTAGCGCTGTTTCCCACCCACGGTACGCTTGGGAGCACGATTCCGGCCGGGGCACCTTTTCAGTCTCTGATGCTGGAGATACTGCTGACCGCCATCCTCATGACGGTGATTCTAAGTGTCACAACCATGCCAAAGGGGAAAGAAGCTACAGCAGGCATTGCTATTGGCGTTGTCATTGCGCTTTCAGCCTTGTTTGCCGGGCCAATATCCGGTGCGTCCATGAACCCCGCACGTTCACTTGCGCCAGCTCTTCTTTCGTGGCATCTAGACAGCCTCTGGGTTTATCTGACAGGCCCATTACTTGGAGCGGCTCTTGGCGTACCGCTCTGCCGGTACAGCCGAGAACCCGGTTGCTGCCCATCACCTTTTATTAGGGAGAAGTGCTGATGAGCAGGTCCGTCAAACATGTCTTGTTTATCTGTGTAGAAAATGCGAACCGCAGCCAGATGGCCGAAGCATTTGCCCGCCTCCACGGCGGAGCGGAAGTGGAGGCCTACAGCGCCGGTTCACGACCCTCAGGAGTTATCAACCCAAAAGCCATCGAAGCGATGCGAGAGCTAGGGTATGACCTAAGCGTCCATTCATCGAGGTCACTTACCGAAATTCCGGATGTAGAGTATGACTTCGTGGCTACAATGGGTTGCGGCGATGTCTGCCCTTCAGTGCGGGCCAACCGGAGGGAAGATTGGCGCATTCCGGACCCTAAGCACCTGCCCCCGGATGAGTTTCGCGAGGTTCGCGACCTGATTGAAGGCAAAGTAAAGGCGGTCCTAGCCGAGTTACACGGCCGGACCGCCGACTAGTCGCATTGTTTTTCAGGCAGGTTGTTCTCTGCTCTGACGGCTCCCTTTATTAGCAGCCGAGTAGGCGCGCGATTACAATCCGCTGTATCTCCGAGGTCCCCTCTCCGATCTCCATCAGCTTAGCATCGCGGAAGTACCGCTCCACCGGAAATTCTTTCATGTAGCCGTAGCCGCCGTGAATCTGGATTGCTTCGGCGGCGTTCTGCATGGCCGCCTCGGAAGCGTAGAGCTTGGCAATCGCCGCCTCCATGCTAAACGACTCGCCCTGATCTTTCAACCAGGCCGCCTTATAGACCATCAGCCGCGCCAGTTCCGTCTTCATCTTCATATCTGCCAGCTTGAACTGAATCGCCTGGAATTTAGCGATCGGCTGTCCGAACTGGACCCGTTCCCTAGCGTATTTCAGGGAGGCCTCCAGGCAGGCCTGCGCGATACCGACGGAGAGCGCACCGATGCTGATGCGGCCACCGTCCAGAGCTGCCAGGAACTGCTTGAAGCCCTCTCCCTGCCCTCCAAGCAGGCTTTCTCCAGGAAGGCGCACGTCCTCCAGGCTTATCTCCCGCGTATCGGAAGCATTCAGCCCCAGCTTGCGGTAGGGCTGACCCACTTTGAACCCCGGCGTATCGGTAGGCACGATAAAAGAGGAAATGCCCCGTGACCCTTTCCCCTTATCAGTCACTGCGGTGATGACGGCTACCTTGGCCACACCCACGTTGGTGATAAAGCACTTGCTGCCGTTTAAGACCCACCCGTCACCGTCAGGGACCGCCGTAGTCTGCGTACCGCCGGCATCTGAGCCGGCGTTTGGTTCGGTCAGGCCAAAAGCGGCCAATATTTTACCTTCTGCGCAAGGCGTAACCCATTGCTTTTTTTGCTCTGGAGTACCAAAAAGGTAGATTGGCCCCGTACCGATGGAACAGTGGGCAGCGTAAGTAATGCCGGTAGAGGCACAGGCACGGGAAATCTCCTCTACCGCTATAGCATAGGCCAGGTAGCCAGCGCCGGAACCGCCGTATTCTTCGGAGAAAGGCAGCCCGAATAAGCCCATTTCCCCCATTTTCCTAATAATTTCATGAGGAAAATCGCCTTTCTCATCAAGCTCGGCTGCTATGGGGGCCAGTTCCTGGTCAGCAAAATTGCGCACAATATTCTGAATTATTTGCTGCTCTTCAGTCAGCTGAAAATTCATCTGCCAGCCTCCTTATCCTGTCTTGACCGCTAGGGAACCCTGGTGCGGCACCGGTCCGCGGCGAACTGTGTTGGCCCGCAGCGGCCGGCCCATAATTGCCTCGGCCTCCAGTCCTGCCTGCAGAAGCTGCGGAATATGGACACCTGTACGGACCCCCATCTCCGCCAAAAGACAGACCAGATCTTCTGTAGCACAGTTGCCGCTAGCGCTTAACTTGTGGGCGTCTGCCGCCTGCCCGGCAAAAGCCGGCGGGCCGCCGGTGGCTCCCAGAGAACTGTCCAGGTAAATCATCCCGCACTGAAGCGCAGCCACGCTGTTGGCGATGCCGTTACCACGCGTGTCGTGAAAGTGGACAATAGCATTTGCCGGGGTAAAGCCATAATTGGCCAGGTAATCATAAAACGTGTATACTTGGGCCGGATTAGCTACACCGTGCGTATCACCAAACCCGACAAAGCGTGCCCCGTTGTCCAGCCACCAACGTCCCAAGTCACGGACTTTTTCCATAGCAACATCACCGGCTAGCTCGCAGCCGAACGAAGTTAGCACCCACCCTATGATGTCCATTTTCTCCGCCCGTGCTATCCGGCACATCTCCTCCAGCAACGGCATGTTTTCCGCATGGCTCATCCTGACGTTGGCCTGGTTGTATGCTTCACTGGCCGCTAAAACAAAAGCAGTCTCATCAACGCCATAGCCGTTTTTTTTGGCCTCCACACAGCGTTCCAGCGCCCGCATATTGGCTACAATGGCACGATAACCTACACCCTCCCGGCGGGGGATTTGCTGCAGGATTGTTTCGGCGTCGGCAAATTGCGGCAAATATTTGGGGTGAGCGAAACTGACCGCCTCAATCCTCTGAAATCCGGCGGCCACCAAACGCGTAATCATCTGCACCTTGGCTTCCGTCGGAATAATCGCTGGCTCGTTCTGGATGCCTTCTCTGGCCCAGCACTCACAGACTACCACTTCCTGCGGCAACGATAATGCTGGCGTCTTGCTGCTGCTCACTTTTTCCACCCCTTCCGCACTGACGTTCAGCGACCTTTGTAGTCCGGTCTTCTTTTCTCGTTGAAAGCTCTTAACCCCTCATCACGGTCTTCACTGTAAAGACAGCGGTTGTAGGCCTCGGCCTCCAACGCCAGTCCCGTGCGCAGGTCAGTTTCCAGGCCAAGCTCCAGACAGAGTTTGGCCTGGATGAGCGCAAGCGGCGCGTTTTTGCTGATTTCCCGCAACAATTCCTCTACTGTCTCCAGCAGTTCTCCGCGCGGCACCAGCCTGTTGACAATACCGAGTTCAAAAGCTATTTCACCAGAAATTCTCCGCCCGGTGAAAATCAGCTCCTTGGCCTTATTTTTGCCGATAATACGCGGCAAGTTCTGCGTACCACCACCGCCGGGGATAATGCCAAGACCCACCTCCGGCAGTCCAAAGAAAGACTCTTTGGCCGCTACAATCATGTCACAGCAAAGAGCAAATTCAAAGCCGCCGCCCATAGCAAAGCCATTGACGGCTGCCACCAACGGTTTGGGGAACATAGCCACCGCCCTGAAGGCCCGTACGAACAAGGCCCGCTGCCTGATCATCTCGTCTTTAGTCATTCCCTGGCGCTCTTTCAAGTCGGCGCCGACGCAGAAAGCACGCTCGCCAGCGCCAGTCAGCGCCGCCGCCCAGACCTCCTCATCTCTAGCCAGCCGCTCCATAACCTCCACCAGTTCCCAGGCCATCTGCGTATTCAGGGCATTCAGCGCCTCCGGCCTGTGGAGAGTTACTAGGGCGTAGTGTTCCTTTTTGATCACGTCAAGCGTTTCCCAGATCATCTTCTCGCCTCCTCTCTCACATCACGCAGCAGCAATTACTTCAGCTTGTTCGACCAGCGCCAAATGTTCAACTCCTGAGCGGCCTTAACAAGTTCGTCCCGGAAGTCGGGATGCGCCAGAGAAATAACTTTTTCTGCCCGCTCCCAAGTAGACAAGCCGGACAGGTTGACCTTGCCGTATTCCGTCACTAGGTAGTGAGCTTGCGTGCGCGGGCCGGTAACCGTCTCTCCCGCTGGCAGCGACGGCACGACCCGTGACCGAATTCCGCCAGTGCTCTTATCAGCACAGGTAGCAGTAAAGCAGATAAAGCTCTTGCCGCCTTTGGACATGAACCCGCCCGTCAGAAAATCAAGTTGCCCACCGGTACCGCTAATCTGGCGCGTGCCCGCCGATTCAGAAGAAATCTGCCCGAAGAGGTCTATCTCCACGCAATTGTTAATCGTAATCAGGTTGTCGTTCTGGGACATGACGTGCGGAGCGTTGGTATAGCTCACCGCATAGGCGGCCAGAGCAGGGTTGTGATCCACCCAATCGTACAGCTCCTGCGAGCCGACACAGAAAGTCCAGGACGACTTGCCTCTGTCGATATTTTTTTTGCTATTAGTCAGCTTGCCCGCTTTAAACAGCGTAAGATAAGCGTCTACCAGCATTTCGGTGTGGCAGCCAAGCTCCTTTAAGTCGGACTCAGCAATCATATTACCTACCGTATTAGGCAAGCCGCCAATCCCTAGCTGGATGGCAGCGCCGTCCGGTATCTCCTCTACAATCTTCCTGGCAATAGCTTTGTCGGTTTCGCTTGGGGGTGCAGGATTGACGATGGGCAGGGGCTGCGTATGTTCTACGATATAGTCTACTTCCGAAATATGTAGCAGCTCCTCAGCGCCTCCTCTGGACCAGGGCATCTGCTCGTTGACTTCCACGATAATAGTCTTGGCTTGGTCAGCAATGGCCCGGGAAGCCGAGACAGTCAACCCAAAGTTAAAGTAACCGTGTTTATCCATAGGCGGCACCACAAACATGGCTACATCTACCGGCAAGTTGCTCTTGCGGTAAAAATGGGGCTTGTTGCGGTAAACCATAGGGATATAGCTCATCAGCCCCTGGTCGTGCAGCTTGCGGTCTAGGCCGCTGAGATGCCAGTTGCTGACGGTAAAGACTTCCCTTTTGCTGTCCACCTTAATAACTTCCGGCATCCGCAGGCTAAGCGTTGTCCGCACCTTGATGTCCGACAGCTCTTCCTTGCGCCTAGCTAAAGCAGCATCAAGAGCTGCTGGTGTGTTGCAAAAGCCACCGTAGTCCACCCAGTCGCCCGGCTTAACAGCGCGCACTGCCTCGTCGGGAGTAACCAGCTTTTGCCTGTACATGCTCTGATAATCCATAACCTATAAACACCTCCCGGTTTACTTTGCTACTTCTTCGCCCTGTACACTACCGCCCTTACGTTAAGCAAAAACAGTGCCAATACCCGGCATAAGGCTCACCGGCCCGCGAGCACCAGCCACAAGGCAGAACGCAGCATTTAAATATTCGCAATTGCGCATCGTTTTCCTGCCTGGCCGACAACCTTCTGGCCAAGTAGCGCAAACATTTTTGCTTTGTGTGAATCTGCCTCACACCGCACCGCTACGCAATAAGGCGGCCCAAAGCCGGCAGAGATAGTCTCTCCGGCCTTGGGGCCCCCTTAGGGAAGCATCTTAAGGCTGACACAGAAAACCCGACAACAGGCGTTTAGTGCAGATCCTCACAGTAGCTTTTGATGGCCTGTGGCGAAGCAGGCTTAGTCAGCAAGGAGACGACCACGAAGAAGATGGCCGCCACGAAGACCCAGTAAAACTGGTGAGGGGTAGCAATCCTAGTGCCTTCGCCAAACAGCGTTTCTCCCAGGAAAAACCAGTGCGGGCTTCTCAGCACGTTGCGAGCATACAGCCAAGAATAGAGTATCAGCGGGAAAAAGACGATGATCGTAGCGTACGTTGCCGCCCTAGTCGCCCGCGGCCACCAAAGTCCAAAGACGAGCGGAACGCCCAGTGTGGCAATCAAGACTATAAACGCCCAACCGGACAGATCAAGCACCAAGGCGGCCGGGTTCAGCGAAAAGTAAGTGCCGATGACCAAAATAATAACGGTCATCACACGCAACGACTTGACCGGATTTTCAAGGGCCCATTTGTTGCCGAATGCTTTGCCAAGCCAGTCGCGACCCAGCAGGACATTACCGACCACTACCCAGCCGGCAGCGGTAGACATGGCAATGGCCAGTCCGCCGGCTACCAACAACCCCATCAGCCACGGGTTATTCAGTGCCTCAATAGCCGCAATCATCGAGTAGTCGGTGACGGCGGCGCCGCCCACGCCAAAGTCTGTTCTGATTCTGGCCAGCACCTGCATCGTGTTGGCAATAAGGCCTGTGGTGCCGTCCGGATTAACCATCGTCTGCCCCATCAAAGGGTGGAGTTTTTCGATGATGTTGCGCGCAGCGGTACCGATGATGATCAGACCCCAGTACATAGAGCCACCAAAGACGCCGCACCAGACCACCGATTTGCGGGCCGAGCGGACGTCCATGGCGGTAAAGAAGCGCACCACAGAATAAGGCATCGTGGCAAAGCCAAAGTGCCAGACGAAGAAGAAGCCGACCACACCCAACCAGGAAGCAAAGAACGGATGGGAAGCGACCCCCGGTTGGTTGTAAGGCATCAGCCAAAAATTGGGGGTATGGGCAAAGACGGCGTCAGCCATGTTACCAAAGCCGCCGTAATACACGAGCACCGCCAAGCCGCACACTACAGCGGCAACGGCCATCAGCACCCCCTGGAAAGCTGTAGACCAGGTAGTGGCCACCATACCGCCCAGGTAAACATAGAAAAGCACGGCAACCGCGCCGATGACTACGGCACTAGTGTACGGCACGCGCAAAATCGCCATCATGAAGAGTCCCGTACCAACCAGCGACAAAACGACATAAGCCCACGTTCCCATTAAAACCGGTATACCAAGCAGAACACGCATCCATTTCTGGTCCTCATAGCGGTCGCAGTAATAGTCGGTGAAAGACACTGGCGCATACCTGCGCAGCGGCGCCGCCGTCAACATAGTCGCCAGCGGCATGCCACCGATAATCCCCACCATCGCCCACCAGAACGGGTAGCCGAGCAGAAAGATAAAGGCTGGCAGGCCAAGAAAGCTGGCCGGGCTTAGGAATGTGGCCGCCAGCGCCGCCCCGTTCACCACCGGACCGATTTTGCGGCCAGCCACATAGTAATCCATCGGGTTGGCGCCCGCTTTGCGCGTAGCGTAGCCAATCCCGAAAATGACGGCAAAATACGCGACGGTCATAAAAATGACAATCGGATTAGCTTGCACTCTTTTCCACCCCCTGTGCTTGTGCGTCTCTCTTTTTTTCTTCTTGCTCAGGGATATACCAGAACATGTACGCTATCGCCAGCGGCAAAATGTACAGCCCAAACAGATGGTTGTACAGAAACGATATCGGCACGTTACCCAGCTTGAACTGGTAAGTCAGACCAGGGATGCTCATTTCCAGGAACATCATTAAAAATACATAGCCGTAAAAGGCCCCCATACCCCACCAAAAATAAGGCTTCATCCCTTTAAACAACTTTCTCCCTCCTCACAACAAAATTACTTTTGCGCTTGACTACTTTTCCTCCTGTTCAGCAGGTAAAAATGCGCCTCCGTCAGCTTGCTCTTGTCATCTTCCCCCCTCCGGGCGACAATTATCTGAATATTAGTAATTATCTGAACATTGCAAAAATTATGCCGCCTTTTCGCTCTCTCCGCAAAAGCCCCCTGTCTGCCTTGAACTCATGCTGAAAATATCTGCAAAGCTCCGGGAAAAGCGCAGCTCCGGCTGGCTTTTCCATGCATTATTGCATCAAGGTTGCTGCATCTGTGCCGCCGAGCATCCGCTTTCCGCCGCGCCGGCATTCCCGTCAAGAGCCGCTCTGCCTGATGCGCTGGAACTTGCGCACCACGGTGGACTGGTCTACGCCGAGCGCCTCGGCGGCGCGTCTTGTTGTGCCGTACTTTTGCATGGCATTGAGGATAAGCCTTTTCTCCACCTGGAAGAGCGCCTCTTTTAACGGAATCACATCCGGCACATCTACATAGAGGCGCCTTTCCTGCTCCACCAGCGGCTTTAGCTGTCGCGGCAGGTTATGCAAATCGACATCCTGCTCTCTGGTCAATACGACCATACGCTCAACGATGTTCTGCAACTCCCGTACATTCCCTGGCCAACCGTAGCGCAGCAGTCGCTCCACCACCTCCATGCTAATCGTCTTACGTTGCTTGTACCTGTCATTGTGCTGGCGCAGAAAATACTCCATGAGCGCCGGAATGTCCTCAGGCCGTTCTCGCAGAGGCGGCACAACAATAGGAATCACGTTTAAGCGATAATACAGGTCCTCCCGGAAGCTTCCGCTTTTAACAAGGGACTCTAGATCCTTGTTGGTAACGGCGATAATACGCACATCCAGCTTTACCGGCTTGGTGCCGCCCACCCGCATAATTTCCTGTTCCTGGATAGCCCGCAGGAGCTTAACCTGCAGATTAAGCGGAATTTCGGCCACTTCGTCCAACAACAGCGTTCCCTTATGGGCCAGCTCGAACATACCGAGCTTCCCCTTGCGGTCTGCACCGGTGAAAGACCCCTTATCATAGCCAAACAGCTCTGACTCCAGCAGACTCTCTGGAATAGCGCCACAGTTCACCTTAATAAACGCTTCCTCGCGTCGTTCGCTGGAACGAACGATAACCCGGGCCACCACTTCCTTACCGACACCAGACTCACCAAGAATCAGCACCGTAGAATTGACTTGCCCCACCCAAGCGGCTAAGTCATAAATATGCCGCATCTGCTGGCTTTCCACCACAAGATCGTTGTCAACGCGCTCCGCACGCAACTGCACCAGTTCGTTCTGGTAGCGGGCCGCCTGCCTTTCCTTATCCTCCAGCTCCTGTTTTAGCTTGAGCAACTCGGTGATGTCCCTCACGTTGGTCACTACCCGCTCGATCTCGCCTCGCTCGTTAAAAATGGGGTTGCCGGTAATCAGCACCCGCTTGCCCGTTCTGCGGATCTCATGCATGATAGTAACCCGCTCCTTCTTTTTCAGGACATGGAGCGTCACCGAGTCAGAAAAGTAGCCTTCATCGACCAACTCCTGCATATGCCGCCCCAGTACTTCCTCTTTCCTGATACCGGAAATGCGCTCGTAGGAGCTGTTGATATGCAGCGTGTACCCCTTGCCGTCAGTAATCCAGATACCGTCGTAAGACGATTCGATAATCTCCTGCAGCTCTTTGGTCAGCTCTTTTTCTTTTTTTAACGCCCGCAGCACCTTCTCCAGCTCAGAAATATCCTGAAAGACACCAATGGCGCCTACCAACTCGCCGTCTTTATCAAAAATTGGCGAGCGATTGGAAAGGAGCGTCCTCGCACGGAATCTCAGCTTCTGGTGCGGCTTATTTTCTCTGCTCTTTAGAATTTCGAGCAGTCCCGTAGCCGGAAAAACCTGGTCTATCCGCCGGCCCAGCACCTCCTCCTGTGGCAGCCCGGCAACACGCGCCGCCGACTTGTTAATCAGAATAATCCGCCCTTCTGTATCGCAGGCCACAATGCCGTTGTATACAGCGTCCAGAACTATCTGCAGGTCGACGCTATTTTGGGGAGACATAGGCAAACCTCCTCATCCTCAACCCTATGATGATTTACATCGCTACTTATTCAGGGGCGGCGGGAAATATCCTGCCGAATAGCAAGAATTTTAAAAATATTTGGATAATTGCCTTTGAAGTCTGCACCGTAGTTATCACGACCTTTTTGTGCTTTATGGCGTGACGGCCATACGAGCAAGATATTTTTTGACCTACCCTTCAGTAAATGCTATAATTTTGCTAAACAGGAGCTCATGAGGAGGTTTAAAGATGAACAAGACGCCTTACAATCTGGGGGAAACACTGCAGGTAGCCCGCCGGAATTTTTCCGCCGCCCGGGCCGAGTCTATGGCCGACAACAGTGGTTGCCTGCTTGATCGGGAAAACAGCCGCTTTACCGTCCCCTTCCTCGGACAGACTTACCTGCTTACCTACCCTGACGGTCTGGTGACCCGGCAGGACACGGGCGAAGAAGTGCCTCTGACAACTGCCATTCTCCTGCTCCACTATTTGTCATGGTCTACCGGTGCCGCACTGGCCGACAGTTGGATTTCCTTTAAAGAACTGCAAAGCGGGAGTATCTACATAGACCCCTTCAATAAGCGAGCCGTGCTTCCCTTTGTCAAAAGTTTCGGGGCCCGTCCGCATGAATTTGCCCGCGCCGCCGAACTGCTTGGCGGGCAAAAGGCTGACCATGGCCATATGTCCTACCGCCTTCCCGCTCTTCCCCGCGTCCCGCTCCTTTATATTCTCTGGAAAGGCGATGAAGAATTCCCGCCTAGCGGCACCATTCTCTTCGACCGCCACGCTAACGCTTACCTGCACACGGAGGATTATGCCATTCTGTCCGGCATGACGGTCGGCGCTCTGGCCAACATCCTCAAAGGAAAAAATTGATGCTGACAGTCGCCTTTTTCGAGACACAGAAGGGAGACCGCCCTTACTATAATAGACACCTCCGGGACTGCCGCCTCACTTACTGCGCAGAAACGCTGGCTGAGGTTAAGATAGCTATCCCCGAAGCGGCTGAAGCAATTTCCATCTTCATTCATTCCCGCGTCAACGCGAAAGTATTGGACCGTTTTCCCGCGCTCAGGTTAATCGCCACCCGTTCCACCGGCTTCAACCATATTGACTTAGCGGCCTGCCGGGAGCGAAAGATCATGGTCTGCAACGTCCCTTTTTACGGAGAAAACACTGTGGCCGAGCATACCTTTGCCCTGATTCTCTCTCTTTCCCGCAATATCCGCAAAGCTCACCACCGCACCATGCGAGAGAACTTTTCCCTGGCGGGCCTGCAGGGCATAGACCTTAAAGGCAAAACGATTGCCGTCATTGGCGCCGGGCGCATCGGCCTGCACGTCATTAAGATCGCCCGCGGTTTTGACATGCGCGCCCTAGCGGTAGATCCTTTCCCGAACAGCTTTCTGGCGGAAGTGCTCCAGTTTAGTTACGTCTCCTTAGACGAAGCGCTCGCTCGCGCTGACATCATCACGCTCCATGCGCCGCTTACGGAAAAAACACGCCACTTACTCAATAAAGAGACTTTTAGCAAAATTAAAAAAGGCGCTTTTCTAATAAACACCGCCCGCGGCGAACTGGTAGAAACGGAAGCACTCCTCTTGGCTCTAAACAGCGGCCTTCTGGCGGGTGCCGGCCTAGATGTCCTAGAAGGTGAAACTTTAATGGCCGAGGAGGAAAAGCTCTTCGACCAGGAAATCCCCCCGGAAACGCTCGCCACTCTCCTGAAAAACCACTTGCTCCTAAACCGCGAAGATGTGGTCATCACACCGCATATCGGCTTTAATTCCCGCGAAGCGGTGCAGCGCATCCGTGAGACTACGGCCGGCAACATTCTCGCCTTCTGCACAGGCAGCCCGCAAAACACGGTCAAAGGACCCTAAACGCAGGATCACGTCAAAGTCGGCTAACTCATCATTCTCGCTGGAGCGGGAATCCAACAGTCTTTCTTCCCTCACCGGGTCGGAGCCTGGGGCGCGGTTTCCCCCGCCAGCCAGGCTAAAAGCATCTCCACAATCTCCTTGGCCGGCGGCGGGCAACCCGCTACCCGCACCCGGAAGCCCTTGGCGCACTCGCCTACCCCAAGCTCTCCGGTCAGCCCCCGGCAACCCTGCCCAACGGCCACCTGCCATTTCCCCTTTAACTGGCCTTTTTCTTTCAGCCGCATTAGAGCATGCACCACACTGCCGTAACAAGGTGAGCACGCCTGTCTCTCTGCAATCCATTTGCTCAAACTCTCTGCCGTTCTGCCCGCCAGCGCCGCCTCCGGCGGAGCTGGCGCTTTTTCGCTCTGCAATTCCACAAGTTCATACTCTGTGCTGCCCACACCCATTTTTTCCGCCATTCCAAGATACGGGATCTCCTCTGTGCTGTATCCCAACAGCGCTGCCACGTACGCATCTACAGCCACCGGGTCTCGACCGGCAATCACCCGGTTCATGCGCACCGGCGTGCCGCCTTCTTCATGGCAGAGGTCGCCGATTATCCCGTCCACCACCGTCAGGCGGCTTTTGAGCGCTTTATTCAGACAGGCGATCGGGCGGTGCAACCCCAGCGCATGGAAGCGCTTTTTTTCGCTATCCGGGACACACCCTTTCAGATTCTTCAGGGCGCACGTCAGCCTGGTCTGGCAGTGCGCCTTCAGCACCGGCAGACTAATCAGGTAGTCAAGCTCCAGCGCCCGGCGGCAGACGGCCAACTCCAATCCTTCCACTACCAGCGGCACACCCGCGTCTTTTTTCAGATCTATCAGAGGCACGCCAAATTCCTGCGCCAGCTCGTTGTACCCGCAGGCCGCAAACGCTCGCTCCGTAGACTCTCCCGCCCAGGAACTCTCTAGGATAGTAACATTGTCAAAGCCGTGCTCCTTTGATAAATACCGCAACACCCCCCGCACCAGCGCCGGCGAGGTAGTCGCGCCCCACTCGGCCGGTTGGGCCACCACTAGATTGGGCTTCAGGCCAATCAGCGGCCTTCGCCCAAGCTCCCGCCCAAGCGCCGCCAGTTCCTCTGCCACCTGCATCTTTTCCAGGATAGACAGCGCCAGTTCCGCGCCATCGCTGCCATACATCACATACACCCTGGACAAATTTTCACCCTCCCGGACAAGTTTGCTGCCTGTGGTTAAAGTTTAACACCAATTCTAAAAAGAACTCAACAGCCCTTCCCGCGGGTTACCGCGGGAAGGGCTGTCTGTCAGCTATCCTTATGCTACATAACCTGTCCGGAGGCAGTGTTGTAAATCAACAGCAGAGCGCTAGCGCTGAAAATGAGCGAAAGGCCATAAATCAGCAATACCGTCTGGCGATGGGAAAAGCCGAACGACAACAGGCGATGGTGAAGATGCTGCTTGTCGGCCTGAAAAATGGGCTTGTGCTCATAAAAACGGCGCAAGATAGCGAAGCAGGTATCGAAGATCGGAACACCGAGGATAATAATGGGGACAACGAAAGTAACAACAGTAACTCCCTTTAGTAACCCAAAGACGGCCAACACCGCGACCATGAACCCCAAGAACATGCTGCCGCAGTCTCCAAGAAAAATTTTGGCCGGATAAAAATTATAGCGCAGGAAACCAAGAATAGCTCCGGCTAGGGCAAGAGCCAGCAACGAAACGGTAGACTGCCCGATTTGGTAGGCAATGATAGCAAAGGTCAGCAGGGCGATGGTAGAAACACCGGAGGCCAGGCCGTCCAAGCCATCAATCAGGTTGACGGCGTTGGTAATGGCCACTATCCAGAAGACAGTGAACGGGATGCTGAAATCCCCCAGATAAAAATAACCGTTAAAGGGATTGTTAATAAACTCAATCCGGATGCCGGAGAAAACAACTATCGTGGCGGCCACCGTTTGGCCAAACAGCTTGACTTTGGGCGAAAGGCCGCGCGTGTCGTCCAGAATGCCCAGCAGCAGAATAACTGTACCGCCGGCCAATAAACCCCCTAGCCGGCTATCTACGCCCAGAAACGCCGCCGCAACAGCAAAACCAGCAAAAACGGCCAGCCCCCCTAAGCGGGGCATGACCCGGTGATGGATTTTCCTTTTGCTTGGTTGGTCAACAGCACCAATGCGGAAGGCCAAGCGCGCCACCCAAGGCGTGCTGAGCAAGCTTACCGCGAAGGCGACCACAAATAAAAACAAAGCCTGTTGCATCCGCTCTCCCCTCTCTTTCTCTAAAGCGGGTGTTTTCTCTCTGCTTGTACACCAATCTACTTTTATCACAATTAACAGCGACTGGCAATGGATAAATACTGTTAATTTTTTTTAATAACTGCCAGAACAAGAAAACGGGGCAATGACAGTACGCGAGACCAGCGCCTCGGTTCCATAAACAGGCGGTACAACCACTCCGCACCCAACCGCCGGTAAAGATGCGGGGCCCGTGGCAGGCGGCCGGAGAGAACATCAAACGCACCCCCCACCACCATCAGCACCCTTGCAGCGGTGGCCTCCCCGTGAAGCGCTACGAAGAGTTCCTGACGCGGACTGCCCAGGCCTACAAAAACAATCTGGGCGGCAGCGGCAGCAATTTTTACGGCTACGTCTCCCTCTTCCGCCGGCTTGATATAGCCGTGCTGCGTGCCGGCCACCTGCAGACCGGGGTATTGCTTGGCCATATTAGCGGCGGCAGCGGCGGCCACCCCGTCAGCGCCGCCAAAGAAGAAGACGCTTTTCCCTTCCCGGGCGGCCAGAGCGCAGAGCGCCTGCAAAAAATCGATGCCGGTAACGCGCTGGCGGAGTCGGCCGCCGCGCAGACGGGAGGCCAGGACAATACCGACACCGTCGGGAAGGCCCAGGTCTGCGGCAAGAAGCGTGGCGCGCAAAGAGCTGTTCTGCTGTGAGGCAACACAGATTTCCGGGTTAATGGAAGCGAGGAAGTGTGGACGGTTTTGTGACAGCATAGCGCGCACCCTGTCCACGGCCTCTTCCAGAGTAACAATATCAGCCGGGACGCCCAGAAAAGTCTCTTTCACGGCCGGGCTGCCCCTTCCCGCACAAAGGCATAGATTTCTTTGGCAAAGCGGCGCGCTTCAGCAGCAAAGCCGGTGCTTCTTTCCAGCAGGAAACGTCTGGTTTCGGCCCGTTCGGCCCATTCTGCAAGCGCTGCGGCACACAAGCCCGCTGCAGATAAGTCCTCCGGCTTGCCGGCCGTCTGCCGGCCAAGAAGCGAGAGAAGAGCGTCTACCTTGGGGTCATAGCCTATACCTACCATGGGGAGGCCGGTTTTGGCAGCAAAAATCAGAGCGTGGAGGCGCATGGCCAGCAGCAAATCAAAGTGGGCAAAAACTGCCAGCAGTTCCGGAGCGCTAAGGTCGTCCTCCAGGATAATAGCGGGACTTTGCAGGAGGTTGGCCAACTCCCGGCAGGCGGGCAGGTCTTTGGCCGGGTACAAAGGAAGGAGGACAACCTGCGCGGCAAGCTCCTGTACTAGGCAGTCAGTAGCAGAGGCAATTTCCCGCAAATAGTTGTTGCCAGCCGGCCAGGGGCGGACAGAGACGGCCATTACCGGCCTGTCCGGCAGCAGCTTATCCCGGAATGATGTTACGGCCGGCGAATCTTTAGCCGCTTGGAGCGCAAAAACAGGATCCACGGTAACAACCAGAGGCGGACGGGTAACGGCAAGGCGCCCAAGCTCCCGGCGGGACTCCTCGTCCCTTACGGAAACTAGGCTGGCGCAGTTGGCGAACAAGCGGACGAGCAGCCGGTTAAAGGGCTTCGTCACAGGGCCAATGCCCTGAGCATACAGAAGGGCTGGCTTGCCAAGCAGCCTAGCCAGCACAACCAGACCCAGGTAATAAGACACAGACAAGTTGCGTCCGGTAACATCCTGCAGGAGCCCGCCGCCGCCACTTACAAAAGCATCGGCACGGCGTAAGGCACCGATAATGCGCCGCAGGTCGGTACGACCGACGGCCTGCACATTAAAACGCGCCGCCGTCACTGCCGGGTCGGCTGACAGCACAGTAAAGCGCAACTCCTCGCCTACCTCTTGGGCAGCGTCTCGCAGCGACGTCAGAATGCTGTACAGAATGGCTTCGTCGCCGGCGTTGCCAAACCCATAATACCCGGAAATGACCAAGTGCATCACGCGAATCTTCCCTTCTTCCCGGCCCATTTTGCTGCCAGGAGCGCGGCCGCAGTAAGCAGCAGACCCAGCAGCACGCCAAGCCACAGGCCGTTAAAAGAGCGCAGCAATATGATAGGCAGCGAGGCGGTAAAATGCATAAAAGTGTTCGTCATGGACACGGGAGCAACGGCTGCTAGGGTAAGCAGCGTCGCGGTGTAGGCGTCACGCCGGCCCATGGCCAAGACGCTTAAGCCCAGGACGGCCAGCGGATAACCAAAAAGAAACTCCTTCAGGCGCGGCCGTACGAGCAGCAAGTCGCCGAGCAGGGCCCGCAGGCGCAGCTCCAGTTCCGCAACAGGCATGCCGGCGGCATGTCCGGTGCGCGCCACATAGATATAAGCCAGGACCGCCAGAGAGACAAGCAGGAATAGGTAAGCCACCAGCACCGGCTGACTCAGCATACGGCGCCAGAAAGCGACCAGCTCGGGCCACACCCATTCACGAGGCCCATAAAACCGCATGATAGCTACCATGGCCACCAGCAATAGCGGTACGGTATGGACCAGCTTGACACCGCGGAAAGCGACGGCCCCGGCAGAAAAATAAGGCGTGGCAGTAAGCCCAAAGATGGCCAGCCCCCCGGCGGCGATAAGCAAAAAAGTACGCAACATTGTGAGCAGCGACCAACCAACCGCCGACCTGCCTGCCAGAGAGTTGTCCGGTAAGCGGTTTAACTGCTGACTGACCACCACCAGAGTAGGCAAGACAATAGCGGCAGCAATAGCCGACAGCTGGCGCGCCAAATAGTCGGGCAGCACCACCCAAGCCGAGAGCTGCGCCAGTAAAGCGGCAGCGGGCACGAGCCAGAGCCAAGGCTCCTCTTTGCGCAAAATTTCCACCCCCAGCAACCCAGCAGCAGCGGCGACACCCAGGAAAGAAAGCAACAGCAAGGCCGTATGCTGCAAGGGGTGGGGAAGTGGGCGCGCCGGGCCGCCGTAATGGCCATACTGCGCTAACTCCGACGTCACCTCCGCTAGCAGAGCCGGCCCTGACAGTGGCAGCTCGGGGTCGTGGAGCGGCATGCGGAAATAAAGGAGGCGTACGCGCCGCTCCCGCACAGCATTAATCATAGATTGGGCCGTGGCTGTGGGTGCGTTGGCGTGGACGAGCACCGCCCGACCACCGGTACGGGCGGCCAAAGTCGTCACACCAGACTGTTGTCCCACTATTTCCACTACGCCAAACGCGATCCCTTTCTCATTTAAAGAAGCGGCGGTCACCTCTAGTTTGTCCGGGAAACCGGTCACTTCCTTCCCCTCAAAAACTACCGCAGACAGTAAGTCTTGAGGCAGGGAAAGAAACGCTTCCATCGTCTTACGAACCGACTCTTCGCTCTTGACGAACGGGTTGTCAGGGCGGGCTACTACACGCAGGCCCAGTTCCCGCACCATTGCCACCTCCCGCTGGTCTAGGCCGGCACGTAGCGACAGCACGCGGTCCAGGTCGTCGCTAACCTCCAGCACATAAGGGGAGCTGTCAAAAATGAAGCGTACCGGCCTGCCCAGTTTCAGACGCGCCGCTTCCAGCAGGCGGGAAGCCAGTTCATTATCTTCCGTTAACAGGTAGACAGCTTCCAGACGGATAGCACCACGCTCCAGCAGTAACTGCAGGCGTGGATTAACCTGTCCAGTCAGACGAAAGCTGCTCTGCAACTCTCCCCCCCGCGCCACGGAAAGGCGGCCATCCTGGAGATAACAAGAGACAGCTCCCTCACGCAAGCCTACCGCCGTCGCGCCGAGGTCACGGAGCCTGGTTAGCGTTTCATACACCGTGGCCCCGGAGTCCCTGGCCAGTACTTGCACATCTTCCAAGTCTACAGCGATTTCCACTTCACGGTGGCGTCGTTCAGCCAAGCCGCTGACAACAGCCGCCAAGACGGCCGCCAGCAGCCCGGCGATAGTCAGGGCAAACAAAATCTTTTTCATCTTTCACCTCATCGGCAGGGCCCAAAGCAGGGCTCCAGATCAGGGCAGATTTTGGAGGTTGTCCGCCCCGGGGAAAGCAAGTATAATCTTCCTTAGTAAGAACATGAAAGGAGATACCTATGAAAAAAAGAATACCAACTCTGATTCTGCTAGTTTCATTCACCCTGCTGCTTAGCCTTGTTGCCGGTATCTACACCACACGCACCATCGGCAGCGCCGCCTTCCCGGAACCAGGCTCCGCCGAAGACCCGCTCATCACGATGAGTGTGTTGCGTAATTACGTGCAACAGCACGCCGCAGTCGGAGGCGGCACCTTTATCTTGGTCAACGCCACAAGGGGGGCCATCCTGGAAGGGACCGCCGTCGGCACGGAAATCATCCTGCGGGCTGGTACCGCCACCGCCGTCGGCAGTGCCCCGGGCAGCGGCCTGGTAAACATTACAAACGGCACAAATCTGGACACAGGCGCCTCGCTTACCCGCAACCATCTGCTGCTTGTCCCACGGGCCGACGGGCGCGGCGCCCGAGTCACCTCCGCCACAGCCGTTCTCCTCGTGCGCGGTCCGCATCAGGTTAGGCCGTCTCCTTAGCTTTAACGAGGCAGGGACTTATTTGTCAGCTCGACCAGCGCTTCTACCGCTTGCCGCGCTTCGCCGAGGATACGGCGTCCCTCCGCGGCATTGTGGAAACCGGTACTGTTCTCCACCAGGAACCAGTCTAACAGTAGCTGAGCCTGCCGGTGCTTGGCTTGCGCCTGCGCAATAATTTGTGTGTCGGCGGCGGGATGGCGTCTCGCCTCGCGCAGGCCGTTAATCGCCTGCTCTAAGGCCGCGCCGATCTCGTTTGCGCTGGTCCGCAGTTCTCCCTGCAGCTTTTCTGACCTTGCCCGGAGTGGCGCGGGGTCACCGTGGCAGCGCTGGCAAGATGCTTCCATGTGCCTAAGCGGGCTGACCAACCAATGCTGTGTGTATTCGCGCCCTTGCGCGTCCTTAACCCGCGGCATGTGGCAGTCCGCGCAGGTTAGCCCAAGGTTAGCGTGTACGCTGCCCTGGAAGAATTCGAACTCCGGGTGTTGAATCTTATGCACGCCCGCGCCGGTACGCGGATGTATCCAGTCCGAGAAGTTTTCGGCATCTTTATGCGCCAAAGCGTCTTCCGGCCTAAACCCGTACGTCCAAGGAAAGACAACTTTGTTTGCTGTGCCAGGCCCCTCGAAGTAATACTCGGAGTGACACTGGGCGCAAACAAGGGAACGCATGTCAAAGTCCGCCACAGTCTTACCCTGGGCCTCTATCGCTTCCTGCAGCCAGGGACGGGTAAGCTGCAGCGCGAAACCAGGACTCTCTGGATTGTGGCAGTCGATGCAGGAAACGGGGTGATTGGTTTTCTTGGCTGCCTCACTCCAAAACATGGTGTCAAACTCTCTTTGTCCGTACTTGGCTACTAACGCCGGGTAGTCGGCCGACTTACAGCCCCAGCATACGCCGCCGAATTTGGCACGCCCGGTAATCATCGTGTCTTCCACGGCATAGAGATGCCCACGGGATTCACGGAAGTCAAACCAAAAGCCAAACCCATGGTACATGGCGCGCATAAACGGGTATTTGGTCAACTTCTGGTAAGGAACCGACCCACCGTGCGCTGTGGGCTCCATTTCTAGCGTGCGCAGGTAGCTCGCCACCTGTGCCGGGAAACGCGTCTGCCAGTAGAGCGTGGCCGCAGGAGTCAGCTCTGGCGCCGGCAGTTCTGGCTGTGGCAGTGCGCGCAACGTGACAAACCTCGTGGCCATGGCCACAGCAACTATCACCAGCGCGGCCATCAACAGGAACGGGAGCGGTGGTTGACCGCTTTTCAAGAAACCATTGCGCATTTGCTTACAAACCTCCTTTTCGTTATTAACTCGTACCGCGGCGTTTAACCAAACGCATGGAGACCAGGCAGCAGCCAGGCCACGCCTATCCAAGTAAAGAGCATCGCTACCCAGCCAAGCGCCACCAGCGCTATGGCCCGCCAGCCAGTCCACTCGCGGGTAAAGCGGGCATGGAGATAGACGGCAAACACAAACCAGGTGATTAACGACCACATTTCCTTTGGATCCCACCCCCAGTAGCGCCCCCAGGAAATATCAGCCCAGATGGCGCCGCTGATAATCATGACGGTCTGAAACAAGAATCCAAACCCAGACGCCCGGTAGATGTACTCATCAAGGGCTTCGCCGACAGGAAGTACGCGGCTCAGGGGACTTTCGGCACTTATGGACTTCTTAAGGAGCCAAATCATGGCGCCGGCAAAGGCCAGCGTAAAGCCGGCGTAGCCAAATACCGAGGACGCAACGTGAATAGACAGCCAGTCAGACTGCAGGATCGGGAGTAAAGGGCGGTGTGCCCGACTCACAACCACTGCGGGGATGATACTGGGAATGACGGTCAGATAAGCAAAATATAGCATTAGGAGCGGCGTAATGAAAGCCCCGACCGCATAGTACTTTTCCTTCAAGCGCCACTCCGTCCAAATGTACACTAGTGCTGTAGCCCAAATGAACAAGTTGCCAAACTCATAATGCCCTACAAAGGGCAGGCGCTGTACGTTGTAGGCGCGCGCCATCATAAAAAGCGAGTGGGTAAGGAAGGCGATTTTTAACACCAACGAGGCAAAGCCGCCCCACTCGCTTTTGCCTTGCACGTTAATCAGATAGCTAATGGCTGCAGCCAGGTAAAGGACCACTGCCAAGGTAAAGAAAGCGTTTTCTACCCACAAACCAACCGGGGATACGGCAATCAAGCCTGGCATGATGATTTGCTTTCCTCTCGGCGCTTAATCTGTGCTTCCATTCGCTCCATCCTCCCTGCAATCCCCAAACGACTGCGGTAGCCGCGGCCCCCTAGGAGCAAGGTGCCATTGCTCTCCGCGTAAAAAGCATAGTAGCGCTCGGGGATGATGAAGAAGGACATGTACAGACCGATAATCAACAACAGCGACCCCGCAAAGAGATACGGGCGGCCGAGGTTCTTGCTGACAGAAAACACGGAAGCCAATTCATAGCCCGTCATTACGACCTCTACGCGGCCGCCCGGAGTTTCAAACACCTGCGCTTTATGGAGGGGCAGGAAGACAACCCCCTGTTGCTGTCTGTCACGCACCAGCTCCCCTGCGGCTACGGGCCTGTCGGTACGGTAATTGACATTGTAAGGGGTGCCGTCGGGACGCATCGAGAAGTTAGAGAAAAACTGCCTTAGCTCTAGATACATTGTCCTTCCGGCATCAAGGAAAACCCGGTCGCCCTCCAAAAAACGGCTTGCTCCCGTCTCGCCGGTTTCCAGATCGGTCAGCTTAATCTGGGGAAAGTAGATGAAGGTGTCGTGGTAGATTGTGTTGCCGGCAAAACGCACGGGGTAATTGATAGAAACCGTATCTTGCACCAGCACCTTGCCGTCCCGGCTCACGGTAACGTCGCTGTAGACACGCGGGCGGATAGTGGGGTCATCCTCCTGCTCCATGCGGATGTCAGTAATTTCCACATCGAAGTTGCCCTCCGGGACAGAGAAGCGGCTGCCGACCCAGCCTCCGTTTGTGACTTCGTAACCCGTAAGGACGCCGTACAAGGCGCCGAGCAGGATAACAAGCAGGCTTAAGTGGCTGACAACGGAGCCCAAATAGCCCCACCGGCCTTTTTCACCGCAGACTACGCGCCCAGCCGGTCCTTCAGCCACCGAAACACGCAGACCGTTGGCCCTGAAGGCCGCTTCTGCGGCCGCTAAGGGTTCAGCCGCCTCTTTTACCGCGATGGCGCGGTGTACCTGCATCCGGCTGATGTCTTCGGCGGTAGTAGTTTTATGAGGCTGGAGCGCCAAACGGTACAGCGGTCTGAAGCGCTGTACGGTACACAGCAGCAGATTCAGAGAGATAAACGACAAAATAGAGATAAACCACCACGAACTGTAGATCTGTCCAATCGCCCGCTCCATCTCCTGGAAGGTGGCATAAGCAGACACGGCGGCCAGCACCAGCAAGAGTACAAGGCCTAGTTGCATGGAGCTAAAGAACCTAAGCGTCTGCTTTAACGGACTTTCCGGCTGGATATCGGGCTGCCTTGCCGGTGCTCCTGTCGTCAACTCTATCCCCCCTCCAAGAATGCTCGGGTGACTGTTCCTTAGCCGTTAGCCGGAGCCTTGCTGCATAAACCTAGTCGGACATTTAACCAGAATACTTCTCGCGGCAAACACTCCCGCGTCAAACCGACCGCCAACCACAACATACTCCGCCGTAAAAAGGTTGGCAGGCACCTCCCCGGAGTGCGTCACAGTGTAAATGACACCCGCCAGGTCTTTTAGCTTAAAGGAAAAGGAGCCCGCACCGACTTCACGCCATGAACCATCAACGGCCACGCCCTTTACCTGCACAGAGCGATTGTGCTCTTTAGCCTCGGAGAACGTAGAGTAAGTGCTGAACGCGCTGCGCGCCGTAAAAATAATCCCGCCGCCGAAAACGATCACCAGTAAAAGTAAGATAAGTTTATCATATCTCTTCAAGGCGTTCGGCCTCCCGTAACTTAAGGTCGACGCGCAGCATGTACAGAAAGAGACCAATCCATGTGACCAGTGTTGCGCCCAGAACAAAGAGCCATTCACTCATACCTTACCCCCCTCACCGGAACGCGTTTAGAGAGCAGAGATAGACACCGCATCTGTATGTTGTACATCCAAACATATAAACCGGTAAAACCAACGAGGGACGACAGGAACACTACTAATACCTGCGGACTCATCACCCTCACGCGTTCGATCCCGCCTAAATCGGGATGGAGCGAGGGGAATGCTCGCGGCACAATAAAGACAAGAAACGGGACGGTAAGAAAAGCCAATATCGCGTACACAGCCGACAATCTGGCGCGCCGATCAGAATCAGCTATGGCGCCGCGCAAGACAAAATACGCCGCATAAATCATTAACAGGACGGCGATAGACGTCTGCCGCGGGTCCCAATTCCAGTACAGGCCCCAAGCAGCTCTGCTCCAGATGGCGCCGGTCACGGCAGCCAGAAGACAGAAGAGAGTACCCAGTTCCGCGTTAACCTGGGCTTGGCGGTCCAGTTTCGCCTCCCCCTTCAGCAAATAGCTCACAGAATTTACAGTAGCCAGCAAATAGGCCAGTACCGCGATCCAGGCGGCAGGGACATGATAGACAATAATCCGCGCTGTCTCACCGGTGGCACCGAAGCCGGGGATAGCGGGAATATAAAGAAAGGAGGCTAGCACTACGGCAGTCATCCAGATACCTAAGCTAATTTGTCCGATCACTTCTCGCGCCTCGCTTTGCGTTTGCTAAAACAAGAGTTCCTCTTACTCGTTCCAGACATACTCAAAAAGCAGGAACGAAGCCGCCAGCACGATGCCATTGTAAAAGAAAAGCAGCCCTAAGTCTGTCATCATGCTCTCTGGCAAGCCGCCAGCAAACGCCGTGCTGGTGGCGCTGATGGCGCTGATTAAAAGAGGCAGCAAGATAGGAAAAGACAACACGGTCATGACCGACCCTTTAGCGGCGGCCCTGGCCGCAATGGCGGCCAGAATCGTGCCAGCGCCCGCTAGCCCCAGGACACCTAGAAGTACTGTGGCCAGAAACCCTCTCACGTTAGCTACCGACAAATTAGACATCAGCAGGTAGAGCGGCACAATGAGGACGGTAAGACTAAAAAGAAGCACCGTGTTAAATAGATACTTGCCCAAGAACACCGGCTCGGGGTCTGCGGCCATCTTCAAGGCCAGAACTGTACCGGCTTCTTCTTCTTGTATAAAAGTTCGAGCGAGTCCGGTCATGGCGGAAAAAAAGAGTATCATCCATAGTAGGGCCGCCGCAACATCCGTATCGGCCATACTTCCACCCAAGGAAAAACTAATTGTACTCAAGGTGGTCAGAGCGAACATGACTAGAGCGCTGTAGGCGTAACGAGTCCTAAACTCCAGCTGCAGATCCTTGCGTAGCACCGCTAAAGCTCTGCTAAGCCAGGGAAAGCGTTTGATCCCCATAGCGAAGCTCCTCGGGTGAATTTGTGGCCATAAGGACCATCCCTCGTGCCCGCTGCCCCCTAATGACCTTCTCCACTAACGCCGCCCCTTTTTCATCCATATGACTGGTAGGCTCGTCCAAAATCAAGACGTGCGGCTTGTGCCATAGCGCACACGCGTACTTCAGCCGTTGTTTCATGCCGGAAGAAAAGGTTCCCAGATAATCGCGGCCCCGGCCCTGTAAGCCTACAAACTCCAACAACTCCCGCGCTCGCGCTAAAGTAAATGGTAACCCCCTTACGGCGCTGAAAAACTCTAGGTTCTCCACAGCGGAAAGGTCGTCATAGAGGTAAAGATCGGTCGAAACCAAACCCAGTTGCCTCCGCCTCTCCGCTGCCGTCAGCGATCTGCCCTCAAGCACCAAATCTACCTGGCCTGAGGTGGCGGGAATCAGTCCACACAGGATTAGTAAGAAGGTAGTTTTTCCGGAGCCATTGGGGCCGCGAACAGCAAAGACTGACCGGTCCGGAACAGAAATGTTGATGTCGGTGAAGAGCCTGCGACCATGATAAGCTTTACTAAGCCCTCTGACCTCTATTCGATTGTCCACGACCTAACTCCTTCTTCAATTCCTTTTCTTCTCCACCTCGTGTAATTTTAGGGGTCTTTATTGCTGAGGAGCGGCGGTTCCTTCCCGGGCTGTCTCCTGCCGCTCCCAGCGCAGGTAGCGCCGGACGG